>NZ_CP024903.1:927405-1236540 GCF_003330765.1 Burkholderia pyrrocinia | reverse complement strand
TCAGCATGCCGACCAGATCCGCGCCCGACAGATCGACCGGAAATTCGTGCAGCACGTCCGCGAGCTGCTGGCCCCACAGCCATTGCTTCAGGTCGGCCTTGCGATCGTCGCCGAGCAGCGCCTTCAGCGCGCCGTTCGCACTGCGCGACGCGATGAACGCCAGCGTATCGGGATGCGGACGCGTGATGTCGAGGTGGTGCGCCAGCGCGTCGCGAAGGCGCAGGTCACCGACGCCCGCCACCGCCACCGGCGCATCGGCCTTCAGCGCGGTGACGGCGAGCAGCTCGTCGACCAGCTCCGGGCAGTTGGCCGGCCACACGCCGAGCGCGTCGCCGGATTCGTATTCGAGGTTCGCGCCTTCGGTCGACAGCGACACATAGCGCGTGTCCTTCGCGGCGCCCGGACGGTTGAGCCGCAGGTTCGCGACGAGCTTCGACGGCGCCGGATGCGCCTTCGTCGGCAGCAGCCCCGACGGGCTCAACCCGCCGGACGGCACCGCATGCAGCGCGGCGTCCGCCTCCTTGATCCGCGCGACGACGCGCTCGAGCCACTGGTCGGCGTCGCGCTGGAATTCGACGTCGCAATCGACACGTGGGCACAGCCGCGCCGCGCCGAGTTCCGCGAGGCGCGCGTCGAGCCGGCGGCCGTGGCCGCAGAACTGGTCGTAGTTGCGATCGCCGAACGCGAGCACCGCGAAGTGCACGCCGTCGAGGCGCGCGGCGCTGCCGGCCTGCAGCGCGTCCCAGAATTCGCTGCCGTTGTCGGGCGCATCGCCGTCACCGAACGTGCTCGTCATCAGCAGCACGTATTGCGCGCCGGCGAGCGACGCGACCGGATAGTCGGACATGCACGTGGTGCGGATCTCGAAACCCGCATTCATCAACTGCGTCGCGTAATCCTCGGTCAGCGATTCGATGTTGCCGGTCTGCGATGCCCACAGCAGCACGACCTTCGGGCGCGTACGCACGATCCGCACGCCGCCGGACGCGGCGGCGGCGGCCGGCAGCGCCAGAGCCGGCGCCGCGCCATCCTGCGTGCGCGCGGGCGCCGAGCGGCTGAAGAGGCCCGCGAGCATCCCGTCGAGCCAGAACCGCACCGGCGGCGCGAGCGGCGCGCCGGCCGGCAACACGGGCACGCTGCCCTCGCGTCGGCCGGCGCTCGCCTTCAGCCCGCTGACGAGGCCGGCCACGTACAGCCGCTCCGTGTCGGTCAGCGGCGGCGGCGCGAGGTCGGCGATGCCGAACGCGGCCGCGAAAGTGTCGATGTCTGCCATGTCGGATTCCTGTGAAGCGGTGGCCTGCACCATCGCCGGCGCGGGCCGCGCGTCGTCGGCGCATGCATCGGCTTGCGCCGCCCCGTCGTCGGCGGACGCGAACGCATCCGTCTCGACGCGCCGCAGCGCGACCGCGCAATATTTCAGTTCGGGTTGCTGCGATTCGGGATCGATCGCGTCGTTCGTCACCGCGTTGATGCACAGGTCGTCGCCGTACACGTCGTTCCAGTGCATAGGCGCGAAGCAGTTGCCGCGCTGCACGCGCTCGGTCACGACGGCCGGCAGCACCGCGCGGCCACGCGCCGAACGGATCTCGACGCTGTCCTTCGCGGCGATGCCGAGCGCGCTCGCATCGTCCGGGTGAAGCTCGACGAACGGGCGCGGGTTGAGCTTGTTGAGCATCGCGACCTTGCCCGTCTTCGTCATCGTGTGCCATTGATGCTGCAGCCGCCCGGTGTTCAGCACGATCGGGAACGTGTCGTCGGGCAGCTCGGCCGGATCGACGTGCGGCCGCGCGAAGAAGCGTGCCTTGCCCGACGGCGTCGGGAACGCAATGCGCGGTGCATCGTTCGCGTCGGCGGCCGTGCGCAGCGTCTGGCTCACGCCGTCGTTCAGGTAGCGGATCGGGTGCCGCGCGCGCGCGGTGCCCGGTGCGACCGGCCACTGCACGGGCCCGTCGCGCAGCACCGCATGGCTCGCGCCGCGCAGGTCATAGCCCGTCGCCGGATTCGAGAAACGGACGATCTCGTCGAACACGTCGGCCGCCGACGCATAGTCGAACGCGTCGCCGAAGCCCATCGCGCGCGCGACTTCCGCAACGATGCGCCAGTCGGGCAGCGCGTCGCCGGGCGGCGCGACCGCGGCGCGCATCAGCGTCATGTTGCGCTCGGAGTTGATCATCACGCCGTCGCCCTCGGCCCACAGCGCGCCGGGCAGCAGGATATCCGCGTAGCGGTTGGTCTCGGTATCGAGGAACGCGTCCTGTGCGATCACGAGCTCCGCGGCCTGCAACCCGGCGATCACGTTCTGTCGGTTCGGCACGGTCGCGACCGGGTTCGTGCAGACGATCCAGCATGCCTTGATGTCGCCCGCCGCCATCCGCGAGAACAGGTCGACGGTGCCCTGGCCGGTTTCCTTGCGCAGCGTGCCGGCCGGCACGCGCCACAGGTTCTCGACGAAATGGCGGTCGTCGTCGGACAGCACCGAGCGCTGGCCCGGCAGCCCGGGCCCCATGTAGCCCATCTCGCGCCCGCCCATCGCGTTCGGCTGGCCCGTCAGCGAGAACGGCCCGCTGCCGGGGCGGCAGATGCGGCCGGTCGCGAGGTGCAGGTTGCAGATCGCGTTGGTGTTCCACACGCCGTGCGTGCTCTGGTTGAGCCCCATCGTCCAGCAGCTCATCCACTCCTGCGCGTCGCCGATCCATTGCGCGGCCGTGCGGAGATCGGCTTCCGCGAGCCCCGTGATTTGGGCGACACGCTCGGGCGTGTAGTCGGCGAGGAACGCGGGCATCGCGTCCCAGCCTTCGGTGTACGCGTCGATGAACGCGCCGTCGGTGCGGCCGTTCGCATGCAGCAGATGCAGCAGCCCGTTCGTCAGCGCGAGATCGGTGCCCGGCCGGATCTGCAGGAACAGGTCGGCCTTGTCGGCCGTGCCGGTACGGCGCGGATCGACGACGATCAGCTTCGCGCCGGCCTTCACGCGATCCATCATCCGCAGGAACAGGATCGGGTGGCAATCGGCCATGTTCGCGCCGATCACGAAGAACAGGTTCGCACGATCGAAATCCTGGTACGACCCGGGCGGCCCGTCCGCGCCGAGCGACTGCTTGTAGCCGGTGCTCGCGCTCGCCATGCAGAGGCGCGAGTTCGACTCGATGTTGTTGGTGCCGACAAAGCCCTTCGCGAGCTTGTTGACGAGGTATTGCGCCTCGATCGACATCTGCCCGGACACATAGAACGACAACGCATCGGGGCCGTGCGCATCGAGCACCGCGCGCAGGCGGCGCGCGGTCTCGGCGATCGCATCGCGGGCCGGCAGCGGCACGAGGTCGTCCTCGCGCGCACGGCGCACGAACGCGCGGTCGAGCCGCCCCGAGCGGCGCAGCGCGACGTGCGCCGACGAACCCTTGGTGCACAGCCGCCCGAAGTTGGTCGGATGGTCGGCGTCGCCGGATACCTTGACGACCTCGCCATCCTCGACGTGCAGCACCATCCCGCAGCCGACGCCGCAGTACGGGCACACACTCTTGACGGGGGTGGCGGTCATGCGCGCTCCGGGACGGTCAGGCCGCGATCCACACGAAGCCGTCCTTGACCCGCGACGGATACGCGCTCACCGACTGCTCGGGCGATTCGAGGCATTCGCCAGTGCGCAGGTCGAAATGCTGCTTGTACAGCGGCGACGCGACGACGACGCGCTCGCCGAGGCTGCCGATCAGCCCGCGCGACATCACGGCCGCCTGCGACACGGGGTCGACGTTGTCGATCGCGAACACGCCGCCGTCGGCATGCGCAACGTGAAACACCGCGACCTGCTCGCCGTTGACGAGCGCGCACACGCCGGTGTTCGGCACGATGTCGTCGAGCGGGCACACGCGGGTCCAGGACAGGGGAAGACGATCGTTCATGATGTTCTCCAATCAAGCGGTTGCGGATTCGGTGACGGCTTGCGTCGCGCCTTCGGCGACGACCGGGATCGATACGGGCTTGCCGCCCGCGCGTTCGCCGGGCGTCGCGGGCCGGATCTGGCCGCGCGTCTCGACGAATTCGATGGTCGCGTCCGACGCATCGCTGTTCACGAAGTGACGGAAGCGCTTGCGCGTGTCGGGATCGGTGACGGCCTTCTTCCATTCGCATTCGTAGGTGTCGACCACGTGCTGCATGTCGCCTTCGAGTTCGGCCGCGATCGCGAGCTTGTCGTGCACGACGACGTCGATCAGGTAGTCGAGCCCGCCTTCGAGGTTGTCGCGCCACACGCTCGTGCGCTGCAGCCGGTCGGCGGTGCGCACGTAGAACATCAGGAAGCGGTCGATGTAGCGGATCAGCGTGTCGCGGTCGAGATCGGCCGCGAGCAGCTCCGCATGGCGCGGCTTCATCCCGCCGTTGCCGCACACGTACAGGTTCCAGCCCTTCTCGGTCGCGATGATGCCGACGTCCTTGCCCTGCGCTTCCGCGCATTCGCGCGTGCAACCCGACACGCCGAACTTGATCTTGTGCGGCGCGCGCAGCCCCTTGTAGCGGTTCTCGATGTCGATCGCGAGGCCGACCGAATCGTCGACGCCGTAGCGGCACCACGTCGAGCCGACGCACGACTTCACGGTGCGCACCGACTTGCCGTACGCATGCCCCGACTCGAAGCCGGCCGCGATCAGCTCCTCCCAGATCGACGGCAATTGCTCGACGCGCGCGCCGAACAGGTCGACGCGCTGGCCGCCCGTGATCTTCGTATAGAGCCCGTATTTCTTCGCGACCTGGCCGACCGCGATCAGCCCTTCCGGCGTGACCTCGCCGCCCGCCATGCGCGGCACGACCGAATACGTGCCGTCGCGCTGGATGTTCGCGAGGTAGTAGTCGTTCGAATCCTGCAGCCCCGCATGCTCCTTCTTCAGCACGAACTCGTTGAAGCACGACGCGAGGATGCCCGCGACGGCCGGCTTGCACACGTCGCAGCCGAGCCCGTGGCCGTGCTTCGCGAGCAGTTCGTCGAAGGTCGTGATGCCCTCGACGCGGATCAGGTGGAACAGCTCCTGGCGCGAATGCGGGAAGTGCTCGCACAGATGGTTGTTGACCGCGAGGCCCTGCTTCTTCATCTCGGCCTTCATGATCTGCGTGACGAGCGGCACGCAGCCGCCGCACGACGTGCCGGCGCCCGTGCACGACTTCAGCGCGCCGAGGCTCGCCGCGCCATCCGCGACCGCCGCGCAGATCTGCGACTTCGACACGTTGTTGCACGAGCAGATCTGCGCGGCCGCAGGCAGCGCGTCGACGCCGATCGCCGGCTTCGCGACACCGTCCGACGACGGCAGGATCAGGAATTCGGGCGACTCGGGCAGCTCGATGCGGTTCAGCATCATCTGCAGCAGCGTGCCGTATTCGGCCGCGTCGCCGACCATTACCGCGCCGTGCAGGAACTTGCCGCAGTCTGACACCACGAGCTTCTTGTAGACCTGGCGGCGCTCGTCCGCGTACTGGTAGGTGCGGCTGCCGGCCGTCGCGCCGTGCGCGTCGCCGATGCTCGCGACATCGACGCCCATCAGCTTCAGCTTGGTGCTCATGTCGGCGCCCGCGAATGCGGCCTCGGCCGTGCCGTTCGCGTCGCCGCCGAGCTGCTTCGCGACCACGCGCGCCATGTCGTAGCCGGGTGCGACGAGGCCGTACACCATGCCGTTCCATGCCGCGCATTCGCCGATCGCGTAGATGTCGGCGTCGCTCGTCCGGCATGCGTCGTCGATCGCCACGCCGCCGCGCGGGCCGGTCTCGAGCCCGCAGGCGCGCGCCAGTTCGTCGCGCGCGCGGATGCCGGCGGAAAACACGATCATGTCGGCGTCGAGGTGCGTACCGTCGGCAAACGCCATCCGGTGCGTACCGTCTTCGCCGTCGACGATCTCGAGCGTGTTCTTGCCCGTATGCACGGTCACGCCGAGCGCCTCGATCTTCGCGCGCAGCATCCGGCCGCCGCCGTCGTCAACCTGCACGGCCATCAGCCGCGGCGCGAATTCGACGACGTGCGTGTCGAGCCCCATGTCGCGCAGCGCCTTCGCGCATTCGAGGCCGAGCAGCCCGCCGCCGATCACGACACCGCGCTTCGCGTGCGTGCCGCACGCCTGCATCGCTTCGAGATCCTCGATCGTGCGATACACGAAGCAGCCGGCGCGATCGCGGCCCGGCAGCGGCGGCACGAACGGGCGCGAGCCCGTCGCGAGCACCAGCTTGTCGTATCCGAGCGTTTCGCCCGACGCGAGCGTGACCGTATGCGCGGCGCGGTCGATCGACGCGACGCACGCGTTCAGGCGCAGGTCGAACTGCGGATGACGCTCGAAGAAGCCGGGTTCGACGAGCGACAGGTCGTCCGCCGACTTGCCCGCGAAGAATTCGGACAGGTGCACGCGATCGTAGGCCGGGCGCGGTTCCTCGCCGAGCACGGTGACCTGCAGCGCGCCCGTCGTGCCGGCTTCGGCCGCGACGCATTCGAGGAGCTTGTGGCCGACCATGCCGTGGCCGATGACGATGAGTTTCATAATGTGACGTTTCCTTCGGTCGATCAGTTGGCGGCGTTGCCGGCAGCCAGCGCGCGGTCGCGCAGCTCGGCCTCGCGTGCCTTGTGTTCTTCGCTGAAGCGCACGGCCATCGCGCACAGCGCGGTCGCGGTGACGGCGAGGCCGAGCAGGCTCAGCGTGTGCTGCACGTCGCCGACACCCTTCAGCAGGAAAGCCGCGGCGACCGCGCCGACGTTGCCGCCCGCGCCGATGATCCCCGCGACGCCGCCGAGCGCCTTGCGGTCGATGAACGGCACGAGCGCGTAGGTTGCACCGCAGGCCATGTGCGTGAAGAGGCCGAAGGTCAGCATCGCGACGAGCGCGATGCCGATGCTTTGCGCATGCGAGAACCAGATCAGCCCGAGCCCTTCGCCGATGATCAGCGCGCACAGCAGCGCAGCGCGCACGTCGAGGCTGCGGCGCGCAGCGATCTTGTCGGACAGCCAGCCGCCGAGCGCGCGGGCGAACAGCGCGAGCAGCCCGAACAGGCCGACCGCGAAGCCCGCGTCCTTCAGCGACAGGCTGAAGTGATCGACGTAGTACAGCGCGGCGATGTTGTGGATGAACACCTCGACGCCGAAGCACGCGCCATACGTAACGAACAGCATCCACACGCGATAGTTGCCGCATGCGGCGACGAAGCTCGCCCAGCCGCCCTTCTTGCCGCTGTCGACCGTCACGCCTTCCTTGCGCAGCGCGACGAAGTCGCCTTGCGGGCAATCCTGCGTGAAGCGCCAGTACGCCCAGGCCATCACGAGCATCGCGACGCCCGGCACGACGAGCGCGATGCGCCACGACGAGTCGTCACCGAAACCGAGCATCAGGCCGGCGGCGACGATCAGCGGCATCAGCGCCTGCGTCGCGCCCGCGCCGGCATTGCCCCAGCCAGCCGTCGTCGCGTTCGCGGTGCCGACCACGTTCGGCGCGAACATCACCGACGTGTGGTATTGCGTGATCACGAAGCCCGCGCCGATCGCACCGATGCCGAGCCGGCAGATCAGGAACGACAGGTAGTCGTGCGTGAACGACACGGCGAACACGGGGATCGCGCCGAGCAGCAGCAAGCCGACGTACACGCGGCGCGGGCCGAAGCGGTCGCACATCGGGCCGACGAGCAGCCGCACGGCGATCGTCGCGGCCACCGCGGCGATGTTGATGTTGGCGACCTGTGCCGCGGTCAGGTGGAATTCGCGCGCGATGAGCGGCATCAGCGGCGCGCAGGCGAACCACGCGAAGAAGCACACGAAGAACGCCATCCACGTCATGTGGAACGCGCGCATTGGCGCGGTGCGGAAGCTGAAGAGATCGATACGGGTAGCTTTGTCGGTCATGTCATCCGCCAAACGAAAAACGGCGTCCTGCGCACCCGGTCTCGTCGAGACCCGATGCGTAGGACGCCGTTGCCCATGAAGCCCGTTGCCGGGCACGTCTGTAATCGGTACTGCGGACGAATCGCCGTTGATTCGCCCGAACCAGCTTACGCAAGCACCGTGCCATGTCGGACCGAATCGGGACCGCAGCCCCGCCGCGCAAGGCTCGCCGGCCAGCGCAAGAGGCGGTCCGGCACGCGGTGCGCGATGCGCCACGATGCGGCGAAGCACAGATGTGGTGCGCTGCAGCACTGTCGCCATGCGACATCGCGGTGCGCGCTGGTGGGGCGCGATGCACGCCGATGCGGCATTGCGGCCGTGCGCAGTGCGTCGCGCCGCGCGAACGCCACGCGTCATGCCGGTTGGCCCGGATATTGCTCAACCTCATGCATCACACCGGCAACGGCGCCGGTGGGCAGTCCCCGCAAACCATGCCCGTCGTTCACGGCGGGCCGATCAGGACAACGGTGTCCCTCCGTGCGCGGCACGGCCGGATGCCGGTGCGGTTCGACCGCCCGCCACCGCCGCGCAGACCACGCGTACTCGACCGCCGCACGCACGCACGCGGCAAGGAACACGACATGACGACTGGCAAAGTCACGCTGCTGGGCGCCGGCCCCGGCGATCCCGATCTCCTCACGCTGAAGGCCGTGAAGGCGCTGGCCGCCGCCGACGTGCTGCTGCTCGACGATCTCGTCGCGCCCGGCATCGTCGAACTCGCGCCGCAGGCCCGCGTCATCCGCGTCGGCAAGCGCGGCGGCTGCCGTTCCACGCCGCAGGCGTTCATCGAGCGGCTGATGCGCCGCTACGCGCTGCGCGGCGCGCACGTGGTGCGCGTGAAAGGCGGCGACGCGCTGCTGTTCGGGCGCGCCGGCGAAGAACTCGCGACGCTGCGCGCCGCCGCGATTCCGGTCGAGATCGTCAACGGCATCTCGTCGGGATTCGCGGCCGCCGCGAGCCTCGGCATCTCGCTGACCCACCGCGAGCATTGCCAGGGCGTCACGTTCATCACCGCGCACCGCCAGGACCACGGCGAACCCGACTGGTCGCGACTCGCGGCGACCGGCACCACGCTCGCGATCTACATGGGGATGAGCCGCGTCGACAGCATTGCGGCGGGCCTGCTCGCCGCGCTGCCGGCGTCGACGCCGGCAGCGGCCGTACAATGGGCTGGCACGCCCGACGAACGCCGCTGGACCGGCACGCTAGGCGGTCTCGCGCGCGGCATCGACGCAGCGCGGCTCGGCAGCCCGGCCGTGATCCTCGTCGGCGGGGCGATCGGCGAAGCGTCCGTGCAGTGCGCGGACGCCGCCAGCGAAGCGGCGCTTTCCCGGGCCGCCTAGCATGCGCGGCATCGCGCGGCTTCGGCCGCACTCCCTTCCCGACAACGCGGGCTGCGCTTGCCGTCCGCATCCATCGTTCGCGCCTTGCACCACAGTTCCGCCGCCCCTGTTGCCCGCATCATGAGTTCGCCTCCCCCTTCCACCCGCCTGCGCGTGCTGCTCGTCACCGACACCGACAAGCCGATCGGCGAACTCGGCGACGCGCTCGCACGCCTCGGCTACGAGATGCTCAACGACGTGGCGACGCCCGCGCGCCTGCCGGCGGCCGTCGAGGAGCAGCGCCCCGACGTCGTGATCATCGATACCGATTCGCCGTCGCGCGACACGCTCGAGCAGCTCGCGGTGATGCACGCGACCGCGCCGCGCCCCGTGCTGATGTTCAGCCACGACGCCGACCAGTCGCTGATCCGCGCGGCGGTCGGCGCGGGCGTCAGCGCGTATCTCGTCGAAGGGCTGTCGGCCGAGCGCCTCGCGCCGATTCTCGAAGTCGCGCTCGCGCGCTTCTCGCACGACGATGCGCTGCGCCGCCGGCTTGCCGACGTCGAGCGCGAACTCACGGAGCGCAAGCTGATCGATCGCGCGAAACGCGTGCTGATGGACCAGCGCAAGCTGTCCGAACACGACGCGTATGCGGCGCTGCGCAAGCGCGCGATGGATCAGGGCCTGCGCATCGTCGACGTCGCACGGCAACTGCTCGACGCGTCACCCAAATGAACGCCATGAATACTTCCCCTCCCGCCGCGCCGGAACGCGCACATCTTCGCCTCGGGTTCGTCGCGCTGAGCGACGCGGCCCCGCTGATCGTCGCGCAGCGCCTGAACCTCGGCGCGCGGCACGGCCTCACGCTCGAATTGAGCCGCCAGCCGTCGTGGGCCGCCGTGCGCGACAAGCTGCTGAGCGGCGAGCTCGACGCCGCGCATGCGCTGTACGGGCTCGTCTGCGGGCTGCAGCTCGGCATCGGCGGCCCGCAGGCCGACATGGCCGCGCTGATGGTGCTGAACCGCAACGGCCAGGCGATCACGTTGTCGCGCGGCCTCGCCGACGCGTATCGCGACAACGGCAGCGTGCGCGCCACGTTCGCGACGCTCGGCCGCAAGCCGCTCCTCGCGCAGACATTCCCGACCGGCACGCACGCGATGTGGCTGAACCACTGGCTCGCGTCGCACGGCGTCGATCCGCTGCGCGACGTGCGCAGCGTCGTGATCCCGCCGCCCGAGATGGTCGCCGCGCTCGCGAACGGCGAGCTCGACGGCTTCTGCGCAGGCGAGCCGTGGCACGCGGTAGCCGACGCCTGCGGCGCGGGCCGGACCGTCGCCGTCACGAGCGAGATCTGGCCCGATCATCCGGAAAAGGTGCTCGCGGCCCGGCGCGACTTCGTCGCGCTGTATCCGGCCACCGCGCGCGCGCTGATCCGCACGCTCGTCGATGCGTGCGCGTGGCTCGACAGCGCCGCGCACCGCCGCGAGGCGGCCGACTGGCTCGCGTCGCCCGACGCGCTCGGCGTGCCGGCCCGGCTGATCGCGCCGCGCCTGCTCGGCGACTACGGCGCGGGGCCGTTCGCCGCGCCGCCGCTGCCGATCCGCTTCCACGACGACGGCGCCGTGAACCGGCCCGATCCGCGCGAAGGCGAGTGGTTCCTGTCCCAGTACCGGCGCTGGGGCATGCTCGACGGTCCGCGCGACGACGCGGGGATCGCCGCGGCGATCGCGCAAACCGCGTTGTATGATGCTGCGGTCGCCGAAGGCGGCGCACCGGGCCCGTCGCAGGCGTGATGCGCGCCGCGTGATGCATGCAGCGCGCGCTCCGGCGGCGCGCCACGCCGATCGGTCCATTCGGCGGCATCCGGCATGCGCCACCCGGACGACGCTGCCTGGCCACTCCGTCCCCGATCCGAATCGATGCCGAAACGAACGCGCGCGCCGCTCGACGTGCTGCTCACCGAAATCCGCGCGTGCCGTGCATGCGAAGCCGATCTGCCGCTCGGCCCGCGCCCCGTCGTGCGCGCCCATCGCGACGCGCGCATCCTGATCGTCGGGCAGGCGCCCGGCGCGCGCGTCCATGCGAGCGGTATCCCGTGGGACGACGCGAGCGGCAAGCGGCTGCGCGACTGGCTCGACGTCGACGCCGATACCTTTTACGACGAGACGCGCTTCGCGATCGTGCCGATGGGTTTCTGCTACCCGGGCCGCGGCGCGAGCGGCGACAATCCGCCGCGCCCCGAATGCGCGCAACTGTGGATCGACCGGCTGATCGCCGAGTTGCCGTCGATCCGGCTGACGCTGCTGATCGGCCAGTATGCGCAGCGGCATTTCCTGCGCGACACGCGCAAGCCGACGCTGACCGACACCGTGCACGCGTGGCGCGACTACGGCCCCGACGTGCTGCCGCTGCCGCATCCGTCGCCGCGCAACCAGGCGTGGTTCAAGCATCATCCGTGGTTCGACGCCGAAGTCGTGCCCGAGCTGCGCCGCCGGGTCGCGCCGCTGCTCGTCCGTTGAACGAAACCGCCGGCGGCGTCGCGATGCTTCGCGGCACGCCCGATACCCCAGCACACTACAAATGAACGATACCGCCGCTGCTACCCCCGCCGACATCGACTTCGCCTGCACCGGCTGCGGCGGATGCTGCCGCGACCTGCGCATTCCACTGACGATCGGCGAGGCGATCGCGTGGCTGCGGCGCGGCGGTCACGTGGAGCTCCTGTGCGACGCGATGCCATGGCTCGTCGAACCCGAGCCCGACAACGCGTTCGCCGCATACAAGCGCGCCCGTTCGACACCCGCGCTCAGTGGCTCGCTGCCCGTGCGCATCACGGTGGTGCTCACCGCCTCCCACGCCGGGCCATGCCCGAACCTGCAAGACGACCTGCGCTGCAGGATCTACGATGAACGCCCGCTCGTGTGCCGGATCTACCCGGCCGAGATCAATCCGTTCGTGCCGCTGACGCCCGGCGACAAGCAATGCCCGTCCGACGCGTGGCAGCAGGCGCCGCTCATCCGCGGCGGCGCGATCGTCGACGCGGTCACGCGCGAGAACATCGCGCGCTCTCGAGCGGCGAGCGAAGCCGAGACGCCGCTGCGCGCGCGGCTGTGCGCGGTCCTGGGGATCGACACGGCGGCCGTGGCCAATGAAGGGTTCGTGATTCATGCGCCACCCGCGCCCGCGCTGCTCGCCGCCTTGACGGATCTGCTCACGACGTCGACGGTTGCCGCCGGCGACGCCATCGCCTGGACGCTGGTATCGAACCGCGCGGCGACAACGGATGCGCTTGCATCGGTCGACGCGTCGAGCCGGCTTGCCGGTAGCGTTACTGACCCGCACGCCCGCTATCTCGGCTTCCATCCGGACGCTTGATCGCCACCGCGCGCCGCCGCCACACATTCCGGCCTCGCGCGGTTCGCTGTACCATCGCGGCTCCACCGCGTCACGAACCGCACAATCCTTCATGCCCTCCATCGCCCCGCCGCGCCTGTACGGGATGCCCGAACGCAGCGACCGGCTCGATTTCTACATCCGCGACCAAGCGTCGCGCCAGGCGATCACCGAGCCGCACCGGCACGCGTATTTCCAGATCCAGTTCAATCTCGGCGGCGATACGGAGCAGCGGATCGGCGGCGTCACGCGGCCGTTTCCGCGCGGCGCGCTCGCGTTCGTGCTGCCGCACCGCGAGCACCTGATCCCGCATCCGGAAGGCGCGCACTTCATCGTGATCAACTTCAGCCAGGCGTTCCTGCGCGCCGATCTCGACGTCGACCCGCTCGATCTCGAGGACGTGCCCGCGCACCGCTTTCCCGAGCTGACGCCGTTCCGCTTCCAGGAGCATCTCGACTTCATCCTGACCGGCGACACGTACGACGAAGCGCGCCGCCTCGCGCTGTGCATGCTCGACACCGATCGCGTGCGCACCTTCGGCTCGACCACGTTGCTGCGCGGCTACCTGCTGCAACTGATCGGGCTCGTCTGCACGCAGTACGCGGGCGCGCTCGACAAGCTCGCGCAGCGCGGCGCCCAGCGCGCGGGCCGGCGCGACGCGCTCGCGCGCGTGCTGCGGCACGTGCGCGCGAACCTGACCCGCGAGGACCTGACGCTCGCCGCGACCGCCGAGGCCGCGTTCCTGTCGCCCAACTACCTCGCGCACCTGGTCCGCAAGGAAACCGGCAGCACGTTCACCGATCTCGTGACCGAGCGCCGGATCGCGCTCGCGCAATCGCTGCTGGCCCATACGAGCCGGCGCATCGCGGACATCGCGCGCTCGGTCGGCTTTCGCGACGAAGGGTATTTCGCGCGGCGCTTCCGCGCGCGGGTCGGCGTGTCGCCGAAGGCCTACCGCGACGCGAACGCCGCGTTGCCGGACGGCGACGATGCGCCGGCGGCCGCCGACGCGTAGTTTTGTCCCGGTAAAACGCAATTGCGTCGCATCCGGCCGCACGCGCGTCGGGTATCGTTGCACGCATGCCGGCCCGTGCGCCGCACGGGCGCCGGCATCCGTCTATCTACCGAACGAGGCCATCCGATGTCCGCCTATGTCATCGACGCTGCCGAGCGTCCTTCCGTCGAAGTCGAACAGTCGTCCGCGCGCTTTCCGGTGCGCCGCGTATTCTGCGTCGGCCGCAACTACGCCGACCACGCACGCGAAATGGGCGCCGATCCCGACCGCGAGCCGCCGTTCTTCTTCACGAAGCCGGCCGATGCGATCGTCCCGGCAAGCGGCACCGTCCCCTATCCGCCGCTGACGAACGATCTCCATCATGAAATCGAGCTGGTCGTCGCGATCGGCAAGGACGGCCGGTCGATCGACCCGGCCGACGCGCTGTCGCACGTGTGGGGCTACGGCGTCGGCGTCGACCTCACGCGCCGCGACCTGCAGGCCGAAGCGAAGAAGCTGAGCCGTCCGTGGGACTGGGCGAAGGGCTTCGACGCGTCGGGCCCGGTGACCGCGCTGCGCGCGGCGACGGCCACCGGCCACCCGGCGACGGGCCGCATCTGGCTCGCGGTCAACGGCGAAACGCGCCAGCAAGGCGATCTGGCCGACATGATCTGGGCCGTGCCCGACGTCATCGCGTATGTGTCGCGCTCGGTCGAGCTGAAGGCCGGCGACCTGATCTTCACCGGCACGCCAGCCGGCGTCGGCGCGCTGCAGCCGGGCGACCGCGTGACGGGCGGCGTCGACGGCGTCGCGACGTTCGAGTTCGTGGTGGGCGCGAAGCCGTAACGAAGCAGGCAGGGCGGCCGCCCGTGCGGTGGCCGCAGCCGCTTCCGGTCAGTCGTAGCGGTGCAGGAAGGCTTCGACGACGGCCGGCGGATTCAGCGCTTTCGCCGAGTCGTTTTCCAGCGCCTCGGCCGCATCGTCGTCGCTGATCGACACGAACAGCGTGATGGCCGCCCTTGCTTCGCCCGTGCCGAACAGGCCGTCGCGATCGAGCAGCCGCAACGCCTCGATCATGTCGGCGTGAAGTTGCCGGGAAAATTCCGCGAATCTCGACCGGACAAACTGTGGGCTCAGCACTTCATCGGCCAGCTTGCCGCAGATCTCGTTGAACGGCGACGCTTCCGCCGCTGCATATGCCCATTCGGAAAAACCCCACGCACACCACGGGGCCCGATCGTCGTCTGCGATCGCCTGTTGCGCGCGGATCCGGCTCAGCCCTTCGACCGAATTGGCCGCCGGCACCACCGTCATCGCGCCGCTGTCCGTATAAAGCGCGAACGCGTAGAAATGTTCGTCCGGATGCAACGCCCGCAACGCCCTGAATGTCGCCCTCGCGGCATCGGCAATTTCCCGCTGGAAATCAGAAAAGTCGTTCATCGCGTCCTCGCCCATTCGCCCTTCGCGTTTGTCGGGGAATACGGCTCGCGGATGGTCCGTCGTCTCCCGGCATTCAACGGATTGTCCGCCAATCGCACACGACACGGTAGCGGGTCGCACCCGCGTTCACCGCCCGGCATCCCGCGCATCAAGCACCCGCACGCAGACGGCGGCCGCCAGCGCGATCGCAGCCGACAGCAACGTCATCGCGAGCGGCGCATAGCCCGCGTTGCCGGCGGTCAGCACCGCGCCCGTCAGCGACGAAAGCGCGGCGCCGCCGGCGATCGCCATCGCGCCGGCCAGCCCCGACGCGCTGCCCGCCAGTTCCGGCCGCACCGACACTGCGCCGGCATGCGCGCCGGGATGGGTCAGCCCGTTGCCGATGCCGACCAGCACGCCCGGCCCGAACCACGCGATCGCATGCGTCGCGCCGCCGAACCTCAGCGCGAGGCCGATCAGCGGCCCCGCGCACGCGACGACCCGCCCGCACAGGATCGTCGTGGCCAGCGCGTAGCGGCGCGCGTAACGCGCAGCCAGAAAGCTGCCGCACACGAAACCGGCCGTGATCGTTCCCATGTAGAAGCCGATCTCCGCCGGCGCGATGCCGAACACCGTTTTCGCGGCGAGCGGCGCGCCGGCCAGGAACGCGTAGAACGAGCCCGTCGAAAACGCCATGCAAAGCGCGTAGGCCCAGAAGCGGCGCGCGCGGAGCAGCGCCGGATACGCGCGAAGCTGCCGCCCGAGGCTCGACGACCGGTTCGTGTGCGTTTCGACGAGATCGAACGCGCACCAGCCGAACAGCGCGATGCCGGCTGCGCCGAGCAACCAGAAGCTTGCGCGCCAGCCCACCGTCTGATCGAGCACGCCGCCGAGCGTCGGGCCGAGCATCGGCGCGAACGCGGCCGCCATCGCCGCATAGCCGATCCGGCTCGCCGCGCGCGCGCCGCCGCCGGTGTCGCGGATCGTCGCCATCGACACCGGATAGACCGACGTGATCGCCGCCTGCCGCCGCCCGCGTCAACGCCCTAACGCGCGCGCACCGACACGAACTTCCGCGCGTTGTTGCGCTGGATCAGCACGGCGATCACGCTGCCGCCGTTCGCTTCGAGCGACTGCACGTCGTCCGGCGTCTCGAGCAGCGTGTCGTTGAGCTCCAGCACGACATCGCCCGGCTGAATGCCCGCGCGCGCTGCCGGGCCGTGCACTGCGTCCACCATCATCCCGACCGCGAGCCCCGTCGAGCGGCGCTCGTCGTCGCTCAGCGCGTGCATCGTCAGCCCGAGCCGGTCGCCGCCGTCGCCCGCCCCCGGCCCCGGCCCTGGCCTTGGCCTTGGCCGGACAGCGACCTTCGGCGCGGCCATGCCTGCCGCCGCGCCGGCGTTGCCGGCCGCCTCGTCGGCGGCGCCCGTGATCGTCAGCATCACCGGCGCGCGATTGCGGATCACCCGCAGCGACGCCTTCTCGCCGGGCGACAGCGCGGCGGCCAGGTCGTTCAGTTCAGCCGAGCGGCCGATCGCCTTGTCGCCCAGCTTCACGATCACGTCGCCGGGCTTCAGGCCGGCCACGGCGGCCGGCGAGCCGGGCGCGACGCCGTTGACGAGCGCGCCCGCCGGACGCGGCAGCCCGAACGCCGCGGCCAGCCCGGCGCCGACGTCCTGCACGTCGACACCGAACGCGTTGCCGGACGGCGCACCCTGCGCTTGAGCTTGAGCTTGAGCTTGAGCTTGAGCTTGAGCTTGAGCCTGCGCCTGCGCCTGCGCCTGAGCCTGAGCCTGAGCCTGAGCCTGCATCTGCGTCTGTAGCTGCGCGCGCACCTTTGCCGCGAACGCGATCGGGATCGCGAACGTCATGCTCGCGTAGCGGTCGGCGCCCGTATAGACCTGCACCGCAATGCCGATCACGTCGCCCGCGCGATTGAACACGGGGCCGCCGGAGTTGTCGGGATTCGGCGCGATGTCGGTCTCGAAGAACGGAAACGCGCTGCCGTCCGGCAGCCGGTGCGACGTCGCGCTGACGATGCCGGCCGTGACCGTATTGCCCGATCCGTCCGGCGCGCCGATCGTCATCACCGGTTCGCCCGCGCGTACCTTCGACGAATCGCCGACGCGCACGAACGGCAGTTTCTTTCCGTCGATTCGCAGCACGGCGACGTCGCTTTGCGGATCGACGACCAGCACCGTCGCCTTGAATTCGCGGCGATCGGTGAGCCGCACCGTCACGTCGGTCGCATCGTCGACCACATGCGCGGACGTGAGGATCAGGCCGTCGGCGCTGACAATGAAGCCCGAGCCGCTGCCCGACACCGCGCGCGGCGACGTATCGGGCGCCGGCGCCTGCGGGCCCTGCGCGGGCGACGGCGCGCCACGCCGGAAGAACGCGGCGAGCGGATCGTCGGGATCGAGGATCGCAAGGGACGGGCCGCCGGCCTGCTGGTCGGGCCCGGCGGTCATGATGGTCACGACCGCCGGGCCGTAGCGGTCGACGATCGCCGGAAAGTCGACCGGCATCGCGTAAGGCGCGGCATGTGGCCTTTCCTTCATGGCGGGTGGTGCAGCGGGCGGCGCGAGCGTCGCCGCAATGACGGCCGGCGACGGCAAAAATCCGGCAAATACCCCCCCGATCAACGCGGTGCGAAGCACGGCGCGAGCAAGCGTCTGGCGAACCAAGGTGCACCTCCCCCGGCAGTCGCGGCGCCGACATGCGCGAGACGCGCAGGCGCCCGACAAGCACCGGTACACCCATCCATTTATAGTCCACGCGGCCCGTCGGAACCTACGAATCGAAACCCGTACGCCAGGGGGTGTCGCGGCTGCGGAGCCGCGACGGCGTTCGTTTCGAACAAAGAGCGCGGTTCGTCAATCCGCACAAGTCCGGCGACCGTTCACTTCCCGCCGACCCGCTGCGCAATCGCCGATACCGTCCGCAACATCGGCTCGAACGCATCGGCCGATGTATTGCCGAAGCCGAGCACGAGCCCGTTGGCCGCCGATGCCGCATCGATCGAAAACCCCGACAGCGGGAACGGCCCGATGCCGCGCGCGCGCGCCGCGTCGACGATCGCGCGGTCGCGGTAGCGCGCCGGCAGCCGCAGCGCGAGATGCAATCCGCACGGCCCACCCTCGACCTGGTGCGGCACGCTCAGGCTGGCGTCGAGCGCCGCGAGCAGCAAACGCCGCCGGTCGCGATACAGCCGGCGCATCCGCCCGAGATGCCGGCCGTATTCGCCCGTCTCGATGAAATCGGCCAGCGCGAGCTGCACATGGCGCGTCCCGCCGCGCAGCATCTCCGGCAGTACCGTCCGCACGGCGGCCAGCAGCGCCTCGGGCAGCACGAGAAAGCCGATCCGCAGCGCCGGAAACATCGTCTTGCTGAACGAGCCGAGATACACGACGGGCGAATCGGGCGCGAGCCCGTGCATCGCGCCGATCGGCTCGCCGGTGTGACGGAATTCGCTGTCGTAGTCGTCCTCGATGATCCATGCGCGATGCCGGCGCGCGGCGTCGATCAGCGCGAGCCGGCGCGAGATCGACAGCACGGCGCCGGTCGGGAACTGGTTCGACGGCGTCGTATAGACGAGGCGCGGCGGCCGCTCGCGCCAGTCGCCCTCTTCCGCGCGCAACCCTTCTGCGTCGACCGGCATCGGCACGACGTCGAGGTCGGCCGCCTGCATCGCGGTGCGCGCGCCGCGATAGCCGGGCTCCTCGACCCACACCGTATCACCCGGGTTCGTCAGCAACTGCGCGCACAGCGAGATCGCGCCCTGTGCGCCTTCCGTGATCACGATCTGCTCGGGATCGCAGCGCACGCCGCGCGTCACTGCCAGGTGGCGCGCGATCGATTCGCGCAACGTGCGCTCGCCGAGCGGATCGCCATACGCGAGCAGGTCGCGGCCGGCGCGGCGCAGCGCGCGGTCGATCGCGTGCCGCCACGCGTCCACCGGGAAATGCGACAGCGCGGGCACGCCCGGCCGAAAACCCTCCGATTCGCCGGTGCCGACGAGGCTCGGGCGAATCCGGCCGAGCCGCTGCGCGACTGCCGGCGGCGCGGCACGCCGGCGCGGTGGCGCCGGCCGCGACAGCCCGACGACGCGCGTACCGCGGCGGTCGGACTGCAGGAAGCCTTCGGCGACCAGCTGCTCGTAGACGGCGGCCGTCGTGTTGCGCGACACGCCGAGCGTCTCGGCCAGCGCGCGCGTGCCGGGCAGCCGCGTGCCGGCCGGCATCGCGCCACCAAGGATCGCGTCGCGGACGCGGCGCAGCAACTGGCGCTGCAGCGAAGGCGCGCCCGGCGCGCGCGCCAGCGGCGCATCGAGCGGCAGCAACGGCGCGTCGCCGGCAGGAAAGACAGTCGTCATCGGAGCATCGCAGCGTGAAAGTGTCGGAACGTGACGCACGGTTAGTGGCGCACGGCTGGCGTGCGGATCGTGGCACCATAAATTTGTCTAACTCTGGCGCTTCTCATGGTACCTCGCCAGGACTACGATCGTCTGCATGCCGGCATGTCGCCGGCCGCCAACCGAAGCGAGATCGACCTTGTCCACGCTCACCAACGCCTTCCAACAGCCCATCGGCCACCCCGTTCCCGACTGGTCCGCGCGCCCGCGCCCGGAGCGCATCGTGCTTGAAGGCCGCTACTGCCGGCTCGAACCGCTCGACGCCGAGCGCCACGCGTCCGACCTGTACGCCGCCTACGCCCAAGCGCCCGACGGCAGCGACTGGACCTATCTCGCGCACGGCCCGTACACCGACGAGTCGAGCTACCGCGACTACGCACGCGGTGCGGCGGCGAGCGCCGATCCGCTGCACTACACGGTGATCGACCGCGCGACGGGTCGCGCGGTCGGCACGCTCGCGCTGATGCGCATCGATCCGGCCAACGGCGTGATCGAGGTCGGCTCCGTCACGTTCTCGCCGCTGCTCAAGCGCACGCCCGTGTCGACCGAAGCGCAGTACCTGCTGATGAAGTACGCGTTCGACACGCTCGGCTACCGGCGCTACGAATGGAAGTGCGACGACCTGAACGCGCCGTCGCGCAAGGCGGCCGCACGGCTCGGCTTCCGCTACGAAGGCACGTTCCGGCAGGCGATCATCTACCGGGGCCGCAATCGCGACACCGCGTGGTTCTCGATCATCGACGGCGAATGGCCGGCCGTGCGCGCCGCGTTCGACGCCTGGCTCGCGCCCGAGAACTTCGACGCGCAGGGCGAGCAGCGCCAGTCGCTCACCGCGATCCGCCACGCGCACGCGAGTGCGCGCGACGCGGCCAGCCGCGCGAACGACGCGACGCGCGTCACGGTGCGCGCGCTCGTCGCCACCGATGAAGCCGCTTGGCGCCCGCTGTGGCAGGGTTACCAGAAGTTCTACGACACCGCGCTGAGCGACGCGGTGTTCGCGACGACGTGGGCCCGCCTGATGGATCCCGCCGAACCGATGTTCGTGCTCGGCGCATTCGACGCGTCGGGCGCGCTGGTCGGGATCGTGCATTCGATCTACCACCGCTCGTGCTGGACCGAAGGGCCGTACTGCTACCTGCAGGACCTGTACACCTCACCCGACGCACGCGGGCAAGGCGCGGGCGGCGCGCTGATCGAGGCCGTGTACGAACGTGCCCGTGAAGCCGGCGCGAGCCGCGTGTACTGGCTCACGCACGAAACCAACACGACCGCGCGCGCGCTGTACGACAAGCTCGCGAACAACGCAGGGTTCATCCAGTACCGGAACGATCTGAAGAAGTAGTGCCGTGCGCGGCCGGCCGATGTTCAGTCGAGAACGTCGGCCGGATTCCGTGCATCGTCGTCCTCGGGCGCGACGTCCGCCCGCGTCGCGCCGGCCGCGCACGGCACCGACGCCGGGCAGATCATCTCGTCGCCGTTGGCGGGCAGGGGCCGCCGCACCGGCCGGAACACCGGCTCGCCCGGCTCGATCGGCCGCCCCGAGATCGCGCAGCGGCCCGGCTGCAACGCGACGCGCAAACGCCAGCGTTGCTCGCCGTAATGGCAACGGCCGCTCTCGACCCATCGAATCAGCAGGCCGTCGTCGCCAGCCTCCAGCACCGTGACGAACAGTTGCGGGCGCAACGGCGAGACCGCGGCCGCGGCGTGTTCCGAAACCGGCGCGCGGCCGATCGTCACGCGCGGATGCGTGATGCCGCCAACGCGCGGCGGCATCGCTTCGTATTCGCCCAATGCCGGCGCGTCGGACGACACGTCTTCTTCGCAGATCAGGCTGTCCATGGTGTTGAGCATGCTTGACGGACTTCCGTGCAGGTTGAACGGCACCGGCGCCGCGCTCAGCGCCGGCCCATCGGTTCGCGCAGCAGCAACAGGCCGATCGCCGCGCCGGCGACAGCGGCCGCGAGCATCAGCCCGATGCCGCCCGACCAGCCGAACGCGCCGACGATCGCGCCGATCGTCAGCGGCCCGATCACTTGCCCAAGGTAGTTGCCCTGCACGACCCAGCCGATGCTGAGCGGCGCCAGCGACGGCGACGGAGCGGAGCCCGGCGCGCAAGCAAGGATCGTCGCGGGCAGCATCCCCGCGATCGCCGAGAACGCGAAACCCAGCGCGACCGCGAGCGGCGCGGGCGTGGCCGCGCTGAAGAGCCCTGCGCCGGCCACGCCGATCGCCACCGACGTCGCGGCCATCACGATCCCCGGCCGCGCGCCGCGCGACAGCAGCCAGCCGGCGGTCAGGTTGCCGATCACGCACGCGGCGACGATCGCCGCGCTGATCAGCCCCGCCGCGCCGACCGCGACGCCGAGACGCTGCATCAGGAAGACCGGCAGGAACGTCATCACCGCGAAGAACTGCACGTTGTAGGTCGCGAAGCCCAGCGCGAGCAGCGTGGTCGAGCGCGACGCGAGCACGTCGCGCAGCGCGGGCCCGATGCGCGGCGCGGCGGCCTGCCGCGACGGAGCATCGGCGGATGTCGTGACGGGCACCGCAGCCGCCGCGACGAGCGTCAGCGCCGCGGCCGCGAGCCAGCCGTTGCGCCAGCCGCCGAGCAGCGGCCCGACGAGCATCGACAGCGCCATGCCGGCCGGCATGAACGTGCTCCACAGGCCGAATACGAGATTGCGCCGCTCGGGCGGCGTCACGCGATTCAGCACGGCCGGCGCAGCGACGACCACGATCACGAAACCGAGCCCTTCGGCGAAGCGCGTGGCCAGCAGCAGCGCGAAACTGCCTGCCCACGCACCGGCGACACTCGACAGGCCGAGGATGACGAGCCCCGTCATCAGCAGCAGCCGGTCGCCCCAGCGGCGCACCAGCAGGCCGGCCGCGATCCCGCCGAACACGCCGACGAACGGAAACACCGACATGATCCCGCTCAGCGATGCGAGCGAGCCGCCGAACTCGTGCTGGAGCGACGGCAATGCGATCGTCGCCTTGCCGACGTGCAACGCCGACACGATGCTCGCCAGCACGACGTTCGCGACGGCGGCCCGGTAACTGCGTGACGGCAGCGCGGCGGCATCGGCCGCGACAGGCGATTCGGTCATCTCCACCTCCGTTGAGGCCGCCGCGTGCAACGGGATGTTTCATGCGGCCGCGATCGGACTGGCGCACATGATACAAATTGAAGTTCACTTCAAGTAAAGGGGTAACGTGCGCAACGATCCGTTTCGCCGATCGCTGCAATGGGCCGGATTCACGTCGCGCGCACCGGTCGCGGTGGACGAAGTCGTCGCCCGAGCGCGCGATGAACCGCGCCGGCCGTCGCCGTTCGTCTCGCGATTCGTCTCATTGCACTGAGACGAACGTCCCAACGTCTCACCCGGTCCGCAACTTCGCAATCGCAGCAAAAACCACGCGCGACTCCCAGTGCATCACCATCTGTCAATGGATATCGCAATGGTGCATCGCACACCGAGCACCCTGTCCGATCGCCGCGTACCGCATCGATTCGCGCTGGCCCCGTTCCTGCATATCGGTCGATCGCGCAATCGCGCGACGGGCGCACCGGCAGCCACGCCTCCCGCCCGACGACAACCTGACGGAGACAGCAACGTGAGTACACCGGCACCGACCACCGCCCCCAGCATGAAGGCCGCCGTCTGGCGCGGCCGCCACGACATCCGCGTCGAAGAGGTTCCCGTTCCGGCGCGCCCGCCGGCAGGCTGGGTCACGATTCGCGTGCACTGGTGCGGGATCTGCGGCTCCGACCTGCACGAATACGTCGCGGGGCCCGTGTTCATCCCGGTCGATGCGCCGCATCCGCTGACGGGCCTGAAGGGCCAGTGCATCCTCGGCCACGAATTCAGCGGCGAGATCGCCGAACTCGGCGCGGACGTGACGGGATTCGCGGTCGGCGACCGCGTGACGGCCGACGCATGCCAGCATTGCGGCACCTGCTGGTATTGCAAGCACGGGCTGTACAACATCTGCGAGAACCTCGCGTTCACCGGGCTGATGAACAACGGCGCGTTCGCCGAATACGTGAACGTGCCGGCCGAACTGCTGTACAAGCTGCCCGACCACTTCCCGACCGAGGCCGGCGCACTGATCGAGCCGCTCGCGGTCGGGCTGCACGCGGTGAAGAAGGCCGGCAACATCGTCGGGCAGACCGTCGTCGTGGTCGGCGCGGGCACGATCGGCCTGTGCACGATCATGTGCGCGAAGGCCGCGGGCGCCGGGCGCGTGATCGCGCTGGAGATGTCGGCCGCGCGCAAGCAGAAGGCGCTGGAGGTCGGCGCGAGCGTCGTCATCGATCCGAAGACGTCCGACGCGATCGCGGAAGTCAAGGCGCTGACCGGCGGCTACGGCGCCGACGTGTCGTTCGAGTGCATCGGGCACACGACCACCGCGAAGCTCGCGATCGACGTGATCCGCAAGGCCGGCAAGTCGGTGATGGTCGGCATCTTCGAGGAACCCACGCCGTTCAACTTCTTCGACATCGTGTCGACCGAGAAGGAAGTGATCGGCTCGCTCGCGTACAACGGCGAATTCGCGGACGTGATCCGCTTCATCGCGGACGGTCGCATCGACGTGCAGCCGCTCATCACCGGACGCATCGCGCTCGGCGACATCGTCGCGCACGGCTTCGAGGAACTGGTCAACCACAAGGACCGCAACGTGAAGATCATCGTCCGGCCCGTCGTCTCCTGACGGCGCACGCGGCCGCGGCAACGATTCGTGCCGCGGCCGCGTGCTGCTTGCCTCCGTCAAGCGTCGCCCGTGCACGGGCGACATCCACGTGCATAGCGTCGTGCCGCAAGGCACCGCGGTCACGATCACGCTGCCGGCGGCGGCGAATGCGTGACGAACGCGCCGGCGGCCGGCCGCCGATGCGACGCCGCAACCCCGCGCGATTCTTCGATATACTGGACCGAACCCTTTTCGGGGCAACGCGGGGCAACCACGCCCGTCGCGCGTTCGCCCCAACCTGCGTGGAATTGCGCACCGTGAAACCGCGAGCCGGACTGATTCTCGAGCTGTTCGTCAACCTGCTGCTGCCCTGGGTTGCCTACCGGGTCGCACATCCGTATTTCGGCGAAACCGGCGCGCTGTACGCGTCGGCGGTTCCGCCCATCGTCTGGTCGATCGTCGAATTCGTCCGCTCGCGCCGCGTCGACGCGGTGGCGGCCGTCGTGCTGCTCGGCATCGCGCTGTCGATCATCGGGATGGCGCTCGGCGGCAGCCCGCGCACGCTGCTGATGCGCGAATCGCTCGCGTCGGGCACGATCGGCGTCGTGTTCCTGCTGTCGCTGTTCCGCGAACGCCCGCTGATCTTCTATCTCGCTCGCGCCACCGTGGCCCGCGAGATGGACGGCGGCGCCGCGCACTTCGAATCGGTCTGGGACGTGCAGCCGGGGCTGCGGCAGATGCTCCGGCGGATGACCTTCGTCTGGGGCGCCTTCATGACGCTGGAAATGCTGCTGCGGTGCTGGATGGTCATCACCTGGCCGGTCGAGCGCGTGCTGGTCGTGTCGCCGATCATCGGCTATACCGTGTTCGGCTGCCTGCTGACGTGGACGTTCTGGTACCGGCGGCGGATGCGCATGCGCAACAGCGTCGACATCCCGGGCCGCGACGGCGTCACCGAAACCGCCGGCCGCTGACGGTCGGCCCGCCACTACCGGCCTCAGCCGGCCCCGGAGCGGCGCGCCAGGACGGCTGCTGTATGATGCGCGGCGTATCGTCCGACCCATCCCCTCCTGTCATGTCCCTTTCGCTCCTTCCGTGCGCCACGATCTGGCTCGCCCTGTTCGCGGCCGCCGCATTCGCGTGGCATCGCCCGCTGCACGGCCTGAGCGTCGGCCTCGCCGCGCTCGGCTATGCAGGCGCACTGGCGTTCGGCCAGCTCGCGCCGGTCACGCTGGCGCCGCTCGCGCTGCTGGCCGCGGCCGCCTGGGGCGTGCTGCCCGAGCGCCCGCTCGCGGTGCGAATCACCGCGCACACCGTCTTTGCCGCACTCGCGATCGCACTGAGCCTGCACCTGATTCCCGGCTTCCACAATCCGCGCGTGATCGCCCCGACGCGCTTCACGCCGGACGCCGTGCCGTTCACGATGTACCTGAATTTCGACAAGCCGCTGGTCGGCCTGTGGCTGTTGTGGGCGCTGCCGTGGGTCGCCCCCGACGTCGCACTGTCGCGCGCGCTGCGCACCGGCGCGGTGGCGGCCGTCGCGACGGCCGCCGCGTGCCTGGCCGGCGCGCTCGTGTTCGGGATGGTCGGCTGGGCGCCCAAATGGCCGCCGTCGGGCTGGCTGTGGCTCGTGAACAACCTGCTGCTCGTGACGCTCGCCGAGGAGGCGCTGTTCCGCGGCTACGTGCAAGGCGGGCTGACGCGCGCGCTCCGCGCGTTCGCATGGGGCCCGTGGGCCGCACTGGCAATCGGCGCAGCGCTGTTCGGCGCCGCGCACGCGGCCGGCGGCTGGCAATGGATCGTGCTCGGCACGGTGGCCGGCGTCGGCTACGGCCTCGCGTGGCGGCGCGGCGGACTGCTCGCGTCCGCGCTCGCGCATGCGGGGCTGAACGTCGTCCACTTCGGCCTGTTCACCTACCCGATGCTCGCCGCCGCGCGCTGAGTGCGGCGCGCGGCGCCGCCCGGCGATGCCGCGCTCAGTTGAACCCGGCGACCGCGTGCGGCACGTACGGGCCTTCGAGCGTGGCGATTTCCTCGTCCGTCAGCGTCAGCTGGAGCGCGCCGAGCGCATCGTCCAGTTGATGCGGCTTCGAGATGCCGACGATCGGCGCGGTGACGCCGCGCTTTTGCGCAACCCACGCGAGCGCGACCTGCGCCCGCGGCACGTTGCGCGCGGCGGCGATCGCCGCGACAGCCTCGACGACCGCCTTGTCGGCATCGGCCGTCGCGTCGTACAGCCGCTGGCCGACGTCGTCCTTCTGCTGCCGTTCCGACGATGCGTCCCAGCTGCGCGTCAGGCGGCCGCGCGCGAGCGGGCTCCACGGAATCACCGCGATGCCCTCGGCTTCGCACAGCGGCAGCATTTCCCGCTCCTCCTCGCGATACAGCAGGTTCAGGTGGTCCTGCATGCTGACGAAACGGGTCCAGCCGTTCTGCTTCGACGTGTACAGCGCCTTCGCGAACTGCCACGCGAACATCGACGATGCGCCGATATAACGCGCCTTGCCGGCCTTCACGACGTCGTGCAGCGCCTCGAGCGTCTCCTCGATCGGCGTACCATAATCCCAGCGGTGAATCTGGTAGAGGTCGACGTAATCGGTGCCGAGCCGCTTCAGGCTCTGGTCGATGTCGGTCATGATCGCCTTGCGCGACAGGCCGGCGCCGTTCGGCCCCGGCCGCATCCGGTAGAACACCTTGGTGGCGATCACGACGTCGTCACGCATCGTGAAATCGCGCAGCGCGCGGCCGACGATCTCCTCCGACGTGCCGTCCGAATACATGTTCGCGGTATCGAAGAAGTTGATGCCGGCTTCGACCGCCCGCTGGATGATCGGGCGGCTCTCCGCTTCCGGCAGCGTCCACGGGTGCGTGCCGCGCGACGGCTCGCCGAACGTCATGCAACCCAGCACCAGCTTCGACACCTCCAGCCCGGTCGACCCGAATTTCACGTATTCCATCGCACGCCTCGTCATTGAAGTTGAGCTTGCGGCCGGATGCACGCCGCCGTTCGGCGCGCCAGGCGCGAACGGTGCGCTGCGCATCCGCCGGACGTCGCATGTTATCCCGCGCGGCGCAAACGCGTATGGCCGCGCGCGCCGGCACGCCGTGCGCATCGGCGCGCACAATCTGCCATTCGGAAGGATCGCCGCGGCGGCGCAGGCCGCGCTCGCGCGCTTCGGCCGCATCGACGTGTTCGTGAACAACGCGGGAATCGGCTATTTCGGTTCGTTCGACGAAAGCAAGCGCGACGAACGGCGGGCCGCTTACTTGATCTGGTCGGCGATCGGCTGCAGGAACGCGGAGAAGCCGGTCAGCATGATCTGCACGCCGATGCACAGCAGCAGGAACGCCGACACGCGCATCGCCACCTTGGTGCCTTCGGTGCCGAGGTAGCGCGACAGCAGCGCGGCGCGGCTGTAGGTCTGCCAGATCACGACCGCGACCAGCACGGAGACGGCGATCGACACGATGCTCGACAGCATGAACTCCGACAGCTTGTGCGTGCGGTTCGCGTTCAGCGCGATCGCGGTCGAGATCGAGCCGGGGCCGACCGTCAGCGGCACGGTCAGCGGGAAGAACGCGCGCGTCATGATCGCGTTCGCGTCGATCGGCTTGACCGGCGTGTCGCCGCCGCCCGGCACGTCGGGCTCGTTCAGCATCTGCCAGCCCGCCACCGCGACCGCGAAGCCGCCGCCGATCCGCAGCGCCTCCATCGAGATCCCGAAGAAATGCAGCACGGGCGTGCCGACGAAGAACGCGACCAGCAGCACGATGAACGCGTTGAACGCGACCTTCCTCGCAAGCAGGTCCCGCTCGTGCTCGGTGAGCGCCTCGGTCCGCTCGAGAAACAGGAACGCAATGCCGATCGGATTGATGATGCCGATCAGGCCGGTGAAGCCGAACAGGATCTCGGAGATAAGGCGGTTGACGATCATCGGGCGAAGAATCGGTCGGGGCTGGGCCGGCAGCGCGCCGGAGGTCACGCATTGTAGAGCAAGCGCCCGCGCGCGAAACGCAAAATGCGGCCGGGCCCGCTTCGCCGTCGAAGGTCGTCGTTGGTCTCGTCGTTTGCCCTTACTCGGCGCCCGCCTCCCACGCCGGCGGCCGCTTCGCGAAGAACGCGGCGAAGCCTTCCTTCGCTTCCGGCGTCGCCCGCACGCGGGAGATCGTCTGTGCGGTGAACGCCGCGCGCTCGTCCGACGGCGGATACTCGCCGATCCCGTCGAAAAAGCGCTTGATCTCCATCAGCGCGTTCGGGCCGTTGCGGCCCAGCTCGGCGAGCGTCCGGCCGAGCGCTTCGTCGAGCGCGTCGAGCGGCACGGCCTGGTGGATCAGGCCGATCGCGACGGCTTCGCCGGCGGCGAGCTGCGTCGCGGTCAGCGCGAGCCGGCGCGCCTGGCGCTGGCCGACCGCCTCGACCAGATACGGGCCGATCACGGACGGCAGGATCCCGAAGCGCGCCTCGCTGACCGAAAAACGCGCGTGCTCGCTCGCGATCACGATGTCGCAGGCCGCGCACAGGCCGACGCCGCCACCGAACGCGTGGCCCTGCACACGCGCCACCGTCGGCTTCGGACACTGCCGGATCGCGCGCATCATCGCGGCGAACCGTTCGGCGTCGCGCAGGTTCGCAGCCGCGTCGTTCGCGCTGGCGCGCTGCATCCACTGCAAGTCGGCGCCCGCGCAGAATGCACGTCCGTCCGAGCGCAGCACGATTGCCCGCACGTCGTCGCGCCGGCCGAGCGCCGTGAACGCATCGGTCAGCTCGGCGATCATCGTCTCGTCGAATGCGTTGAGCACGTCGCCGCGCTGCAGCGCGACGGTCGCGATACCGCGCGCATCGACCGCAACGGCCAGGGTCTTCAATCCATCCATCGAACAGGTTTCCTCGAATAAAACAGCCAACATCGGAATCAGGCAGCCTGGCGGCGGTCGATCACGCGCCGGGCCTTGCCGGTCGCGGTCGCGGGAATGCCGCCGGGCCCGAGCACCGTCACGCCGGACGACACGCCGACCAGCGTCTTGATCCGGTGCTGCAGCTCGCGAGCGAGCGCCGCGCGATCGCTTTCGGTGACGGACGCGGCAGCCTCGGAGCGCAGCTCGACCGCGAGGTCGAGCCGGTCCATGTGGCCGTCGCGCGACAGCGTGATCTGAAACTGGCCCGACAGCTGCGGCAGCGCGACGACGATCTCCTCGATCTGGCTCGGGAACACGTTCACGCCGCGCACGATCAGCATGTCGTCGGAGCGGCCCGTGATCTTCGCGAGACGGCGCATCGCGCGCGCGGTCGGCGGCAGCAGCGCGGTGAGGTCGCGCGTGCGGTAGCGGATCACCGGCATCGCCTCCTTGGTCAGCGACGTGAACACGAGCTCGCCCGGGCTGCCGTCCGGCAGCACTTCACCCGTGACGGGATCGATGATCTCCGGATAGAAATGGTCTTCCCAGATCACGGGGCCGTCCTTCGTCTCGACGCATTCGCACGCGACACCGGGGCCCATCACTTCCGACAACCCGTAGATGTCGAGCGCGTCGATGCCCACGCGCGTCTCGACTTCCTCGCGCAACGCCTGCGTCCACGGCTCGGCGCCGAAGATGCCGATCTTCAGCGACGACTCGGCCGGGTCCATCCCCTGCCGCACCATCTCGTCGATCAGGTTCAGCATGTACGACGGCGTGACCAGAATGATCTTCGGCTCGAAATCGCGGATCAGTTGCACCTGCTTCTCGGTCTGCCCGCCCGACATCGGCACGACCATGCAGCCGAGCCGCTCCGCGCCATAGTGAATCCCGAGGCCACCCGTGAAGAGCCCGTAGCCGAACGCGTTGTGCAGCGTGTCGCCCGGGCGGCCGCCGGCCGCGCGGATCGAGCGCGCGGTCACGTTCGCCCACGTGTCGATGTCGCGCGCCGTGTAGCCGACCACGGTCGGCTTGCCCGTCGTGCCGCTCGACGCGTGCACGCGCACGACCTGCTCGCGCGGCACCGCGAAGAGCCCGAACGGATAGTTGTCGCGCAGGTCGTTCTTCGTCGAGAACGGGAATCGGGCGAGATCGGCGAGCGTCGTGAGATCGTCCGGGTGCACGCCCGCCGCATCGAACGTGCGGCGATAGTGCGGGACGTTGTCGTACGCGTGGCGCAGCGACCACTTGAGGCGCTCGAGCTGCAGCGCCTGCAGTTCGTCGCGGCTGGCGGTCTCGATCGGCTCGAGAGTGGCGGCGGGATGCGTCGGGTGAGTCATCGGGGTGCTCCTCCAATGGAGTGATGTCGTTATCGTGATCGAAGTAACGGGGCCGGCGGCTACGACCGGAACGTGCGGCCGGCCGCATGCAGCGCGGCGATGCGCGGCGACACGCGATAGCGGTCCTCGCCGTAGCTCGCCGCCAGGTTCGACAGCACGCGATGCACGCGGCCGATGCCGATCGCATCGGCCCACGCGAGCGGGCCGCACGGGTAGTTCACGCCCTTCTCCATCGCGAGATCGAGATCGGCGGGCGAGCACACGCCCTGGTTCACCGTGTCGGCCGCCTCGTTCGCGAGCATCGCGACGGTGCGCATCGCGACCATCCCCGGCACGTCCGCGACGCCGACGACGCGAAAGCCCGCCTGCTGGAACAGGCCGACCGCGTCCGCATAGGCCGCATCGCCGCACTGGAGCGCGCGCGTCAGCGCGACGAGCCCGGCCTGCGCGTAATCGCGCGCGAGGTCGACGAGCACGAGATCGGCCACGCCCGTTTGCGCGGCGCGCGCGGTTGCCGTGCGGCCGTCGGTCAGCGCGATCGATGCGCGGCCGGCCGTCGCGAGCAGGTCGTCCGGATGCGCGCCGGCCTGCCGGGCGAGCGCGATGCGTTCGGCGAAGCGCGCGTGCAGCGCGGCGGCCGGGCCGTCCTGCGCATACAGCGCGACGTCGGACGGCGCGTCGCGCGGCGGTTCGAGATCGGGCGCGGGCGGCGTCGCGCCGTCCGTATACGAATAGAAGCCGCGCCCCGACTTGCGCCCGAGGAAGCCCGCGTTCACGAGTTCCTGCTGGATCAGCGACGGCGTGTAGCGCGGGTCGTTGAAGTACGCGCGGAACACCGACTCGGTCACCGCGAAATTCACGTCCTGACCGATCAGGTCCATCAGCTCGAACGGCCCCATCCGGAAACCGCCGGCCTCGCGCATCACCGCGTCGATCGACGCCGGCGCACCGCCCTGCTCGTTCAGCACGCGCAGCGCCTCCGCGTAATACGGACGCGCGACGCGGTTCACGATGAAGCCCGGCGTCGATTTCGCCATCACGGGTTTCTTGCCCCACGCGGCGGCAGTCGCATAGAGCACCTGCGCGACATCAGGCGCGGTCGCGAGCCCGCTGACCACCTCGACGAGCGCCATCAGCGGCGCCGGGTTGAAGAAATGCAGGCCGGCGACGCGCTGCGGCACGCGCAGCCCGGCCGCGATCGACGTGATCGAGATCGACGACGTGTTGGTCGTCAGCATGCATGCGTCGTCGACATGGCGTTCGAGGGTCGCGAAGATCTCGCGCTTCACGTCGAGCCGCTCGGCCGCCGCCTCGACGATCAGCGCGGCGCCCGCGAAGTCGGCCAGCGCGCGCACCGCGCGGATCCGGTTGCCGGCTGCGTCGGCCTGTGCCGGTTCGAGCCGGCCTTTCTCCGCGAGCCGCGCGAACTGCGCGCGGATGCCGGCCAGCGCCTTGTCGCAGGCTGCTTCGTTCAGGTCGTACAGCAGCACCGTATGGCCGGCCGCCGCCGCAACCTGCGCAATGCCCGCGCCCATCGCGCCGGCGCCGATCACGCCGACGACGGCCGACGGCGCCAGCGCGCCCGGGTTCACCGAATGTCCAGAGGAAACAGCCATCGCTTGCGATCCGTCATGAAGTGGAAGTGCGAGCGATTATAAACCGACCGGTCGGTAGATTTATGTCAGGGCGAGCCCGAATTTGTCGGGCAAGAGGCCGTTACGGAAACTGCAAAGACAAATAATTGAAAGATTGGGGCACTTTTTGTAAACCGAAAGGTCAACGTAAGCGTTCGAATATGGGATAGTGGCCCCCAAACGCCTGATAAAATTCGACAAACCGCCGGATTTCAGGGGGAAACCGCGTGTCGCGCCGCTACCGCTGTCCATCGCCGGCCGCCCTTCAGGGGTCGGAACCGAGCCTCCGGCCCGCGCGTCGTCACGTGTGCTCGCCTCGCCGTCGGCGGCCAACCGCATCGAACCGTTTCATCCAGCGACGGGCCTCGGCCCGCCCGCGCCCCTCGCCGCCCCGCCGCGGCGAACTCGAGGCAGCGCCTTTGCGCGCGGCCACCCTTCGGTTTCATCGTCCTCGTTCGGCGGATTGCCCGGCCGGGCTTCGTCAATCCGTGATGGCGCGTCGCGCGCCGCCACTCGCATAAGGAAACCCTTCATGCCGCTCTCGTCCAACCAGCTCCCGCGCTGGACCCTCTGGGCCCCGCTTGCCGCATGGCTGGTACTCGCGCTGTCGCGCGCCGTGCCGGCCGAAGGCCTCGTCATCGCGGTGTTCGCCGCCGCGCTCGCCGGCGCGGTGTTCGCCGCCGTCCACCATGCGGAAGTCGTCGCCCACCGGGTCGGCGAGCCGTTCGGCACGCTCGTGCTCGCGGTCGCCGTGACCGTCATCGAGGTCGCGCTGATCGTGTCGGTGATGCTCGGCGCGGGCCCCGAGAAATCGGGCCTCGCGCGCGACACCGTGTTCGCCGCCGTGATGATCATCTGCAACGGCATCGTCGGCATCTGCCTGCTGGTCGGCGCGTGGAAGCACGGCGAACAGGACTTCCAGGGGCGCGGCGCGAGCAAGGCGCTCGCGGTGCTCGCGTCGCTGTCGGTGCTATCGCTCGTGATGCCGAACTACCTGAGCGCCGTGCCGGGCCCGCAGTTCTCGAAATCGCAGCTCGCGTTCGCCGGCGTGTCGTCGCTCGTGCTGTACGGCGTGTTCGTGTTCGTGCAGACCGTGCGCCACCGCGACTACTTCCTCGCCGATCACGGCAGCGAGAACGAAGCAGTGCACGCGGCGCCGCCGAGCGGCCGCACCGCGCTGATCAGCCTGCTGCTGCTGTTCGTGAGCCTCATCGCGGTCGTGCTGCTCGCGAAGCTGCTGTCACCGGCCGTCGAGCACGCGGTGATGAAGCTCGGCGCACCCGAAGCCGCGGTCGGCATCGTGATTGCGGCGCTCGTGCTGCTGCCCGAAGCGCTCGCGGCCGTCACGGCTGCGCGCGCGAACCGGCTGCAGACCAGCATGAACCTCGCGCTCGGTTCGGCGCTCGCGAGCATCGGGCTCACGATCCCGACCGTCGCCGCAGTGTTCATCTGGGTCGGCCAGCCGCTCACGCTCGGCATCGGCGCGATGGAAACCGTGCTGCTGGCGCTGACGCTGCTCGTCAGCACGCTGACGCTCAGCCAGGGGCGCACGACGGTGCTGCACGGCGTCGTGCACCTGTCGCTGTTCGCCGCGTACCTGTTCCTGTCGTTTACCCACTGACCACTGACGCCCATACGCGCACGGCACGGCGAATCACCGCCGTGCCGCGCGCTTCCTTTCACGTCCCTTCACACGCCTTCACTTCACGCGACCGCTACCGCACCGGAATCACCAGATGCTGGCCGGCCAGGATCAGGTTCGGATTGGCAAGGTTGTTGCGGCGCTGGATCTCGCGATAGCGCTGGCCGCTGCCGAGCTTGCTGGCCGCGATCATGTTCAGCGTGTCGCCCGTCTTCACCACATACGTGTGTTCGCCCGACGCGGCCGCGGTCGTCACCGCCTGGTCGCTGACGAAGTACTTGCGCAGCAGGTCGAGATACTGCGGCGACTGCTTGAGCTTTGCGATCGCGGCGTTCAGGTAGATCAGCAGATCCTGGTCGTCGGCGCGCACGCCGATCTTGTACGCGATGTTCGAGCCGTCGAGCTTGGTCACCGCGAACTTCAGGTCGGTGTCCTTGATCGAGCTGACCGCGAACGGATAGTCGTAGATGAACGCGTCGACCGTATGGCCGTCGATGCTCTTCGCGATGAACGCCGGATCGGAATCGTCGACCTCGACGAACCGCACGTTCGGATACTGGCGCGTGACGAACGCGCGCACGTCGGGGTCGCCCTTCAGGATGCCGACCGTCTTGCCTGCGAGATCGTCGGTCGAGCGGATCGCGGACCCTTGCCGCACGATCAGCGAATAGCCGAAATCGTCGACATACGGCACCGAATAGACAACCCCCGCCGGCGTGTTGTCCGGGAACGTCAGCCCGTCCATCGCCACATCGACGACGTGGTTCCCCTTTGCGTCCGTATCGAGCAGTTGCTTCGGCACGCCCGGGTACGTGTCGACCTCGTGACGCGTATCGACGGCGACCGGCTTGCCGCCGTGCGAGAACGACGGATCCGCGAACAGCAGCCGCGCGAATTCGACGTTGAAGCCGTGCGGTGCGCCCTTGGCCTCGCCGAAGAACGGTTCGCTCGGGTTCTGCACCGAGATCCGCACGATGCCGTTTTCGGCAATCGATTTCAGCGCGCTGGCCTGCGGCGTGAAGCCGGCCGGCAGCACGTTGGCCGACGGCGACGGCTGCGCGGGCTGGCCCGTGTCGCCCGCCTGCGCGGACGTCGCGGCCGGGGCCGGGGCCGGGGCCGCGTCATGCGCGGGAATCAGCGTCGACAGGCCGCCCTGATGCACGATCCATACGCCGACGAGCACCACCAGAAACGCGACTGCGCCGAGAAGTTTTTTCATGGTTGCGTGCCTGCGGGAAGTTATTGTTGTTTCGACGGCAACACAGCGGGATTCGCCGCATCGGGCCCGGGCACATGGCTGCCGTTCATCACCGCCTGCTGCTGCGCCTGCTTGACCTCGGGGTTATCCATCAGCGACGTCTCCATTTCGGAGAACGCCTTGTTGACCGAGCGCATCACCGAATCGACGGCCACGTCGGTCTTGATCTGCTCGAACGTGTCGGCCGCCTGCCGGCCCGCGAGCTTGTTCATCTGCTGCGCCGCCTGCGACATGTCCCACATCGCCTTCGCGCGGTCGATCGCCAGGGCGAAATTCTTCAGTTCGGCCTGCACCTGCTTGTAGCGGCCCTCGCGAAACGCGAGGAGCTGCTTCATCGTATCGAGCTGCGACCGGAAACGCGGCGCATCGTCCGGATACTGCTTCTCGAACAGTTCCGTCTTGCCCTCGAAGTTCTTCACCTCGGTGCGGAACGCGGTGATGCTGTCCGCGAATTTCTGTGCCGCCTGGCGCTTTTCCGCGAGCTGGTTGATCAGCGTCTCGATCGGATTCGCCTGCGCCTCCTCGACGATCATCTTCACCTTCTGGTTCGCGAACTTCATCGCGACGACCGGCGCGAAATAGATCGCGCCGAGGCCGATGACGCCCGCCGTGACCAGCGCGATCATCCCCTTCAGGATGAACAGCGCGGCCGGCGCCGCGATGGCGACGCCGGCGATGATGATCGCCCACTTGATCAGCTTTACCTTGCCATTCCCCGAACTGCCGTTTGCTTCATTCGAAAGCTGCGACATGAGTTTTTCTCCTTGAACCTCGAACCGAACTGCGTGCGTTTGCTGCGTCAAGCTCAATCGAAATGCTTCGGACTCCGGTGCCGCCGGACGGTCGGGAAAGCCGGCGGCGCAATACAAAGGACGGGCGCCGGCGGGCGTCACGAGACGCCGGTGTAGGCGCCGTTCGGGATGCGGAAATCGGGGGCGGCAGGCTGCGGCGCGATGCGGCGGCGCAGAACAACGCCGGACATCGTCGCGACCTTCGCGCGGACGGGAAAGTGTACCGATGCACGGTACGAAACGGGATGACGGATACGTGACGCGACGGGCGTCGGGAGAATCGTTGCTCCGGCAGGCCGACAGATGCGGGGCCGGGATTCCGGTACGAGTGCGTAAAGGCTCATCGTTGTTCTTTTGCGTATCGCGGGTGCAGGAACCGCGCGGCCGGCGCGTCCCGCTCCAAATGCACGGACGTATCGTGCGCCGACCGGCATGCAGCGTCAAGCGGTTGTCGCAGTGCAGCGAACCGCCGCGTTCCGCCGTTGAAACGCAGGCATCTCGGCAGCTTTCATGACGGTAAGGATTCGCACGACGCCCGGCTGCCGCGCTCGATCAGGATTGCTTGTCATTGCATGCGGCAAGCTTCCGGATTGAAAGCTTGTCACACGACATGGGCGCATTACGCCGCCGCGTCATCCGGCTCCTGCGCGAGAAACCGCTCGACCATCGCGTTGAACACCGGCAGCGCCGGATTGTCGTTGTCCGCGCGCCACGCGAGATACAGCTCGGCCGCCACGTTGACGCTCGTCAGCGGCCGGAACACCACGCCGTCCACATGCAGCTCGCGCGCCGAAGCCGGCACGAGCGCCGCGCCGAGCCCTGCGCGCACGAGGCCAAGGATCGTATGCGTCTGCCCGACGTAATGCAGGTAGTTCGGCAGCCGCCCGGCGCCAGCGAACATCCCCGAGATCATGTCGTGGAAGTACTTCCCCTCGTTCGGCGAATACGCGATGAACGGCTGCCGGTCGAGCTCGTCGGGGCCGATCCGCGCGTACGCGGCGAGCGGCGCGCCTTCCGCGACCGCGACCAGCATCGGTTCGCGCTGCACGAGCCGGTATTCGAGCGGCTGACGCGCGGCGCGCTGGCGCACGAAACCCGCGTCGAGCATCCGCGATGCGAGCGCGTCGATCTGCACGGTCGACACCATCTCGCGCAATTCGACATCGACGTCCGGCAGCGCATGCGCCGCATGCGCGAGCAACACCGGAATCATCCGGTACGCGCTGACGGCCGTGAAGCCAAGCGTGATGCGGCCGGCCCCGCCGTGCGCGACGCGCTGCGCGGCCTGTTCGGCCCGTGCGGAGAATTCGAGGATGTGCCGCGCGTCGCGCAGGAAGCGCTCGCCGGCCGCGGTCAGCCTGACCTGCCGGCTGCTGCGCTCGAGCAGCGCGATGCCGAGCGCGTGCTCGAGCAGCTGTATCTGCCGGCTGAGCGGCGGCTGGGTCATGAAAAGCCGCCTGGCCGCGCGGCCGAAATGCAGTTCCTCGGCGACCGCGACGAAGCAGCGAAGCTGGTGCAGTTCAATCATCCAAATCTTGAATCAATCGATAGTCTTTTGATGTTAGACCGATATCGATACGATTTCTATACTCGGTTGCACCTGATGCGCGGCCCACGCCGCGCACGACGACCGAGACCTTCATGACCATCGACATCCTGCTCACCCAGCCGCTTCCCGACGCCATCGACGCCGAACTGTCCGCCCGCTACGCGGTGCACCGGCTGTATGCGGCCGAGCAACCGGACGCGCTGCTCGATCGCGTTGCGTCGCGCATTCGCGGTGTCGTGACCGGCGGTGCGAACGGCCTGTCCGCCACGCTGATGGACCGGCTGAGCGCGCTCGAGATCGTCGCGATCAGCGGCATCGGCACCGACGCCGTCGATCTCGACCGCGCCCGGGCGCGCGGCATCCACGTGACGACCACGCCCGACGTGCTGACCGACGACGTCGCCGACATGGCGCTGGGGCTGATCCTGATGACCCTGCGCGACCTCGGGGCCGGCGAGCGGATCGTGCGCGCCGGCCGCTGGGGCAAGGCGGCGCAGCCGCTCGCGACGCAGGTGACGGGCAAGCGGCTCGGCATCGTCGGGCTCGGCCGCGTCGGACGCGCGATCGCGCAGCGCGCGCAGGCGTTCCGGATGCCCGTCAGCTACTTCGGCCCGCGCGAGCATCGCGACAGCGGCTATCGCTTCGTGCCCGACCTCGCCGCGCTCGCGCGCGACAGCGACGTGCTCGTGATCGCGGCATCGGCCGATCACGGCAACGTGCTCGTGACGGCCGACGTGCTCGCCGCGCTCGGTCCAGCAGGATTCCTGATCAATGTCGCGCGCGGCAAGCTGATCGACGAAGCGGCGCTCGTGCGCGCGCTTGCCGACGGCACGATCGCCGGCGCGGGCCTCGACGTGTTCGCGAACGAGCCGCACGTGCCGGCCGCGCTGCTCGAGCTCGACCGCGTCGTCGTGCAGCCGCACCGTGCGAGCGCAACGCGCGAAACGCGCGACGAAATGGGCCGGATCGTGCTCGCCAACCTTGCCGCGTGCTTCGCGGGCCAGCGCCCGCCGACCAGCATCACGAGTTGACCGCCGCACGGCCGCCGCCCCCGTTACAACACCAGATGGCTCCGCACGACGGAGCCCAGGAGACACGCATGTCCAATCGATCCAGCGGCGCCGCCCTCGCCGCGTCGCCCGCCGCCTCCCGCGCGATCGGCCGCGTCCGCTATGCGGTCCTCGCGCTGATTTTCGCGGTCACCGTCATCAACTATGCGGACCGCGCGACGATGTCGATCGCCGGCACCGGCGTCGCGCACGACCTCGGGCTGACGCCCGTGCAGCTCGGCATCGTCTTTTCGGCATTCGCATGGGCCTATGCGATCGGCCAGATCTCGGGCGGCTGGCTGCTCGACCGCTTCGGCGCGCGGCGCGTATACGGCCTGAGCCTGCTGCTGTGGTCGGTATTCACGATGCTGCAGGGTACGGTCGGCTGGCTCGCCGTGCAGGGCGCGGCCGCGACGCTCACGCTGTTCGCGATGCGCTTCATGCTCGGCCTCGTCGAATCGCCGGCGTTCCCGGCCAATTCGCGGATCGTCGCGTGCTGGTTCCCGACCGCCGAACGCGGTACGGCGTCGGCCTTGTTCAATTCCGCGCAATACATGGCGGTCGTGCTGTTCACGCCCGCGATGGCATGGCTCACGCATGCGCTCGGCTGGGCGCACGTGTTCCTGTGGATGGGGATGCTCGGCATCGCGCTCGCGGCGCTGTGGTTCGCGTGGTATCGCGAGCCGCATGGCCATCCGCGCGTGAGCGACGCGGAGCGCGACTACCTGCGCGCACACGGCGCGCTCGTCGACCTCGAGGCGAACCGCGTGCGCCATCGGGCGCGCGTGTCGTGGCACGACGTATCGCAACTGTTCCGCCACCGGAACCTGTGGGCGATCTACATCGGCCAGTACTGCATCACGGCGCTCACCTACTTCTTCATCACGTGGTTTCCGATCTACCTGATCAAGGGGCGCGGGATGACGATCATGGAGGCCGGCTGGGTCGCCGCACTGCCGGCGATCTGCGGGTTCACGGGCGGCGTGCTCGGCGGCGTGCTGTCGGACTGGCTGATCCGGCGCGGCATGCATCCGTCAAGGGCGCGCAAGACGCCGTTCGTCGTGGGGATGGCGATGGCGACGCTGCTGGTGCTCGCGAACGGCGCATCGTCGAACGCGGTCGTGATCGCGCTGATGACGATCGCGTTCTTCGGCAAGGGGCTCGCGGCAGTCGGCTGGGCCGTGCTCGCCGACACGGCGCCGGAAGGGATGGTCGGCCTGAGCGGCGGCGTGTTCAACGGCCTCGGCAACATCGCCGGGATCGTCACGCCGCTCGTGATCGGCTATTTCGTCGCCAGCACGGGCTCGTTCGCCGGCGCCTTGTGGTTCGTCGCCGCACACGGGTTGATCGGCATCGTCGCGTACGCATGGCTCGCGGGCCGCTTCGAGCGGATTCGCATCACGCCGGGCGCATGAACATCGCCGCGGCGCCCGCCCGCAGGTGCGCTCAAGCGCGCTTGCGGCCGCCCGGCGTCTGCTCGGTCGTCAGCCGGTCGAGTTCGCGCAGGTCGTTCTCCAGCGCGGGCGTAAGCGTCGTGCGCAGGTGGTCGAGGAACGTGCGGATCTTCGCGTCGAGATAGCGTCGCGTCGCGTAGACGGCATACACGCTCACCGTCTGCAGACGGTACTCGGGCAGCACGCGGATCAGCCTTCCTTCGCGGATGTCGTCGAGCACCGTATACAGCGCGACGCACGCGATCCCGCGCCCGGCGCGCACCGCGACGCACAGCGCGTCCGGCACGTTGACCTGGAACGGCGCCGGCTGCAGCGCGTAGATGGCCTCCTCGCCGTCGCTGCGCTCGAGCCGCCATTCGCTGGCCGGCGATGCGGGCGTGTCGAGGCGCAGGCACACATGGTTCGGCAATGCGTCGGGCGACTGCGGCGTGCCGTGTCGCGCCAGGTATTCGCGCGACGCGACGAGCACGCTGCAGCTCGTGCCGCAGGTCTGCGCGACGTAGCCCGAGTCGGGTAGCTGCGACGCCGTCACGATCGACACGTCGTAGCCCTCCTCGACCAGATTCGGCATCCGCTGCGCAAGTGTCAGCTCGACCGACACATCGGGGTTGTCCTCCTGGTAACGGACGATCGACGACACGACATGACTCTGCCCGAGCCCCGTCATCGCGTGGATGCGCATCTTGCCGCTCGGCCGCAGCAGCGCGTTGCGCGCCTCCGCGTTCGCATAGTCGATTTCCGCGAGGATCGATTTCGCGCGCTCGAAATAGCGTTCACCGCTTTCGGTCAGGCCGAGATGGCGCGTCGTGCGATGCAGCAGGCGCGTCTGTACGTGCGCTTCGAGGTTCGATACCGCGCGCGACACCTGCGCGGTGGTCGCGTCGATTTCCTTCGCGACCGCAGTAAAACTGCCGGCTTCGACAACGCGCACGAACAGGCGCATGTTTTCGAGCATGTCCATTGAATTGGCTTGGGGAGAGTCAGTGGGGAGGCGTCGGCAGCGCTCGCGTCAGGGGGAACGGAACGCAGCCGCGAACCACGTCGAATCGATCACCGTGCCGGGGGAAAGGCGGGAGAGCGGGCATCGCGTACGTGGTTCTGGCATAACGGGGAGATTCAGTGGCCGGAATTGTACGCCGCTGCAGACAAATTTGCGCTATTGCCCGGCGTCCGGGTTCTCATCAGACGAAAGGTTTTTGCAAGGCTCGCGCGTCGCGCGCGTGCAACGGCATGATGCGATGCGGCAATTTGTATCACAACGCGATATAATTCCGCTTTTGTCGCTGCGCGCCCGCGCCGTCATCCTTACCGCTTACCGTCCATGTCGTCAGGCTCCTCTTCGTCGCGCCGCACGTTGCGGCAATGGCTGCACAGCTTCATTCCCCATCCGATGTCGCTTGGCTGGCGCGAGCGCCTGCGTTCGTGCACGGGCGCGCTCGTCGGCATCGCGACGGTCGGCGCCACGATGCGGCTGCTGCCCGGCGTGCCGGGCCTCGTGCCGCTGCTCGTCGCGCCGATGGGGGCGTCGGCCGTGCTGCTGTTCGCGGTGCCGGCGAGTCCGCTCGCGCAGCCGTGGTCGATCATCGGCGGCAATCTCGTCGCGGCGACGGTCGGTGTCGCGTGCGCGCAATGGATCGCCGATCCGATTACGGCCGCCGCGGTCGCGATCGCCTGTGCGATCGGCGGCATGTTCGTGCTGCGCTGCGTGCACCCGCCATCGGGCGCCGTCGCGCTCACGGCCGTGGTCGGCGGCCCGGCGATCCATGCGCTCGGGTTCAGTTTCGTGCTGGAGCCGATCGCGCTGCAATCGGCGATCCTGCTGTCGGCCGCGCTCGCGTATCACGCGCTGACCGGGCACCGCTACCCGCACGGCGGCGTGCGCCCCGAAGCGAAACCACACGCCGGCGGCGCCGCACCGGCGCGCGGCGGCTTCACGCGCAGCGACCTCGACGCGGTGCTGAAGCGCCGCAGCGAATGGCTCGACGTCGATCCGGACGATCTCGAAACGCTGCTGCGCGAAACCGAGATGCAGGCCTATACGCGCACGTTCGGCCAGCTCACGTGCGCCGACCTGATGACGAAGAATGCGATCGAGGCCGCGCCGTCGACGTCGGTCACGGCCGCGCTCACGCTGCTCGACCGCCACCGCGTGAAAGCGCTGCCCGTCGTCGACGGCGACGGCCGCCTGACCGGCATCGTCACGCGCGCCGACCTCACGCGCCAGTTGCGCCGCCCGACCCCGCTGTGGCAACGCCTGTCCGCACGGCTGCCGCAATCGTTCGGCGGCCAGCCGGCCAGCGTCGCGTCCGTGATGACGCGCGACGTCGCGTTCGTGCCGGAAACGATGCCGATCACGGCGCTCGTGCCGCTATTCACGCATTCGGGCCACCACCACATTCCGGTCGTCGATGCATCGCGCCGGCTCGTCGGGATCATTACGCAGACGGATCTCGTCACGGGCCTTTACCAGCAGACGCAGATGCTCGAGGCCGCTTAACGCCGGCGTCGCATCGACGTCACGCCGACGCAACGAAGAATGCATTCATTCCGCGAAAACCCGGTCATTTATATCATATTGTGATATATTTCCCGCTACCGAAACCGACTGCCCGACCGACCTCGATGAACGATACCCGACGCGCGCTGGCCAAAAGCGATTTCCAGCAACTGTCCGAGTTCCGCTACCAGATGCGCTGCTTCGAGCGCTTCTCCGAACGCGCCGCGCAAAGCGAAGGCGTGACGCCGCTGCAATACCTGCTGCTGCTGCACATCAAGGGTTATCCGCATCGCGAATGGGCGACCATCGGCGAAATCGCGGAACGCCTGCAGGCGCAGCATCACGGCGTCGTCGCATTGGTGACGCGCTGCGAAGCGCTCGGGCTCGTGAAGCGCAAGACCAGCGAAGCGGACCGCCGGCAGGTCGAGGTCCACCTCGAGCAAGCCGGCGAGACGCTGCTCGCACGCCTCGCGGCCATGCATCGCGCCGAGCTGAAGTCGCTCAAGGACGCGTTCCAGGTTCCGCAGATCGATTACTGACCCTTGTCTTTTCCACTCAGATGAACGCACCACACAAACGCGATTTCTCGACCAACGAACGCCTGCCCAGGATCGCGTTGCTTGCCGCCGGGATCGGCCTGCTCAGCACGCTTGGCGCGTTCGTGCTGTTGAGCCTGATCCACCTGTTCACGAACCTGTTCTTCTTCCAGCAGTTCTCGTTCGCCGACCACTCTCCCGCGAACAACACGCTCGGCGCGTGGGTGATCGCCGTGCCGGTGATCGGCGGGCTGATCGTCGGGATGATGGCGCGCTTCGGTTCGGAAAAGATCCGCGGCCACGGCATTCCGGAAGCGATCGAGGCGATCCTGTTCGGCAAGAGCCGCATGTCGCCGAAGGTCGCGATCCTCAAGCCGCTGTCGTCCGGCGTCGTGATCGGCAGCGGCGGCCCGTTCGGCGCCGAAGGCCCGATCATCATGACGGGCGGCGCGCTCGGCTCGCTGATCGCGCAATGCGTGCACGTGACCGCCGCCGAGCGCAAGACGCTGCTCGTCGCGGGTGCGGCCGCCGGCATGACGGCCGTGTTCGGCACGCCGGTCGCCGCCGTGCTGCTCGCGGTCGAACTGTTGCTGTTCGAATGGCGTCCGCGCAGTTTCCTGCCGGTCGCGCTCTCATGCGCGGTGGCAGGTTTTGCACGCGCGCTGTTCTTCGGCGTCGATCCGCTGTTTCCGCTGACCACGGCCGCGCCGACCCCCGTCGCGCTGCTGTCGTGCATCGTCGCGGGCCTGCTGTCGGGCATGCTCGCATGCGGGCTGTCGGCTGCGCTGTACCGCGTCGAGGACACCTTCGCGAAGCTGCCGGTGCACTGGATGTGGTGGCCCGCGCTCGGCGCGATCGTGATCGGCATCGGCGGCTGGCTCGAACCGCGCGCGCTCGGCGTCGGCTACGACGTGATCGGCGACCTGCTGCACCAGCACATCGCGCTGAAGATCGCGCTCGCGCTGCTGATCGTGAAGGCCGTGATGTGGGTGATCGCGCTCGGCTCGGGCACGTCGGGCGGTGTGCTCGCCCCGCTGCTGATGCTCGGCGCCGGCCTCGGCACCGTGCTGTCGCCGATGCTGCCGGGCGGCGATCCGGCGCTGTGGCCGCTCGTGTGCATGGCCGCGACGCTCGGCGCGACGCTCGGCGCCCCGCTGACCGCGATCGTGTTCGCGTTCGGCCTCACGCACGACGCCAACGCGCTGCTGCCGCTGCTCGCGGCGACGCTCGTCGCGCACGGCTTCGCGACCATCGTGATGAAGCGCTCGATCATGACGGAAAAGATCGCGCGCCGCGGCTATCACATCTATCGCGAATACGGCGTCGATCCGCTCGAGCGGCATGACATCGGCGAAGTGATGACGTCCGCCGATCGGCTCGTCGCGATCGACGGCGCATCGACGCTCGATACCGTCGATTCGCAGTACTTCGGCGCGAAGCAGACGCACCGCGCGTACCCGGTCGTGCAGAACGGCCGCCTGCTCGGTCTCGTCGATCGCGCGACGCTCGACGCGCAGCGCGCGCAAGCCGCGGCCGACACGCCCATCTCCGGCGCGTTCGCCAACCGCGCGCCGGCCGTCGCGCTTGCGCACGAAACGTGCCGCGTCGTCGCGTCGCGACTCGCGATGCTCGGCCTCGAACGCCTGCCGGTCGTCGACGACGAGCAATCGCTGCGCATCACGGGCATCGTGTCGCGCAGCGACCTCATCAAGCCCGCGCTCCAGCACTTCGACGACGAACAGAAGCGCGAGCGCTTCCGCCCGGTCGTGCCGGTCAACCTGCGCGACGCCGGCACGCGCAAGGTCGGCTGACGCAACCAGCCGGCGCGGCACCCCGGCCGCGCACGGCGCCCTCACCTCGCTGCACGATGCGGCGCGCCCCTCGCGCGCCGCATCGCATTTCGGCGCTCCGGGTTTAAAGTTGGTTAACAATTCGACCGGCGAAAGTTTGTCATCATGGTGCTCATGCGACGGGGCCACCAATCAGCCATTCCACTTCGCCATCAGATAAAGAGTCGCGGCGCGGCATGCACACACATGCCGCTCGCCGTGGCCGTCACCTCACCACACGACCGGGCAGCGCGCCGACCGGGCAACGCATGACGTCGTTGCCGCGTCACCCGTCCACGGACGGGCCGCACACGATGCATGCCGCGCCGCAGCAGAACTGCAAAGCACCGGAGCCGCCGTTTGGCAAGCGCGTTAACAACTTGTTTCGGAATAGCCGGAACCGTGCTTGTCCGATGCGATCTCACTTGTACGCAGTACTGCTGCGCATCCCACTCAATCAATCACGACTCGAGGGAGATAACGTGAACGCGAAATACTTACCGCTCATCGCATTGACCGTGGCATTTTCTGCTCATGCAGCCGATCCTGCCGTGCAAAACGTGGGACAAAGCCAGAAACCGGCCGACCAAGTGGCGCAGTGCATCGCCAAGACCTGGGCCGACAAGTCGCAGCAACAGGTGACGTCACAGTATGAAATGGCGAACGGCCTCGCAATGGCCGTTTATGCGCCGGGCCAGCAGCCGCCGAATGGGGCCGCCGCCGTAGTGCGCCCGGCCAACACCGCGAACGCGAAGACCTGGGTCGGTTTCCGCGGCGGCAACGCCGCTTCCGCCGGCGACATCAACGCCTGCCTGTAACGAGAACAGGCGCTCCGGATGGCCTTGCGCCATCCGCTTGCTATAAGCCCCGCTTCGGCGGGGCTTTTCTTTTGTTGCGCGAGCGGGTCTTACAGGTAGCTACAGACGTAATCGAGCGTCTCGAGCACTTCGATGTCGAAGCGGCTCTTGCCCGGCACCGAGAACGATTCGCCAGCGCCGTAGGCCTGCCATTCGCTGCTGCCGTCGAGCTTCACGCGGCACTTGCCGGCTTGCACTTCCATCAATTCGGGCGCGTCCGTGCCGAAGTTGAGCGCGCACGGCAGAATCACGCCGAGCGTCTTGCGCGTGCCGTCCGGGAAGAGCACGGTATGCGACACGCACTTGCCGTCGAAATAGACGTTCGCGCGCTTGACGACCGATACGTTGTCGAATTGGGTTGCACTGGTCATGTGATGCCTCTGCTTGCTGGATGCCGGATGGCGATGTTGTTGGAAGCCGGCCGGAGCGGCGGGCCGGCCGCTATGATACCGGCTCGCGCGACGTGCGCCGGAACTGCATGCCGCAGCCCGGATGTCGAGCCTGCAATCTTCAGGATGACTACGTGACTATTGCAGGGCGGCACCGGCTCACCGCAGCCCCTTGCGTCGCGCGGAATCGCGCAGGCAATCGAGCAGCATCGCCGCGGCCGGCGTCAACGGGCTGTCGCGACGTGTGATGACCTGCACCGACACGCCCGGCAGCCGCTCGCGGATCGGCAGCACCGCCAGCTGATCGCGCGCCCACTCGCCCTGGAGCAGTTGCTCGGGCATCGACGCGACCAGGTCGCAGCCCGTCATCAGGCTGTGCGCGAGCCCGAAGCTCGGACATTCGACAACGCGCGCCGGCACCGGCAGCCCGTACGCGACGAATGAATTGAACAGCACCTGCGTCGAGCTTTCCGGTGACGGGTTCATCAGCCAGTCGGCTTCGACGAGATCCGCAAGCGACGTAGCCGACGCGAGCGGATGCCCCTTGCGCGCGACGATCAGCGAGCGGCTCGCATAGAGTTCCGCATGATCGAACTCGGCCGCCAGCAATTCGGGCACGACGACGACCACCGCGAAATCGAGCGAGCCGTCGTGCAGACGCGGCAGCGCGACGCCCGGAAATCCTTCGATCAGATTGACGCGCGCCACCGGAAAGCGGCGCCGGAACGCGCGAAACGCATCGGGCAGGATCGTCACCGCGGCGGCCGGCGTAATCGCCGCCGCGACGGAGCCCGTCATCGCGCCCTGCGCCTGCTCGATGTCGTCGCGGGCGCGCTGCATTTCGGCGACGATCAGCCGTGCGCGCACCTGCAACTGCTGGCCGAACGCGGTGAGCTGCACGCCGCGCGCGGTGCGTACGACGAGCGACACGCCGAGCGCGATCTCCAGCTCCTTGACCGCCTTCGTCAGCGCCGCCGGCGACACGTTCAGGCGCCGTGCGGCCGCGCGAATGCTCCCTTCTTCCGCGACGGTGACGAACGCTTTCAGCTGATGGTATTTCATGGCGGCAATGCGTGATCCGTGGAAACCCTGCGCCCGGCCACGCACGCCGGATCAGGGTATTCCCGGGCGGCAACCGGTGGTGTGCACCAAAGCAATTTATCAGCTTATGGTGCACAAAAGAAATTTATATCCTTGCTCGTCATATGCGCGTCAAACGCCCTATCGGCCCCACAGGAGACACCATGCTGCAAGCCGTGAACCCCGTCATCCCCGGCATCGCCGCGATCGCCCCCGAGCTGGTCGAGGTGCGCCGCCGCATCCACGCTCATCCCGAACTCGCGTTCGAAGAAACGCTCACCAGCGATCTCGTCGCCGAGCTGCTCGCCGGCTGGGGTTATGAAGTGCATCGCGGCATCGGCAAGACGGGCGTCGTGGGCGTGTTGCGCGAAGGGCAAGGCACGCGCACGGTCGGGCTGCGCGCCGACATGGACGCGCTGCCGCTCGCGGAAGCCACGGGCCTGCCGTACGCGAGCCGCCATGCGAACAAGATGCATGCGTGCGGCCACGACGGCCACACGGCGATGCTGCTGTGCGCGGCGCGCCACCTCGCGGCGACGCGCCAGTTCTCCGGCACGCTGAACCTGATCTTCCAGCCGGCCGAGGAAAACTTCGGCGGCGCGAAGGCGATGATGGACGACGGCCTGTTCGACCGCTTCCCGTGCGACGCGATCTTCGCGATTCACAACATGCCGGGCCGCGCGGCCGGCGACATGGCCTTCCGCACCGGCGCCGCGATGGCGTCGGCCGACCGCGTGACGATCACGTTGCGCGGCGTCGGTGGCCACGGCGCGATGCCGCACTTCGCGCGCGATCCGATGTCGGCCGCGGGCAGCATCATGGTCGCACTGCAGACGATCGTCGCGCGCGAGGTCGATGCGCAGCATGCGGCCGTCATCACGGTCGGCAGCGTGCAGGCCGGCGAGACCTTCAACATCATTCCTGAAACCGTCGTGATGAAGCTGTCGGTGCGCGCGCTGAACGCCGACGTGCGAGCGCTGCTCGCGCGCCGCATCGAAGCGCTCGTGAAAGGCCAGGCGGAAAGCTTCGGCATCACGGCGGAAGTCGATTACGACTACGGCTACCCGGTACTCGTCAATCACGCGGAACCGACCGCATTCGCGGCCGACATCGCGCGCCAGATGCTCGGCGGCGAGCGGGTCGAAACAGAAGCCGCGCCGTTGATGGGCAGCGAGGATTTCGCGTTCATGCTGGAAGCGCGCCCCGGCTGCTATGCATTCATCGGCAACGGGATCGGCAGCAAGGGCGGCTGCATGGTGCACAACCCCGGCTACGACTTCAACGACGACATCCTCGCGATCGGCGCGAGCTACTGGGTTCGCGTCGCCGAAGCCTGGCTCGCGGCCTGAAGGCCCTTCACCACGCAGTTTCGCGCTTACCGGGGAATCCCATGGAAACGTCTGCCCTTTCGTTCGCCGGCACGCCGGCCGATTCACGCGCCGCCGCGAAGAAACGCCGGCTGATCGCGGCCGCCGCCGTCGGCAACGCGCTCGAGTTCTACGACTTCACGGTCTACAGTTTCTTCGCAATCCTGATCGGCAAGCTGTTCTTTCCCGTGCATTCGTCGTTCGGGCAGCTGATGCTCGCGGTCGCGAGCTTCGGCGTCGGCTTCGTCACGCGCCCGCTCGGCGGGCTCGTGATCGGCATGTACGCCGACCGCGCCGGCCGCAAGAAGGCCATGATCCTGACGCTGCTGCTGATGGCGCTCGGCACCGCGACGATCGCGGTCGCGCCGACCTTCGCGCAGGTCGGTCTCGCCGCCCCGCTGCTGCTCGTGCTCGCGCGCCTGCTGCAGGGGTTCGCGTCGGGCGGCGAAGTGGGTGCATCGACGACGCTGCTGCTCGAACAGGCGCCGCAGCATCGTCGCGGCTTCTACGCATCGTTCCAGTTCTCGAGCCAGGGGCTCGCCGCGCTGGCCGGCGCGCTCACCGGCGTCGCGCTGACCTCGACGCTGAGCGCGGCGCAGCTCGAAAGCTGGGGCTGGCGCGTGCCGTTCATCATCGGCACGCTGTTCGTGCCGATCGGCTACTGGCTGCGCCGCACCGTCGAGGAAGTGCCGGTCGCCGCGCCCGTGCACGACGAACCGGTCGCATCGCTGCCGCTCGCCGACGTGCTGCGCCATCACGGCAAGGCCGTGTTCGCGGGCCTCGGCGTGACGATCGGCGGCACGTCGATCCACTACATCATCGTGTTCTACATGGCGATCTACGGCGTGCAGGTGCTGCACCTGCCGACCTGGCTGTCGATGACGGCCGGCTGCGTCGCCGGCGCGATCCTGATGCTCGTGACGCCGATCGGCGGCCACCTGTCCGACGTCTACGGGCGCAACCGGATCGTCTGGTGGACGCGCATCGCGCTGATGGTGGCGATCTATCCGGCCTTCATCGCGCTGAACCGCTGGCCGGGCGCCGTGTCGCTGCTGTCGATCATCGCCGGGTTGTCGATCGTGCACGCGATCAACATCGGCGCGACGGGCGCGATGCTCGGAGAACTGTTCCCGCGTGCGGTGCGCGCGACCGGCGGTGCGCTCGTGTACAGCGTCGGCGTCGCGATCTTCGGCGGCTTCGCGCAGTTCTTCGTCACCTGGCTGATCGCGGCGACCGGCAATCCGAACGCGCCCGCGTGGTATGCGATCGGCTGCGGCGTGTTCACGCTGCTCGCCGTGCGCTGCATGGATGAAAAGGCGGGGAAGTCGCTCGACTGAGCCGGATTCGACACGGCCGCGCGCCGCAAACGAAAAGGCACGGGTTCAATCACCCGTGCCTTTCGCGCATCCGGCGTCGCCCCCCTCAGAACGTATGCATCATCCCCACATACGCGCCCGTCTGCGACTCGCCCGTCAGCGGGCTCGTACCCGACGTCGCGTCGCGCGGCGTCGCGAGCAGCGAGAAGTTCGAGTTACCGCCGTTGCGCACATACGCGACCGTGCCGTACAGGAACGTACGCTTCGACAGGTTGTACGTGGTGCCGAGCACGTACATCATCGCGTGGCCCGACGGATCGTGCGACGCATCGCCGCCGCCGTCGCCCACCTTCACGTAGTACCCGCCGCCCGTCACGGCCCACTGCGGCGTCGCGGTGTAGGTCGCGCCGAGCCAGTAGTGATCGGCGCGGTCGGCGACGCCGGCCGGGCTGTCCGGCGCCTGGTAGTGCGTATAGGCGCCCTGGATCTTGAACTTCGACACCTTCACGTTCGCGCCGACGAAGTACTCGCGCGACGCGGTGAAGATGTTGCTGAACTTGCCGTTGTTGTCGCGCAGTTCGTCGTAGATGCCGCGCACGTCGAGCACCGGCGAGTGGTACGAGATCATGATCCCGTCCGAGCGGCCGAAATCGTCGGCCGCGCCGTAGTTGAAGCCGCGCGACTGGTTGCCGAACGCGTATTGCGCCTGCACGTCGAAGCCGCCGATCACCGGGCTGTGATATTCGATGTTGTTGCTGCTCTGCTGCCAGTTGCGGCCGCGCACGAGCGACGCCGACGAAAACGCCTGCTGGACGAACGGATCGAATTCCCACACGCCGTCGCTGTCGATGAAGAGGTTGCGGCCGGCCTGCAGTTGGCCCCACGTGTCGCTTTTCAGGCCGACATACGCGCGCCGCGACCACATGCGCCCGCCGCCCGTCTGGCCGTTCATCACCTGGAACGCGGTTTCCAGGTTGAAGACCGTCGACATCCCGCCGCCGAGATCCTCGAAGCCCTTCAGGCCGAACATGCTGGTGCCCCAGTCGCCGCCTTCCGCGCTCCAGCGCGACTTGCTGCCGTTCGGCGTCGCGATGTGGTTCAGGTATTCGATGCCGCCGTCGATCCGGCCGTACAGCGTCACGCTCGTCTGTGCAAAGGCAGCCGCCGGTGTCGCGGCCGCGATCAGCCATGCGAAGTGTTTGAGTCGCAAAGTCATGCCCCCTCGGAGTCTCGACCATCCGACGCGCGCCCCATGCGCGCGCCCGGTCATCCGCGATCGATCGAAAAACGCCCGGGGCCGGCCGCGCAGAGCGCGAGCAAGCCGCCCGAGATCGCGATGTTCTTGTAGAAATGAATCATGTTGTTGATCTGCTCGCCGCCCGTCATCGTCCAGTAGTGGTGGCCGATGATGCCGGTGCCGATCGTATACAGCGCAAGCAATAGCGCGAGCGGCCGCGTCTGGAAGCCGACGAGGATCGCAATCCCGACGAACAGCTCCATCACGACCGAGATCGCGGCGGACACGATCGGCGCGGGCGCGCCTTCCGAGCCCATGAACGCGATGGTACCGGGGAAGTCGACGATCTTCTTCCAGCCGAACATCACGAACAGGATCACGAGCAGGATTCGGGAAAGCAGCAGCAGCACATCGCGCTGGGACGCGAGAAACGGTTGATTCGGTGTCATGGTGTCGATCAACGAAAACGATGCGCGGCCGGCGCGCACCGGATTGCCTACGAACCGGGGCGCGCGGCCGCCTGCGCCGCCCGCCCCGCTCTGCAACAACCGGCATCGGGGCCCGCCCGATGTGCTGTGCTCCTCCTCTTGTCAGTTATTGCCCTGCTTCGTCGCGCGCCGCATCAGCGCAGCTTCGCGACGTCCTGCTCGGTCACCTTCGCGGCCGGATTGCCGAACTGCCCGGTCAGGTAGTTCGCCAGCGCGGCGATCTGCGCGTCCGACAGTTCGTGGCGGAACGCCGGCATCCCGACGTCCTCGCTGCCGGCCTTGCGCTCCACGCCGTCCAGGATCACCTGCACAAGGTTGGTCGGATTCGACGCGCCGACCGTCGAGTTGTGGAACAGCGGCGGGTAATAGCCGTCCGGCGTGCCCTTGCCCTGCATCTGGTGGCAGGTCGCGCAGTTGCCGAGATACAGCCGCGCGGGATCGATGCCCGACGACGCGAGCGCGACGCCGCGCAGTTTCAGGCCATCCTCGGCCGGCTTGCCCCACGACGAGCGCGACTGCTTCGCGTCGCCGCTGGCGACGGCCGGCACCGTGCGGATGTACGTCGAGATCGCGCCGATGTCGGCTTCCGTCATCTTCGAGAAGCTGTGCTCGATCGCCTCGGCCATCGGGCCGGCCGCCTGTGCGAGGCCCGGCACGCTGCCGGTGCGCAGGTACTGGACGAGTTGCTGCTGCGTCCAGCCGCCGATCCCCGCGTTCGGGTCGGACGTGATGTTGTAGCCGTCCCAGCCCGCCAGCACCGAGCCCGACAGGAAGCTGCCGCCGGTTTCGTCGAGCGACTTCTCCTGCATCGCGATGCCGCGCGGCGTGTGGCACGTGCTGCAGTGCGCGAGGCCCTGCACGAGATACGCGCCGCGATTCCACTCGGCGCTCTGCGCCGGCTTCGGCTGGTACACGCCGTCCGTCAGGAACAGCCAGTTCCAGATCTTCAGCGGCCAGCGCATGCTCAGCAGCGCGGGGATCTCGTTCTTCGGCGGCGCCTGCTTGACCGGTTCGACGCCGTGCATGAAGTACGCGTACAGCGCCTGCACGTCGCCGTCGTTGATCTTCGCGTACGACACGTACGGCATCGCCGGGTACAGGTTGTCGCCGTTCTTCGAGACGCCATGGCGCACCGCGCGTTCGAAGTCGTCGGACGTCCAGTTGCCGATGCCCGTCTCGGGATCGGGCGTGATGTTGCTCGAGTAGATCTTGCCGAGCATCGGCACCGGCATCCCGAGGCCGCCCGCGAACGGCTTGCCGCCCTTCGCGGTGTGGCACGCCATGCAGTCGCCCGCGACCGCGAGGTATTCGCCGCGCTTGACCAGCGCCGGATCGGCCGCGTCGGCCGCGCGCGCGAGACCCGGCAGCGCGAGGCAGCCGGCGAGGAGGAAGGTGAGAGTAGATTTCCGCACGGTCAGACTTCCTTCTTCAGCGTGTCCGACATCCGCAGCGCGAGCGCCGCGATCGTCAGCGTCACGTTTACCGTACCGACGGTCGGCATCGTCGAGCTGCTCGAGATGAACAGGTTCGGATGGTCGAACGTGCGGCAGTCCTTGTCGACGACCGAGTCGCGTGCATCCGCGCCCATGATCGTCGCGCCCGTGATGTGGTTGTTCGGCGCGAACTCGTCGTTGAAGACGACTTCGGTGCCGCCCAGCACCTTCGCGGCCGTTGCGTAGACCTCGCGCGTGTGCACGGCGCCGCGCTTCACGTAATCGTCGATCGCATACGTGATCTCGGGGCGCGGGATGCCGATCGCGTCGGTGGCCGTCTTGCTCGGCACGATGCGGTTCTCGGGTTGCGGCAGGATTTCGTGGAAGCAGTCGAACTGCACGTAGCGCGCGGAACGGTCGCGGATCTGCGCGTCGAGGTCCGCCGGCTTCACCAGCTTGCCGCCCTTGAAGATCTTCTGCGTCTCCTGGGTGATGCGCGACATGTTCGACAGGTGGATCTTCTTCGCGGCTTCGGTCGCGCGGAACGGGCCGTCGCGGAAACCGATCAGCGACGTCATCTCCTGCGGGCCGCGGCCCGGCCACAGCTTGTCGCTCGCGTAGAACGACACGCCGGTGCCCGGGTGGTCCATCAGGTTGCGGCCGACCATGTCGGAGCTGTTCGCGACGCCGTTCGGGAAATCGCGGTTCGCCGACATCAGCAGGATCTTCGGCGTCTCGATGCCGTTCGCTGCGAGCACGAAGTACTTGCCTTCGACACGATGGTCGGCGCCCGTCTTGTCCTTGTAGACCGCGGCGACAATGCGCTTGTTCGGCCCGGTCTCGAGCTTGTAGACGACCGCGTTCTCGATCAGCTTCGCGCCGGCCTGCTCGGCCTTCTCGACGTGCACGATGCCGTTGTACATCGCGCCGATCGGGCAGATCGGCATGCAATTGTTGTTCCCGCAACAGGTCGGCCGGCCGTCGTACGGGCGGCTGTTGCGCGCGACGGGCTCGGTCACCACGTGGAACTTCGGGTCATAGCCGTTGAGCGCGTGCTTGATCGTCTGCTCGTTGAACGACAACGGCAGCGGCGGCATCGGGTACGCCTCCTTGCGCGGCGAGTACAGGTCTTCCTCGGGGCCCGGGCCCCACACGCCGAGTTCCTCTTCGGCGCGCTGGTAGTAGTGCTCGATGTCGTCGTACTGGATCGGCCAGTCGCGGCCGACGCCGTACACGGTCTTCATCTTGAAGTCGTTCGGGATGAAGCGCCACGCCGACGCGGCCCAGTGCCACGTCGTGCCGCCCACCGCGCGGATGTACTGCGAGTTGAACTTGTGCTCGCCCTTCAGGATCAGGTAGTCGTTCGGCGGGCCGTATTCGGGATGCGGCGCCCACGCGCTCGACGGGTACGGCGCCATGAAATCCGTCTTGTCGGGCTGGTTGCGAAAGCGCTCGACGATTTCCCAGCGCGGCATGCGCGGTCCGGCTTCCAGCAGGATCACCGACTTGCCCGCCATCGCGAGCTGGTGTGCAACGATCGCGCCTGCGACACCCGATCCGACGACGACGACGTCGGCTTTTTGCGTACCGGTATCGGCCATCAGGCTTGCCTCTCGATCGGTTTTTCGGCCCAGAAGCCGGGTTTGTTGGGGCAATACGATGGGATCACGAGCGTATCCGACACGACGCCGAACATTAATGCCTCTTCGTAGGTAATCACGACGTTGTCGACAACGCCGAGATACCACGCTTCGAGAATCTTCAGCGCGAGCGCTTCCTGATCGGGATTCAGCGAGCCGGACGCGAGTGCGCCGGCAAGTTGCGGCAGGCTGTCGGCCGTCTTGAACGAGCCCTTCTGCAATGCCTGCAGGAAGCGTTCGCCGAGCACGCGGCTCAGCCCCTTCTTGCCGGTCAATGCTTCGGAAAGCGTCATGAACGTATCGAGCGGCGCGGTGCCGGGATTATCGGCCAGGGCCCGCAACGCCAGCGAGCCCGTGAGGCCCGCCGCCGTCAGCGCCAGTGCGCCCTGCAGCCATTGCCGCCGCGTGATGCCTGTTGCTGCTGCGGTTGCGTCGCCATTGCGACGCGAGTGGGGAGTGTTGTCGTTGTGCATGTTTCCTTCTCTCGAACACCGGATTCGGGAAAACCACGCTTGATATTTCTCAAACATTGGCGCGGACCTGAAATGTACGCGCACAAATCGGATCGAACAATCTTTTTATAGTCCATTAAATGTTCCGCAATCCGAGACAATCGACATTTCGCTGCATTTTTGTGTCGTCGGCGCGACAAATCTGCGACGCGCACACCCGTGTCGCATGCCGGCGACACATGACGACTACGCGCCGCGATGTGCGCGCATGGCCGTCGGTTAGAATCGCGTGCAATCAAACAGAAAGCTTCCCTCCGAGGGCAATCGAGCGATGAAGCAGCACGACAAACACAACAAAGCGAATCGAACCAACCACACCACACGACTGCTCTGGCGCATCGGCGCCGTCGCCGTGCTCGGCGGTGCCGCCGCCCTGTCGCTGCACGCGGGCGCGGCGCGCACGGTGAGCGTATCGCCGCAAGGCACCGTCACCGAGGTCCGGCAGACCGTCGTCAAGTTCGACGAACCGATGGTCGCATTCGGCTCGGCCTCCGCGCCGAATCCCGCGCGCATGACCTGCAACGATTCCACCGCCGCGCGCGGCCAGGGTCACTGGCTCGACGACAAGACCTGGGTTTACGATTTCGAAAACGACCTGCCGCCCGGCGTGCGCTGCTCGGTCGCGCTCAACGACACGCTGCGCTCGGTCGCCGGCAATGCGGCCAGCGGCCCGCGCCGCTTCACGTTCCAGACGGGCGGCCCGTTCCCCGTGACAGTCCGCCCCGGCTCGCGCGAAATCGAGGAACGGCAGGTATTCGTGCTGAAGCTGAACGGCCCGGCCGAACCGCGCTCGGCGCTCGCGAACATCTGGTGCGAAGCGGCCGGCATCGGCAACCGCATTCCCGTCACGGCCGCCGACGACGATGCGCGCAACGCGCTGCTCGACCACTTCGGGCTGAAGAAGGACGCCGCGCGCGTGCTGACGCTGTCGTGCGCACAGGCGCTGCCGGCGAGCGCGAAGATGCAGCTCGTGTACGGCAAGGGCGTCACGAGCCCGAGCGGCATCCCGAACGAAACGGAACGGCGCTTCGATTTCACCGTGCGTGCGCCGTTCGCCGCGAGCTTCTCGTGCGAACGCGAGAACGCGAAGGCGCCCTGCACGCCGCTGCGCCCGCTCACGCTGTCGTTCAACGCGCCGATCTCGCGCAAGAACGCCGAGGCGATCAAGTTGCGTGGCCCCGACGGTTCGCTGTCGCCGACCTTCGCGGCCGACGATCACAGCGAGGAAGTGACGACCGTCGCGTTCAACCCGCCGCTGCCCGCGCAGGTCGGCCTGACGATCGAGCTGCCGTCGGGCCTGCGCGACGTGACCGACCGCTCGCTGTCCAACGCCGACCTGTTCCCGCTGACAACGCGCACCGCGCCGATGCCGCCGCTCGCGAAATTCTCGTCGGGCACCTTCGGGATCGTCGAGCGCTTCGCCGAACCCGATACGCCCGCGCTCGTGCCCGTCACGCTGCGCAACGTCGAGGCCGACCTGCATATCGCGGGCCTCAATGCGGGCGGCGCGCAGTTCGCGAACCTGAAGGTCGAGAACGACACCGCGATCCGCCAGTGGATGCGCACCGTCGACCGCTTCGACAACTGGTCGATGACGGCCGGCTCGATCGACAGCCAGATTCCCGGCCTGCTGGCGCGCAAGGGCCAGCACCCCGTCTACGTGCCGCTCGAGGCCGGCGAAAAACAGCCCGCGCCGAAGAACCGCCGCATCGACGTGCGCTCGCTGTCGCTGCTCAAGGGCGAGCCCGGCGCGCAGGCGCTGACGCTGCCGCAGGCCGACCCGAAGACGCTGCGCCCGTTCGAGACCGTCGGCGTGCCGATCGACAAGCCCGGCTTCTACGTGCTCGAACTCGCATCGCCCGCGCTCGGCCGCTCGCTGCTCGCGAAGCCGTCGAGCATGTATGTGCGCACCACCGTGCTCGTCACCAACCTCGGCGTGCACCTGAAACAGGGGCGCGAGAACAACCTCGTGTGGGTCACGACGCTCGACAAGGGCAAGCCCGTGCCGAACGCGCAGATCCGCGTATCGGACTGCAACGGCGACGAGATCGCGGCCGGCAAGACCGATGCGCAAGGCCTGCTGAAGATCGACGGGCCGTTCGAGCCGAAGCGCGCATGCAGTTCGACGGAGCGCTTCGACGACTACTTCGTGTCGGCACGCGTCAACGATCCGAAGACGGGCCCCGACATGGCGTTCGTCAGCTCGGGCTGGAACCGCGGGATCGAATCGTGGCGCTTCAACGTGCCGACCGACACCGACAGCGCACCGACCGTGCGTGCGCATACGGTGTTCGACCGCACGCTGCTGCGCGCCGGCGAAACCGTGTCGATGAAGCATTTCATCCGTAGCGAGACGCTGCAGAGCCTCGCGTTCCCGTCGCAATACCCGACGCGCGTGACGATCCGCCATCTCGGCACCGGCCAGACGTACAAGCTGCCGCTCACGTGGGCCGCCGACCACAGCGCGGACACGCAGTTCACGCTGCCGCCCGCCGCGAAGCTCGGCGAATACAGCGTCGAGCTCGAAGGCGGCCCGGAAGACGCGCCGACCGCCACCTATTACAGCGGCAGCTTCCGCGTCGAAGCGTTCCGCCTGCCGGTGCTGAAAGGCTCGATCGGCGCGCGCGACGCGCAGAAGAGCCCGCTCGTCGCGGTGAAGGAAGCGCCGCTCGCGGTGCAGATCGACTACGTGTCGGGAGGCGGCGCATCGAACCTGCCCGTGCAGGTATCGGCGCTGATGAAGTGGGCATCGCCACCGTTCGCGGATCGCTTCGAGGACTTCAGCTTCACGCCGTATCGTCCCGACACAAGCGACGGCAACGCCGACGACGATTCGCAGGACGGCGACAACGCAGCGTCTTCGAACAACGATCCCGACGCGACGAAGCTGATCGCCGACAAGCTGCCGCTGACGCTCGACCGCAACGGCGCAGGCACCGTCACGCTCAAGGGCCTGCCCGCCGTCGACGCGCCGAAGCGCATCGCGCTCGAAGCGACGTTCGCCGACCCGAACGGCGAAGTGCAGACGATCCGCGGCGACACGATCCTGTGGCCGGCCGCGGTGGTGGCCGGCATCAAGGCCGGCCACTGGGTGTCGGTCGGCCAGCGCGTGCCCGTGCAGGCGCTGGCGGTCGACCTGCAGGGCAAGCCGCGCGCGTCGGTGCCGATCGAGATCAAGGGCGTCGCTCGCATCACGACGTCGTCGCGCAAGCGAATGGTCGGCGGCTTCTATGCGTACGACAACAAGAGCGACACGCGCGACCTCGGCGTGCTGTGCTCGGGCAAGACCGACGACAAGGGCCGCATGGCCTGCGACGCGACGCTCGAACAGGCCGGCAACGTGCAGCTGATCGCAGTCGCGAAGGACGGCGACGGCCGCACGTCGAACGCATCGACGTCGGTCTGGGTCACGCGCGAGGATCAACTCTGGTTCGGCGGCGACAACACCGACCGGATCGACGTGATCCCGGAGAAGACTTCGTACGAGCCGGGCGAAACGGCCCGCTTCCAGGTGCGCATGCCGTTCCGCTATGCGACCGCGCTGGTCGCGGTCGAGCGCGGCGGCGTGATGGAAACGCACATCGTCGAACTGAACGGCAAGAACCCGACCGTCGACCTGAAGGTCGGCGAATCGTGGGGGCCGAACGTCTACGTGTCGGTGCTCGCGCTGCGCGGCCGGATTCGCGAAGTGCCGTGGTACTCGTTCTTCACGTGGGGCTGGAAAGCGCCGGTCGAATGGGCCCGCGCGTTCTGGCGCGAAGGCCGCCACTATGAAGCGCCGACCGCGTTCGTCGACCTGTCGAAGCCCGCGTTCCGCTACGGCCTCGGCGAAATCAAGGTCGGCACGGGCGTCCACCGCCTCGGCGTGACCGTGACGACCGACGCGACGCGCTATACGGTGCGCAGCAAGGCGCAGGCGCACGTGAAGGTCACGCTGCCGAACGGCCAGCCCGCGCCGGCCGGCACGCAGATCGCGGTCGCGGCCGTCGACGAGGCGCTGCTCGAACTGATGCCGAACAACAGCTGGGACCTGCTCGACGCGATGCTGCGACGGCGTGCGTACGGCGTCGAGACGGCTACCGCGCAGATGGAAATCGTCGGTCGCCGCCACTTCGGCCGCAAGGCCGTGCCGGCCGGCGGCGGCGGCGGCAGTGCGCCGACGCGCGAGCTGTTCGACACGCTGCTGCTGTGGAATCCGCGCGTGACGCTCGACGCGAACGGCAGCGCGACCGTCGAGGTGCCGCTGAACGACGCGCTTACACGCTTCCGGATCGTCGCGATCGCGGCGGTCGGCCCCGACCGTTTCGGCACGGGCAGCACGTCGATCCGCAGCACGCAGGATCTGCAGCTGATCTCGGGCCTGCCGCCGCTCGTGCGCGAAGGCGACGCGTTCCGCGCGCAGGTCACGCTGCGCAACACGACCGACCGCGCGATGCAGGTCGTCGTGACGCCGCGCGTGACGGGCCTCGACGTCGCGCCTCAAACCGTGTCGCTCGCGGCCAATACGGCGACCGAGGTCGCATGGACGATCACCGTGCCCGAGCAGGCGCTCGACACGGCCGGGGCGCTGAACTGGCGCATCGAAGCGGCCGAGCAAGGCGGCAAGCGCGCGTCTGACGCGCTGGCGGTCGCGCAGAAGGTGGTGCCCGCGCTGCCGGTAACGGTGCAGCAGGCGACGCTCGCGCAGGTCGACGGCACGCTGACGGTGCCCGTGTCGGCACCGGCCGGCGCCGCGAGCAATGCCCACGGCGCACCGCGCGGCGGCATCGCCGTGTCGCTGCAATCGAAGCTTGCCGACGGCCTGCCCGGCGTGCGGCGCTGGTTCGAGCGCTATCCGTACCGCTGTCTCGAACAGCAGGCGTCGCGTGCGATCGGCCTGCGCGACCCCGCGCAATGGCAGGCGCTGGTCGCACGCATGCCCGTCTACCTCGACAGCGACGGGCTCGCGAGCTACTTCCCGCCGTCGTCCGACGATTCGCACTACGGCAGCCCGACGCTGTCGTCGTACCTGCTCGTGGTGTCCGACGAGGCAAGCCGTCTCGACCCGCGCTTCGCGCTGCCGGAAGACCTGCGCACGCAGCTCGAAGCCGGGCTCGCGCGCTTCGTCGACGGCCGCATCGAGCGCAACGCGTGGGCGCCGCGCCAGGATCGCGACCTGCGCAAGCTCGCCGCGATCGAGGCGCTGTCTCGCTACGGCGCCGCGCAGGGCCGCATGCTCGGCTCGATCGAGATCGCGCCGAACCAGTGGCCGACCTCGGCGGTGATCGACTATCACGCGATCCTGACGCGCGTGAAGGACATCCCGCAACGCGACGAGAAACGCGCGCAGGTCGAACAGATCCTGCGCGCGCGCCTCACGTACGCGGGCACGCAGCTCGTGTTCTCGACCGCGCGCGACGACGACCTGTGGTGGCTGATGACCAGCAACGAGACCAACGCCGCGCGTCTCGCGCTGGAATTCGCGGGCGACCCGGCGTGGAAGGACGAGATGCCGCGCGTCACAGCCGGCCTGCTCGCACTGCAGCGCCAGGGCGCATGGCAAACGACGACGTCGAATGCGCTCGGGCTGCTCGCGGTCGAACGCTTCTCGCGCACCTACGAGAGCACGCCCGTTTCCGGCGCGACCAAGGTCGCGCTCGGCGGCGACGAGCGCTCGATCTCGTGGTCGCTGGCATCGGCGCCCGCCGACACGCCGGCGTCGGCCACCGCCGCCACCCGCGCCGCCGCGGCCCGCAGCGTGATGCTGCCGTGGCCGCGCGCGTCGCAGGCGCCGGCCACGCTGTCCGTCACGCAGGACGGCACGGGGCGCCCGTGGGCAACGGTCGAAAGCCTCGCGGCCGTGCCGCTGCGCGCGCCGTTCGCGGCCGGCTACCGGATCACGAAGACCGTCACGCCGGTGTCGCCCGCCGTCAAGGGCGTGCTGACGCGCGGCGACGTCGTGCGCGTGCATCTCGACATCGATGCGCAAAGCGACATGACGTGGGTCGTCGTCAACGATCCGATCCCGTCCGGCGCGACGATCCTCGGCTCGGGCCTCGGCCGCGACTCCGAAGCCGCGACGCAGGGCGAGAAGACGCCGAACGGCGCGTGGCCGGCGTTCATCGAGCGCGATTTCGACGGTTATCGCGCGTACTACGACTATTTGCCGAAGGGCAAATTCTCGGTCGAGTACACGGTGCGGCTGAACAACGTCGGCACGTTCGGGCTGCCGCCGACGCGCGTCGAGGCGCTGTACGCGCCGTCCGTGTACGGCCTGTGGCCGAACCCGCCGATGACCGTGAAGCCGGCCGACGCGGGCAAGTCGTGAGCAAGCGATGATCGATCTGGTTTTGCCGCGGCCGGCGCGTTTCGCCGGCCGCGTATTCGTCGCCGTCGTGCTGGCCGCGCCGCTCGTCGCGCATGCGCTGCCGGGCTACGACGACGTGCGCCGCGACTGGCGCAGTTCCGACTGGGTGCTGCTCGCGCGCGACGGCACGCCGCTGCAGCGCACGCGCGTCGACCTCACCGAACGGCGCGGCGACTGGGTGTCGCTCGCGGACGTCTCGCCCGCGTTTCGCGAGGCGATCGTCGTCTCCGAGGACAGGCGTTTCTACGAACACAGCGGCGTCGACTGGCGCGGGATCGCCGGCGCCGCGTGGGGCAACCTGTGGAACGAGCGCACGCGCGGCGCGTCGACCGTCACGATGCAGCTCGCCGGGCTGCTCAGCGATTCGCCGCGCCGCTCGGGCCAGCGCTCGCTGCCGCAGAAGGCCACGCAGGCAGTGAACGCGCTGCGGCTCGAACGCGGCTGGCGCAAGGACCAGATCCTCGAGGCGTATCTGAATCTGGTGCCGTTCCGCGGCGAAACGGTCGGGCTCGGCGCGCTGTCGCAGGTGCTGTTCGGCAAGGCGCCGTCGGGCCTCGACGCGCGCGAAGCCGCGATCGCGGCCGCACTCGTGCGCGCACCCAACGCGGCGCCCACGAAGATCGCCGAGCGCGCGTGCCGCATCCTGCGCGACATGCATGCCGAACAGGCATGCGCGTCGCTCGACGGTTATGTGCAGCTCGTCACCGCGCGTCCGGCCAACGCCGTACACGACGATGGCGCCGCCCTCGCCCCACACTTCGCGCGACGTATCGCGGCCGAGGTCAGGCCAGCGGCCGGCGCACAGGTTCGCACGACGCTCGATGCACCGCTGCAGCGCTTCGTGCGCGACACGCTGATGCGCGCGCTGACCGAACTCAACGCGCCCGCGCACCGGCGCAACGTGCAGGACGGTGCGGTCGTCGTGATCGACAACGCGACCGGCGAGATTCGCGCATGGGTCGGATCGTCGGGCGCGTTGTCCAGCGCGCGCGACGTGGACGCCGTGCTCGCGCCGCGCCAGGCCGGCTCGACGCTCAAGCCGTTCCTCTATGCGCAGGCGCTCGACGAAAAGCGGCTGACGGCCGCGTCGCTGCTCGACGACGCACCGATCAACCTCGCCGCCGGCGGCGGCCTGTACATTCCGCAGAACTACGACAAGGACTTCAAGGGCTGGGTGAGCGTGCGCAGCGCGCTCGGCGGCTCGCTGAACGTGCCGGCCGTGCGCACGCTCGTGCTCGTCACGCCGCACCGCTTCGCGCGCACGCTGACCGCGCTCGGCCTGCCGCTCGCGCAGGAAGGCGACTACTACGGCTTCAGCCTCGCGCTCGGCAGCGCGGACGTCACGCTGCTGTCGCTGACCAACGCGTATCGCGCGCTCGCGAACGGCGGCGTCGCGCGCAAGGTCGTCGACCTGCCGGCACCGGCACCCGCGCATGCGGACGGCGGCACGCACGTGTTCAGCGAGGCGGCCAGCTTCGTCGTTACCGATATCCTCTCCGACAACAACGCGCGCGTGCGCACGTTCGGCTTCGACAACCCGCTCGCGACGCGCTTCTTCTCGGCGGTCAAGACCGGCACCAGCAAGGACATGCGCGACAACTGGACCGTCGGCTTCACGTCGCGCTATACGGTCGGCGTGTGGGTCGGCAATGCGGACGGCTCGCCGATGTGGGACGTGTCGGGCGTCACGGGCGCGTCGCCCGTGTGGTCGGCCGTCGTCGGCTACCTGCACCGCGACCTGCCGAGCCGCGCGCCGCGCGCGCCGGCTGGCGTCGAGGCGCGCCGCATCACGTTCGAGCGCGACCTCGAGCCGGCGCGCAACGAGTGGTTCATCGCGGGGACCGCGGTCGACACGATCCGGCTCGCCGCACCCGTCACGCCGGGCAAGGACCGCGCACGCGCGCCGCTGACGATCGGCGCGCCGACCGACGGCACGATCTTCGCGATCGACCCGGACATTCCGCCGAAGAACCAGCGGATCTGGTTCGAGCGCTCGGCCGGGCACGCCGCGCGGTTCGCGTGGCGGCTCGACGACAAGGTAATCGGGCATGCCGACCGCGTCGCGTGGATGCCGTGGCCGGGCCGGCACCGGCTCGAACTCGTCGACGCGCGCGGCAACGTCGCGGATGCGATCAGCTTCGAGGTGCGCGGCGCGTTCGCGAAAACGGCCGCGCGCAAGCCCTGAGCGCCTGAGCCGGCCGCTTACTGGCCGGCCGCGTTCGGCTTCGGCGGCTGGGCAGAGAAGTCGAGTGCCGGCGCGGTCGAGATCGCCGCTTCGTTCACGACGCTGAAGTTCGGGCGCGGCTGGTAGCCGAAGATCTTCGCGATCACGACGCCCGGGAACTGGCGGATCTGCACGTTGTAGTGCTGCACCGTCTTGATGTAGCGGCCGCGCGCGACCGCGATGCGGTTTTCCGTGCCTTCGAGCTGCGTCTGCAGGTCGCGGAACGCTTCGTTCGCCTTCAGCTCCGGGTAGCGCTCGGACACCACCATCAGCCGGCTCAGCGCGCCCGACAGTTCCCCCTGCCGCTGATCGAACGCCGCGAGCGCGGCCGGATCCTTCGCCATTTCCGGCGTCATCTGCACGCTGCCCACGCGCGCACGAGCCGACGCCACCTCGGTCAGCACGCGCTCCTCGTGCGACGCATAGCCCTGCACCGACGCGGCGAGGTTCGGCACGAGATCGGCGCGGCGCTGATACTGGTTCAGCACTTCGGACCACGCGGCATTGATGTCCTCGTCGGACGACTGGATCGCGTTATAGCCGCACCCCGCGAGCGGAGCCAGCACGCAGCACACGAGCAGGATTCGAAACCATTTCATCGTTCGTTGTTTCCGGTTGAACGCTCCGGGCGGAGCGGTAGGTAAAAAATATTCTTTGCGCAGGCACGTTGCGCGCGGCGGCTACCAGCGGCCCGACGCGCCGCCACCACCGCTCGAACCGTCGCCGCCGCGAAACGAATCGGAGCTCGAACCCGACGAACCCGACCGGGAGCCGGACGATGAAGACGACGAAGACGAGCCGCCGCCCGTCAACTTCGCCCAGATCGCGGCGAGCACGCACAGCACGCCGAAGATCCCGGACAGGACTTCCCCGATCGAATAGTGCATCTCGCGCCCGATTGCGATCAGCATGAACAGCGTCCCGCCCACGATCGCCGTGTACTTGCGCACGCGCGCCGAAATGACGAGGTTGATGCCGAGCAGGCACGGCCCGACGCCGGCCGCCGCCGGGACGAGCAGCGCGGCGCCCAGGATCGCTTCGAGATTGCCGTTGAAGATCGCGCCGACCGGCAGCATCACGATCGGCACGACGGCCGCGACGAGACCGGCGGCCGACAGCGCAAGCTTGCGGCGCAGCTTGCGCCACGCGGCGACCACGCCAAGCACGACGTTGGCGAGCCCGAGCAGGAACCAGAACCGCACGCCGCCCGTATTCGCGGATTTCCGCTCCGGCAAGCCGTTCGACACCCGCCTTTCGCCGCCGGTCCGTGCGTCGCGAGGCGTCGCGTTCGTCGCATCCTTGGTCTCCGTCGCGGACGCATCGTCGCGCCCGCGCGTCGCCACTTCCGGGGTTGCCTGCGCTGGCGTTGCCATGCCGAGTGGCGTCATTTCGCGCGTCAGCACATCGACCGCATCGCTGATGCCGGCTTCGATGCGGTTCTCGCGAAACGCCGGCACGATCCGCTCGCGAATGATCCGGCCCGCGACGATGTCCGGAATCGTGCCTTCGAGCCCGTAGCCGACCTCGATCCGCACGGTATGGTCATTGAGCGCGGCGACGAGCAGCAGGCCGTTGTCGACCTTGCGCTGGCCGAGCTTCCATCGGTCGAATACGGTGGTCGCGAATTGTTCGATCGTCGACTGCCCGGTCGAACCGACCAGCAGGACCGCGATCTGGACGCCGAGCCGCTGCTCGAGCCCGGCGAGGCGGTCGGTCAACTCGGCTGCGCATGCGGTGCTCAGCACGCCTGTCATGTCCGTCACGCGGCCTTTCAGCGGCGGCGCTGCTTCGGGCTTGCTGGCGACGGGATAGGCCGCTGCGGCGGCCACGTGCGTGCAGGACGACGAGGACGGGACGGGAGGCGCGCCGGCTGACGATGCCGCGATGGCCGTGCTGCCGTCGTCGGCTGGTGCTGCAATGGCCGCGCTGCCGAACAGCAAGGCCGCGGCTGCCAGTACGGCCACCGGCACGGCCTTCCATGCGCCGGATTGGCCGGTCGCGCCACACGCGCGTGCAGGCTGAATGTCGTTTCGGGTCGCGCCTGCCGGCGATGCCGGATCGCCCTCGCCACCCGGCGGGCACGGCCGGCCCGTCTGTCGTTTCAAGTTCATGTCGGAAACGGCGCGCCGACTCCATCGGGAACGGCGCGTTCTCTCATCGTTTTTAATCGTCCCGCAGCATAACCAATTGCGAAGGGAACTGAAAGGTTTCCGTCGGGAAGGGCAAACGGACAAGCAGCCCGCGAATCCGGAATCTAGAATGTGAACAGCGCCGCTTCCCCGGGCGCGCATCGGCGGCCCCCTTCTCCCGGACACCCGCGACCATGAACGTTCGCCCTACGCGCTTCACCCGCCCCGCGCTGGGCGCCTTTTGCGTCGCAACGCTCGCGATGCTTCAGGCATGCAACGGCGACGCCTGCTTCGGCGTGGATGTCTGCTTCAACGACAACACGCAAACCGTCGCGCTGTCGGGCACGGCCGCCACGGGCGTCGCGCTCGCGAGCGCGTCGGTGGCGGTCAGTTGTGCGACGGGCTCGGCGACGACGCTGACGGACGGCGGCGGCAACTACCGTGTGACGGTCAACGCCGCGCTGCCGTGCGTGATCACCGTGACGTCCGGCGGCACGAGCCTGCATTCGCTCGCCTATGCGGGCGGCACCTTCAATACGACGCCCGAGACCGAGCTGATGCTGGTCTATCTCGCGGCACAGCTCGGCACGAACACGGCCGGGCTGATCGGCAATTTCCAGGGCAACCTGCACTTCCAGCAGGCGATGGGCAGCCCGAACGCCGTGCAGGCCGCGCAATCGGCCGTGGTGACCAACCTGCAGCAGCGCTATTCGGTCACGCTCGCGACGCCGGCGTTCCTGACCACGTCGTTCGTGGTCGGGCAACCGGGCGTCGACAGCGATCTCGACGCGCTCGCGAAGGCCGGTGCGATCGACTCGAACGGGATGCCGGATCCGGCGGCCATTTCGCTATTGACGCAGGCCGGCGCGGCGCATCCGCTGTGAGGGGTCTATTGCGGGAATGGAATCGGCCGGTATCGAGCGTCAGGCGCCCGCTTCGTTCTCGCTGTCGGCCAGCAGCGCCCACCGTTCGTGGTCGCGCCATTCACCGCAGATGCGCAGATAGCACGGCGAAAACCCCTCTTTACTGAAACCGAGCCGCCGCACCAGCGCGATCGATGCGTGGTTGCCGGGCTGGACCCATCTGGTCGGTGAACGAGTCGACCCATGGCAGATCGTGGCGCCGGCTCGCGCGGTTAGCGGCGTCGGATCGGGCGACGCGGTTCAGCAGGATCAGGCTCATGAGCGGGTCGACAGGCGGCGCTTACGCGGCTTCCCCGCTCCCGCACACGACGGTCGCGGCCTGCTGCTGCGACAGGTACCGCAGCAGCTTCGTCACCATCCACACGACGATGAACGACAGCGCGACGAAGAACACCGCGAGCGGCGTCAGCACATGGATCGACACGAAACCGGCGAGCCCCATCATCGCTGACGACACGAGCAGCAGCGCGCATCCGAGGATCGCGCTCGTCAGGCCCGCGATATGCGGAAACAGCGAATTGCCCTTCGCCATCAGCGTCGGGTACATCGCGCCCGCGCAGAAGCCCATCACGAGCACCGGCGTGGCAAGCGTCCACACGCGCAGGCCGACGGTCAGCGCCAGCACCAGCATCGCGACCGACGCGCCCGCCATCACGCGCGCGCCGATCCGCAGCCGCTGCTCGGCGCTCGGCAGCCCCGGCCCGTGAATCCGGTTCGACAGGCCGCCGAGGAAATACATCAGGCCGATTCCGAGCGCGAGATAACCGAAGAAGGTCGGCGGCTGGTGCAGCGTGGTCTGCACCATGAACGGCCCGACGATGTTAAACACGAGCAGGATGCTGTAGCACAGCCCCTGCGCGAGGAAGCAGCTCTGAAATACCGGGCTTGCCAGCACCTTCCCGGCATTCGCGATCAACGTGCGCGGCTCGAGATGCACGGGCTTCGGCAAGGTTTCCTTGTAACGCCACAGCAGCGCCCACATCACCAGCGAGTACACGAGCAGGAACACCAGGCAGGACCGCCAGCCGAACCACGTCTGCAGGTGCGCGCCGATCACGGGCGCGACGATCGGCGCGAGCCCCCATGCGATCGACATGTACGTGAACGCATGCATCAGCGCCTGGCCCGAGAACGAATCGGTGATGATCGCCTTCGCGAGCAGGTTGGTCGTCGCGATGCCGAAGCCCTGCAGGCAGCGCGCGAGCAAGAATGTCTCAAGGTTCGTCGCGCCGAGCGACAGCAGGCAGCCGATCGTATAGATCACGAGCCCGAACGCGAGCACGCGCTTGCGACCGTACGCGTCGGCGATCGGGCCGAAGATGAGCTGGCCGAGTGCATAGGCCGCCATGTAGCCGGACACGCTCGACTGGATCGCCTGCGGCGTCGTCGCGAACGAACGTGCCATGTCGGGCAGCGCGGGCACGTAAATGTCGATCGCGAGCTGGCCGGCGGACGCGAACAGGCAGATCAGGAACAGCAGGAAGCGCGGCGAGTTCGACTCGCGCGCGGGAGCGAGTGTGGCGTTCATGACGACTGGGAAGGATGTCGGGCAGCGGTGACGCAGTCGCGCGATGTTCGAATTGCGAACATGCGTGCGGCCGTGGCGAATTCCGTATTGTGCCTGTTGTTGCGTCAGGCGACCGGATTCCCCTGGCGCAGGCGAGGTTGAATGCCGATTGCGGCACGCCCGGAAATGCGCTAGCTGAGAAGCTTCAACGGTTGTATCGATGGTTCATCCGGGCTGAGTCCGGGAGACGGGAAGTCGCCAAGCGCCCGATCTTCCAGAAACCCGGCCGGACGAGCACCCACCGGAGCCCGACTCACCTTTGCCCGTCGGCACGAGAGGGTTCAGAAGATCACTGGATTGGGGTCAAGCGTGCCGCCGGCGGCAATTGTTCACGGCGTGACGGCACCGCCGGCACACGCCAGCGGTTTTTCATTTCGGCATCGAGATCAATACTGCGCCTGATCCGTCGGATTCCTGAACAACTGCTTCATCTCCGCCGACAGCGGATAGTTGAGACTCACGCCCTTCGGCGGAATCGGTTGCGTAAACCACTGGTTGTAGAGCTTCTCGGCCGCGCCCGACGTCTGCATCTTCGCGATCACGCCGTCGACGACATGCTTGAATGCCGGATCGTCCCTGCGCATCATGCACGCGTAGTTTTCGTGGACGAGCGGCGTGCCCGTCACCGAGTACGCGCCCGGGTTGCGGTCCTTCGCGATCTCGCCATACAGCAGCGGCTCGTCCATCACGAACGCAACCGCGCGCCCGGTCGTGACGTTCATGAACGCTTCGGCGTGATCCTTCGCGCTGATGATCGTCATGTTCATCGCCTTCTCTTCGTTGAGCTTGCGCAGCAGGCGCTCGTCCGACGTGCCGGCCGTCGTCGCAACCGTCTTGCCGGCCAGGTCCGCGAAGTCCTTCACGCCCGAATCCTTGCGCGTGCTGAAGCGGATGCCGTACAGAAAGATGCTGTTCGAGAACGCGGCCTGCTTCTGCCGTTCGAGCGTGTTCGTCGTCGATCCGCATTCGAAATCGATCGTTCCGTTCTGCAACAGCGGAATCCGGTTCTGCGACGTGATCGGAATTTCCTTCACCGTGAGGTTCGGCTGGTTCAGTTCCGTCTTCAACTGGTCGATGATGCGCGACGCGATGTCCCGCGAGTAGCCGATATTCTTCTGCTGATTGTCCGAATACGAGAACGGCACCGACGATTCGCGAATGCCCAGCGACACGATGCCCGTGTCCTTGATCTTCTTCAGCGTACCGGTGAGGGCCTGCGCGTGCGCGGTGCCCGCCAGCGCACAGGACAGCGCGACAGCCAGCCAACGGAAGCGGCGATCCATGCTTTTCTCCTGATGAAACGTTGATCGAATCGCGATCGTACGCCTGACAAAATTTGCGTCGCATCAGGGAAAGCGTAAACAACCTTCCACCGCCGCCGGGCCGCGCGACACGTTTTCCGTGCCGCGCAAACCGGCCCGCGTCGCCCATTTCGCCCGACCGGCCGCGCGCGGACTCGACCCCACCTTCTGTACATTCGTTCCAAACGCGCGTTCATGCCGCAACGCGGCAACGTAATCGTTTGCGCCCGCACCTGTTTTTCTCGCGAAACCTACTCAAGAAGCCGCCGCGCCGGCCGTTACCCAGTGCATGGCGCGTCGCAGCAACCTCGCCGCAACCGTCAGACAAAAACGACAAGGTCCGGCTCAGCCGGACCAGCGCCACCGCCGGCACGACGGTTATCTAGAGGATCGAGTTTCAACATGAGAGCCAAACGTTTCAATTTCGCGCTGGCGCGCTCCGCTCATGCGCGCATGCTCGCCGGCATGCTGTCCGCCGCCGCCCTCCTGCCCCTCGCCGGCTGCGGCGGCGGAGGCGGCGACGGCAGCACCCCGTCTTCATCCACCGCGGCACCGGCTCCGACGCCCGCACCCGCCCCGACGCCTCCCACGACCCCGCCCGCCACGACCGGCAGCAACGCATGCGCGACGCAACAGGCCGCCGTGCAGATGGTCGCGCAGAGCGCGCCGGTCGAGCCGCCGGTCGATCACCTGATCGTCAAGCTGAAGACGCTGACGGCCGCGCGTGCGATGGCGTCCATCGACAACGGGACGCGGCTCGACGCGGTGATCCAGCGCTCGATGACGCGCTGGACGGCGCCGGTGACCGGCAGCGCGCGCGCGTATGCGAGCACGGTCGCGCAAACGCCGCTGACCGTGCAGGTCGAGCGGACGATCTCGAACGGCGCGGCCGTGCTGTCGCTCGGCCAGCGCATCGCGGCCACCGACGCGACCGCCCTCGCGCAGGCCTTCGCGGCCGATGCCGACGTCGACTACGCGGAACCGGATCACCCGATGACGATCCGCGACACGCCGAGTGACCCGCTCTACAACCAGCAGTGGTACCTGTCCGACCCGACCGCCGGCATCGACCTGCCGCCCGCCTGGAACACGACCAAGGGTTCGCCGGCCGTCGTCACGGCCGTGCTCGACACCGGCTATCGGCCGCATGGCGACATCGTCGGCAACCTGCTGCCCGGCTACAGCTTCATCACCAACGTCAATACCAGCAACAACGGGCTGTCGCGCGGCCCTGACGCAACCGATCCGGGCGACTGGGTCACGCAGCAGGACCTCGACAACGCAAGCGGCCCGTACTATCACTGCGCGAGCGAACCGAGCGACAGCAGCTGGCACGGCACGCGCGTGATGGGCGTGATCGGCGCGACCGCCAACAACGGCGCCGGCATCGCCGGCGTGTCGTGGCTCGGCCGGATCCTGCCGGTGCGCGTGCTCGGCAAGTGCGGCGGCGTGACGAGCGACATCGCCGACGCGATGCGCTGGGCGGCCGGCATCTCCGTGAGCGGCGCACCGACGAACCCGACACCCGCGAAGGTCATCAACCTGAGCCTCGGCGGCATCGGCGCGTGCAGCACGACGTTCCAGCAGGCGATCGACGACGTGACCGCGAAGGGCGTGACCGTGGTCGTCGCCGCCGGCAACGACGGCCTGTCGACCGGGCTCGACCAGCCCGCGAACTGCCGCGGCGTGATCAGCGTCGGCGCAACCGACGCAACGGGCCGCCGCGCATCGTTCAGCAACTTCGGCGCCGATGTCGCGCTGAGCGCGCCGGGCGTCAACATCCTGTCGACGTCGAACACCGGCACGACGACGCCGGGCTCGGACACCTACGGCCTCGCGAGCGGCACCAGCCTCGCGACGCCGCAGGTGACGGGTGTCGCCGCGCTGATGCTGGCGGTGAACGGCAACCTCACGCCCGCGCAGATCCAGCAGAAGCTGCAAGGCGGCACGCGCGCGGCGAAGCTGGCGGCCGGCACGTCGTGCACCGCGATGCCGGCGGGCTCGGGCATCCTCGATGCAGGGGCCGCCGTCGCGACAGCCAACCATTAACTTGCCCCCTGCTTCGACGCGGCCGCGCGCATGCCGACATGGCGTGCGCGCGGCCGTTTCGTTGCGGGCAATCCGGCGATCCGGCGAGCGCGCATCGACCCGCTTACGTTTCTCAAAATAACGCCTGACAAAAGGGTTGACGCTTCGCACAGCGAGCCATTACCATCGCTCCCGTCTAATTACATGGAGTGTTCTGTGAACACCGATGCGAGTTGTAGTTGGTGCTTGACCAACTTGACTGCTGCCTGAGGAAAACGCGCAGAGCCTCGTCTTCTGCCGCATCCCGGGAAGCAGGATGCGGCGTCCTTCCGGCCTGACTGGCCAGATTCCCCGCCGAATTTTCGATGTTGTCGAATGCACGCGACGCGCCGTCGCGCGCGTGCGTTCGTGTTGCGCGCAGCGCCAGCCGCGTGCATTTTCCATTCGCGTGCCATCCGGCCGCGCGCCTTCGTGCGTGCGCGGCTGCCGATCGCCCGTGCCGATTGTCCGCAACCGACAGGAGTGCAGATGAACTCAGACGACAGTAGTCGATTACCGCTCGCCGGTGCGTCGCTGCGCATCGACAGTCCGACCGCACCCCGCGCGCCGGCGAGCGTTCCCCCCTTCACCGATCCACATCCGATCGCGCCTGACGCGACGCGGCGGGGAGCGTTCGTGCGTCGATAACGTCACGGCCGCTCCCCGCCCGCCGCCTCGTGCGCAAGGAGCGACTCATGACACGACGCAACACATCGCAAAAGAAACAGCGCGGCTTCATCAAGGCCGGCGCCGGCCAGCAGAACGACCCGCGCATCATGCGCGCCGCTCAGGAAGCGGCCCGCCCGCTCGAAGACACGCTGAAGTCGCTGCGCACCAGCACGCGCGGCCTCACCTACGATCAGGCCGCCGACCGCCTGCAGCGCTACGGCCCGAACGAAATCGCGCACGACAAGCCGCCGCACTGGGCCCGCCAGTTGCTGCACTCGTTCCACAACCCGTTCGTCTACGTGCTGCTGGTGCTGGCCACCATCAGCTTCTTCACCGACGTCTACTTCTCGGCACCCGACGATCGCGACTATGTCGGCATGACGATCCTGCTGACGATGGTCACGATCAGCGCGCTGCTGCGCTTCGTGCAGGAGTTCCGTTCGCTGCGCGCGGCCGAGAAGCTCAAGGCGATGGTCCGCACGACGGCCACCGTGCAGCGCGCGGTGACCGACACTTCCGAGCCGGCGCGCCGCGAGGTGCCGATGCGCGAAGTCGTGACCGGCGACATCGTGCACCTGTCGGCCGGCGACATGATCCCGGCGGACGTGCGCCTGCTCGCGTCGCGCGACCTGTTCATCAGCCAGGCCGTGCTGACCGGCGAGGCGCTGCCCGTCGAGAAGTACGACACGCTCGGCGCGGTGTCCGGCAAATCCGCCGGCACGCCCGCGGCCGGCGCGGCGAACGATGCATCGGCGTCGCTCCTCGATCTCGAGAACGTCTGCTTCATGGGCACCAACGTCGTCAGCGGCACGGCGACGGCCGTCGTCGTCGCGACCGGCGAAGACACGTACTTCGGTTCGCTCGCGCGCAACGTCGTGAGCCACAAGCGCATCGAGACGAGCTTCGACCGCGGCGTCGCCAGCGTGAGCTGGCTGCTGATCAAGTTCATGTTCGTGATGGTGCCGATCGTGTTCATGATCAACGGCCTGACCAAGGGCGACTGGCTGAGCGCGCTCACGTTCGCACTCGCGGTGGCCGTCGGCCTGACGCCCGAGATGCTGCCGATGATCGTCAGCGCGAACCTCGCGCGCGGCGCGATCGCAATGGCGCGCCGCAAGGTCGTCGTCAAGCGGCTGAACTCGGTGCAGAACTTCGGCGCGATGGATGTGCTGTGCACCGACAAAACCGGCACGCTCACGCAGGACAAGATCATCCTCGAACACCACCTCGACCTGTCCGGCTACAAGAACGAGGAGATCCTGCGGCTCGGCTGGCTGAACAGCTTCCACCAGAGCGGCCAGAAGAACCTGATCGACATCGCGGTCGTCGCGCGCGCCGACGAGATCGGCGAACGCGTGAAGCCGCGGGGCTACAAGAAGATCGACGAGCTGCCGTTCGACTTCGTGCGGCGCCGCCTGTCGGTCGTCGTCGAGGATACGCACGGCACTCACCAGCTGATCTGCAAGGGCGCGGTCGAGGAAATGCTGGCAGTATCGACCCACGTGCAGGATGAAGACGGCATTCGCCCGCTCGACTTCGTCGCCCGCAAGCGGCTGCTCGAACAGGCCAACGCGTACAACGAGGACGGCTTCCGCGTGCTCGTGCTCGCGACGCGGACGATCCCGCGCGGCGAGGAGCGCGCGCAGTACCGCACCGCCGACGAACACGACCTCGTCGTGCGCGGCTTCCTGACCTTCCTCGATCCGCCGAAGGAATCGGCCGCGCCGGCACTCGCCGCGCTGCGCGAAAACGGCGTCGCGGTGAAGGTGCTGACGGGCGACAACCCGACCGTTACGATGAAGGTGTGCCGCCAGGTCGGCCTCGAACCCGGCAAGCCGATCCTCGGCGCGGAAATCGAAGCGCTCGACGACGCGACGCTCGCGCAGGTCGTCGAACGCACGACCGTGTTCGCAAAGCTCACGCCGCTGCAGAAGGCGCGCATCGTCAAGGCGCTGCAGGCGAACGGCCACACGGTCGGCTTCCTCGGCGACGGCATCAACGATGCGCCCGCGCTGCGCGATGCCGACGTCGGCATCTCGGTCGACAGCGGCGCCGACATCGCGAAGGAAACCGCCGACATCATCCTGCTCGAAAAGAGCCTGATGGTGCTCGAGGAAGGCGTGATCAAGGGCCGCGAGACGTTCGGCAACATCCTGAAGTATCTGAACATGACTGCGAGCTCGAACTTCGGCAACGTGTTCTCGGTGCTCGTCGCCAGCGCGTTCCTGCCGTGGGAGCCGATGCTCGCGACGCAGCTGCTCGTGCTGAACCTGATCTACGACACGTCGCAGATGCTGCTGCCTTGGGACAAGATGGATCCCGAGTTCCTGAAGAAGCCGCGCAAGTGGGAAGCCGGCAACATCAGCCGCTTCATGCTGTGGATCGGGCCGACGTCGTCGGTGTTCGACATCACGACGTACATCCTGATGTGGACCGTGTTCGGCGCGGGTGCGATGTATCACCTGCAAGGCGGATCGGGCGGCCAGATCGTGATGAACTCGGGCTGGTTCATCGAGAGCCTCGTGTCGCAGACGCTCGTCGTGCACCTGCTGCGCACGCAGAAGATCCCGTTCCTGCAGAGCACGGCCGCGCTGCCGGTGCTGCTGTCGACGTTCACCGCGATCGCGATCGGCTGCTGGCTGCCGTTCTCGCCGTTCGCGGACGCGATCGGCTTCATGCACCTGCCGGGCACCTACTGGCTGTGGCTCGCCGCGACGATGGTCGGCTACATCCTGCTCGCGCAGATCGTCAAGACGATCTATGTGCGCCGCTACAAGCAGTGGTTCTGATTTCGTTCGAATGACGGCGTGCCGGCCCGCGCAACGCGCGCGGGCCGGTCGCTCAAGATGCTCTAAGGGTAATGTGATGAAAAGAATCCTTCCGCTCGCAGCCGCGAGCGCACTCCTCGCGCCGCTCGACGCTTATCCGGCCCATCCGCTCGTCAGCGACGATACGGGCACGCAGGGCAACGCGAACTGGCAATTCGAGCTCAATGCCGAGGAAACCTCGAAACAGGACGAAAACGGCCGCCACCAGTTGTGGAACGCGACGCTCACGCGCGGATTCGGCGAACACGTCGACCTCTACGTGAACGCGCCTTACACGCATCTGCAAACGCGGACCGACGAGAACGGCGCGGGCATCGGCGATGTCGAGATCGGCATGAAATGGCGATTCGTCGAACGCGGGCCGCTGTCGCTCGCGCTGAAACCGCAGGTGACGATGCCGACCGGCAACGACCGTCGCGGGCTCGGCACGGGCCGCGTCGGCACCGGCTCGACACTGCTCGCGCAGGTCGATGTCGCGCGGTTTTCATTTCTCGCGAATGCGGGCCTCGCCTATCAGCCGAACCGCCAGGGCGATCTGACGTCGATCTGGGCCGTGTCGGGTGCGGCGATCTACAAGGCGACCGATCGGCTGCAGCTCGTGGTCGACGTCGGCATGTCGCGCAACCCGGAAAGCACCGCCGGCGCGAACCCGGCGTTCGTACTCGCGGGCGCGATCTATTCGCCGAAGCCCTGGCTCGATCTCGACGTCGGCTACCGACACGGGCTGAACGACCAGACCTACCGTCATTCGCTGATGGGCGGCGTGACCGCGCGCTGGTAATACACGGCATGGCGTGGCGCACGCGTCGAGCCGCCGCACGACGGGCCGCATCAGCGGCCCGTTTTTTCATTCATCAGGCGTCGTTCGCGCCAAATAGTTGCGCGCACACCGAGCGCCCTTCTTCGGTCAGCGCGGCGCTGCCGGTGCCGTCCTCGTTCAGCGTCGTCGCGCTCAGGCCCGCGGCGTCGAGCTGCGTCAGCACACGGCGCAGCGTGCTCATCGGCAGTTGCGTGCGCTTCGCGATCTTCGGCAGCGACCATGTCTTGCCGGCCGGATCGTTCGCGGCCTCGTTCAGCGTCGCGAGCGTCGCAACGAGTGCGGGATCGAGCGGCGATTCGTCGGATTCTGAGGTCATCGGTTCGGGTTCGTGAGCCGGCGCTGGACCGGCATTCAGGATGCAATCGCGGACACTATACGCCCCGTCACGCGCCCTTGATCGCGGCGCGCATGAACGACACGAAATGCGTCGTGACGGGATCGTCGCGCCCCGACAGCCATGCAAGCCCCACGCGCCACTTCGCGTCCTTGCCGTCGAGCGGCAGCACCGTCGCGTCGCGCAGCAGGTACTGCGCGCGCGACGGGATGAACGCGACGCCGACGCCGGCCGCGACCGACGTCAGCACCGACTGCACATCCTCCGCCTGCTGCGTCACGTGCGGCACGAAGCGGCGCTCGACGCACCACCGGTCGATCTGCGCGGCAAGCCCCGGACCGCGTGCACGCTGCAGCGCGATGAAGCCGATCTCGTTGAGCACGTCGAGGTCGGCCGGCACGCGCTTGAAGCCGAGGTGCGGCGGCACCGCGAGCGCGAGCCCTTCGTCGATTACCTTGAACGACGACAGCCCGTCGTCGGACGGCAGGCGCAGGAAACCGGCGTCGAGCTTGCCCGCGCGCAGCCGGCGTGTCTGTTCGGACGACGACAGGTCGCTCAGTGTGACGGCGATGCCCGGATTGAGGCGACGAAATTCTGCGACGAGCTTCGGCACGAGCGTCAGCACGGACAGGCAGATGCCGAGCCGCAGATGCCCGCGCTGCCCGCTGGTCGCCTCCCGTGCCCGCGCGAGGATCTCGTCCGCATCGCGCACGAGCGCCTGCGCATCGGGCAGGAAGCGTTCGCCGAACGGCGTCAGCTCCGCGCCGTGCCGCCCGCGCTCGAACAACTTGCCGCCGAGGCTCGCCTCGAGCGCGCCGATCTGCTTGCTCAGTGCCGGCTGGCTCATGTGCAGCGCATCGGCCGCACGGCTGAAATGGCACAGCTCGGTGACCGTCAGGAACGTTCGCAGCAGTTTCAGTTCCATTCTTTAAAGGAATCGTAATGATCGAAATATTCATTTTACCGATCGAATGCGATGGCGTTCAATACGGACATGCCCTTCCCGGAATTTACTGTCATGTCTCTTGATCATGCGGCCGAATGCGTGGCCGACACATCGTGCGATGTCGCGGTCGCGAACGAACGCACCGCTGCGGCCGATGCGCGCGCACCGAAGCGTCGCGCCGAACGCACCGACGGACGCAGCCGCCGCTTTCGGTTCGGCGATGCGATAGAAGACACGCCGCCACGCGCCGTGACGGGTTCGATCGCGATCAGTTTTGCGGTCGTGTCGCGGCGGAACTGGCCGCGCTGAACGGCGGGACGAAACCGCCCCCATTCGCGAGCGTGCCGGCCCGGAACGGTACACCTGCCCGGTTTTCACCGCACGCGCACCACTGATCGACAGCACCGGAACGACCGGAATCCGTCCGCATCGCGCGTCATTGCGTCCGATCCAATCGTCATCTCCCCGCGATCGACCTTATAATTTCCCGCACCCACTGACCGCACATGCATTCCGCGCAGCCGCATCGCGCGTGAAAAGGAGACTTTCGCTTGACCGGCCTCATCGCGCGCCTGCCTCGCGCCCGGACCACCCTGATCCTCGCCCTCTCGTTCCTGCTGCTCGCGTTCGCCGCGAATGCGTCCGCGCAGCGCGTGCAGCCGCATCGCGCCGCGCATGCCCATGCGCATGCAAAGACGAAAGCCGTCAAGAAGAAGCCAGCTCACCGCAAGACCAAGGCCGTCAAGCATCGCCGCCCACATGCGAAGCATCATGCCGTCAAGCGTCACGCGGCGCCGGCCCCGCAGCAGCGTCGCGCGAAGCGCACGACCGCCGTACGCCCGCGCCCCGCCACTCAACCGCGCCTGATGGCGAACTGCGGCTACAACCCGCGCGCGGTCAACGCGCTGCATTCACGCGCGGCCTACGTGCTCGACGTCGATTCCGGCACGCCGCTGCTGGCCCGCAACGCACGCACCGTGCGGCCGATCGCGTCGATCTCGAAGCTGATGACGGCCGTCGTCGCACGCGACGCCGATCGTCCGCTGAACGGCGTGCTGCGCGTCACCGCGCGCGATCGCGACATGATCAAGTTCACCGGTTCGCGATTGCAGGTAGGCTCGGAACTGTCGCGCCGCGACATGTTCCATATCGCGCTGATGTCGTCGGAAAACCGCGCGGCCGCCGCGCTGAGCCGCGACTATCCGGGCGGGCGCGCCGCATTCGTCAAGGCGATGAACCGCGAAGCGCGCCGGCTCGGCATGCGCCATACGCACTTCCGGGAGCCGACCGGCCTGTCGCCGCACAACGTGTCGACGGCCGAGGATCTTGCGCGGCTCGTCGGCGCGGCGGCGCAGGATCCGCTGATCCGCTATTTCTCGACGGATACGTCGACCACCGTGCGCCCCGGCGACGGCGAGCTGGTGTACGTGAATTCCGACCCGCTCGTCCGCTACCGCCGCCTGCCGATCCGGTTGCAGAAGACCGGCTTCATCAACGAATCGGGGCACGGCGTCGTGATGCGCATGCGCGTGAAGGGCCGCCGCGAAACGGTCGTGCTGCTCGGCGCGCCGACGCGTGCCGGCGTGTCGAGCGATGCGCTCAAAATCCATCGCTGGCTGACCTGCTCGATCCAGTAAGCGCGCGCGGGCGGCCGGCGCGTTCACCCCGCGGGAGCAACGCCATGCAGGACGAATACCGCTTCAACGCATTCGGACGGTTGCTCGCCGTCGTGCGCGCGAACGGCCGCTGGGCCGTGTTCGATCTCGGCGCCGAAGGCAAGCGGCGCCCGGCCAACCTGCAGATTCCGTCCACGCTCGCCGCGGACGAACTCGCGCAATACCTCGGCGACCTGCTGCACGAGAACGCGACCCCGAAATATAGCGAAGTCGTACCGGTCACACCCCGCCGCGCGTAACCCTGCGCCAGACGGCGACGCGACCTGGCACACAATTAGACAGTTAAACTTGCAAGTTTAACTGTCGTATCCTATGATCCGTCGCATGAACCCTCCACGCAAAACCAGCGTTTCCGCCGACATCGTCGCCGCCGACCTGACCCTCGCCGTTGGCCAGTTGATCCGCCGGCTCCGCTCCGAAATCGAATCCGAAGGGCTCGGCATGTCCCAGACGAGCGCGCTCGCGCGACTCGAACGGCACGGGCCGATGACGACCGCCGATCTCGCGCGCGCCGAAGCGATGAAGCCACAGTCGATGAAGGCGATACTCGCGAGTCTCGAGGAAGACGGTCTCGTCGAGCGCGAACCGCATCCGACCGACGGCCGCCAGATCCTTTTCCAGCTGACCGCGGTCGGCCTCGAGGCGCGGCGCAAGCGCAACGTCGCGAAGCACCAGTGGCTCGGTGCCGCGATCGAGAAGCTCGATCCCGAAGAAATCCGCACGCTCGCCGCCGCCATCCCGCTGATCCGTCGCATCGGCGACCAATGAATCCGGCCCGCGCGCCACGCGGCATCCGCGCGCACGGCCCCCTTCGCCCTTTTCCACGGAGTCCCATCATGAGCGCAACCCGTCTCGACACGAACACGGCACTCGTCGTCATCGACCTGCAGAAAGGCATCGCCGCCCTCCCCACCGCACACCCGGTCGCACCGGTAATCGCGCGCACCCGCGAACTGCTCGACGCATTCCGTAGCCGCGGCCTGCCGGTCGTACTGGTCAACGTCGCCGGCGGCGCACCGGGCCGCACGCAGCAGCAGGTGCGCCTGGATGCCCTCCCCACCGACTGGACCGAACTCGTGCCCGAACTGAACCGGCAGCCGGGCGACCACGTCGTGACAAAGAAGACCTGGGGTGCGTTTACCGGTACGGATCTCGACACGCACCTGAAGGCGGCAGGCGTCACGCAGATCGTTCTGACCGGTATCGCGACGAGCATCGGCGTCGAATCGACCGCACGGCAGGCGCACGAACTCGGCTACAACGTGACGCTTGCCGTCGACGCAATGACCGACCTCAACGCGGACGCGCACGCGAACAGCGTCGAGCGTCTGTTCCCGCGCCTCGGCGAGACGGGCACGACGCAGGACATCGTCGCGCTGCTCGACCCGCGCGACGCGTGAACGACCAACCCGCGCAGCCGGCGCCGGGCCACGCGGCCGGCCGGCTCGATCCGTCGATCTGGAAAGTCAGCGCGGTTGCGACGCTCGGCTCGCTGCTGTCGCAACTCGATGCGACGATCGTCAACGTGTCGCTGTCGAGCCTCGCGACCGACCTGCATGCGAGCCTGTCGACGATCCAGTGGGTAACGAGCGGCTACCTGCTCGCGCTGACGCTGATGCTGCCGCTGAACGGCTGGCTGGTCGACCGCATCGGCGCGAAGGCGCTGTACCTGTGGTGCTTCTCGGCGTTCACGTTCACGTCGGCACTGTGCGGGCTCGCATGGTCCGCGCCGTCGCTGATCGCGTTCCGCGTGCTGCAAGGCGTCAGCGGCGGCCTGCTCGCGCCGATGGCGCAGATGATGATCGCGCGCGTCGCCGGCCAGCAGATGGCACGCGTGATCGGTTACGCGGCGGTGCCCGTGCTGCTGGCGCCGATCCTCGGCCCCGTCGTCGCCGGCGCGATCCTCCAGCACGCATCGTGGCGCTGGCTGTTTCTCGTGAACCTGCCCGTCGGGGTGCTGGCGCTCGCGCTGGCCGTGCGGTTCCTGCCGGGCGACCGGGACGACGCGCCACGACGCGAACTCGACTGGATCGGCCTCGCGCTGCTGTCGCCGAGCCTCGTGCTGTTCCTGTACGGCGCCGAGCGGATCGGCTCGGCGCTTGGCATCGCCGCGATCGCGTGCTCGGCACTGCTGCTCGCGGCGTTCCTGCGCTTCGAGCGACACAAGGGCGAGCATGCGTTGATCGATCTCGCGCTGTTTCGTGCCCGCGTGTTCGGCGCGGCGGCCGGCACCCAGTTCCTGTCGAACGGCGCGATGTACGCGGGCCAGATGCTGATCCCCGTGTTCCTGATCCAGGCGTGCGGGCGTTCGCCGGGCGAGATGGGCTGGCTGCTTGCGCCGCTCGGGCTCGGCATGCTCGTCACCTATCCGTCGATGGGCGCGCTGACGAGCCGGTTCGGCGTGCGCCGGCTGGCCGCCGCCGGCGCGCTGCTGGCATTGTTCGCAACGTTGCCGTTGGTGTTCCTCGCGCTGGCCGGCTACGATCCCTACGTGCTCGTGCCGGCGCTGTTTCTGCGGGGCATGGGCCAGAGCGCGATCGGCGTGCCGTCGATCTCCGCCGCGTATGCATCGGTCGAGCGCCGCAACCTGCCGATGGCGACGACGTCGCTCAATATTGTCCAGCGCCTCGGCGGCCCGACGTTCATGACGATGTGCACGCTGTTCCTCGCGTGGCGGCTGCAGGCCGAATCGGCATCGGGCGGCGGCACGCAAGCCCACGCATACGCGTGGGCGTTCGGCCTGCTTTGCGCGCTGCACGCAGCGAGCTTCGTCACGACGCTGTGGCTGCCGTTGTGGTCGGCCGGTGCGGGCGGGCGATCGGCTGGCGCCGCGCGCGCCGGTTCGCGTTGAAAGCGGACGCCGCGTCGCGATCCGCCTACGGCAGCCACATCGGCACGATCGACACCACGAGCAGCACGCCCAGCCCGGCATTCAGGCAGCGCCACTGCCGCTCCGTGCGCAACACGCGCGCAAACAGCAGCCCGGCGAAACACCACAGCGACAGCGACGCCATCGCGGCCACGCCGAACGCCAGCCCGAGCAATACACCGAGCCGCGCCGGCCCGGACGCGAGCGCGGCGAACGACGCGGCCGCGCCGAGCGTCATCGCCCAGCCTTTCGGGTTGTGCCAGAGCATCCATACGCCGCTGATGAACCCTTGCGGCCGGTGCACGGCGGCATCGAGCCGGGGCTTGCCGCCGCGCCCGATCCGCACGGCCAGCCACACGAGGTACAACGAACCGGCCGCCTTCATCGCGAGCTGCAACGCGGGCAGCGCGAGCAGCACGCCGCCGAGCCCGGCCGCGGCGGCCGCCGCCATCGACGCAAGGCCGGCCGCGATGCCCGCCATCAGCGGCAGCGAACGCCGATAGCCGAAATGGGCGCCCGATGCGGTTGCGAGCGTGGTCGCGCCGCCCGGCGTCACGGTGGACACGATCACGAACAGCATCAGCGGCAGGTAGTCGCGAAGCGGCACGGAAGCTCCTGGTTGTCGTCGTCGAAGCCCTGTTTTACCCGCGATCCTCCCATCACGACAGCGAAAGCTTTTTATGCCTGCCATTAGCATTCATAATGCGACGCATGGCACGCAATCTCGACATCGCGCTGCTGCGCGCATTCGTCACGGTCGCCGATCACCGCAGCATGACGGCGGCCAGCCGCGCGTTGCACCTGACGCAAGGCGCGATCAGCCAGCAGGTCGCGCGACTGGAAACGCTGTCCGGCCCGCTGTTCGTCCGCGAGCATCGCAACCTGCTGCTCACGGCGGCCGGCGAGCGGCTGCTCGGGCAAGCACGCCGGCTGCTCGCCGTGCACGATGCGCTGCTGACCGACATGACGGCAGGCGCGGTTGAAGGCGCGGTTCGTCTCGGCGCACCGCAGGATCTCGTCGGCACCTGTCTCGCACCGATCCTGAAAGGCTATGCGCAGGCGCATCCGCAGGTCGCGATCACGCTCGTGTGCGCGGCGTCGCCGGAACTGCGGCGGGGGCTCACGCAGGGCGATCTCGACGTCGCGCTGATCGAGGCGCCGGTCGGGCCATCGCGCGGCGAATGCATCGCCGTCGACCGCCTGGTCTGGGTCGGTGCGAAAGGCGGCACCGCGCACCGGAACACGCCGCTGCCCGTGTCGATGGTCGCGCAGACCTGCGCGTTCCGCCCGACGGTGCTCGACGCGCTGCGCGACTGCGATCGTGCGTGGCGCACCGTGTTCGAGAACGGCAGCATCGACGCGACGGCCGCGACCGTGCGCTCCGATCTCGCGGTGACCGTCTGGCTCGCGTCCACCGTGCCGACCGACCTCGACATCCTGCCGGCCGGCAGCGGCCTGCCCGCGCTGCCGAACTTCGCGATCAACCTTCATCTGCCGCGTGGCCAGCGCACGCCGGCCGCGACGGAACTGGCCCGTCACCTGCGCAACGGCTTCGCGCGCTTGCGCGCAGCCGCCTAGCGCCGCTTCGCGCTACACGGTGCCCGGCTCCTGCGGCGCCGGCGTCGTGCCCGCAGCCTCCAGCGCCTGATGCAGCGTCGGGAAGATGCACGACGCGCCGACGATCTCCGTGATCCGGTGACGATCCATGTCCGCGCGCAGGTAGCGATTGACGCGCCCGAACAGCACGCCGATCCCGCGCGCTTGCAGCGCCTTGACGAGATCGGTCAACGTCCGCGCGGCCGAATAGTCGACATCGGTGATCGCGCCCGCGTCGACGACGAACCAGCGCGGCGGCACCGGCGCCGCGTCCACGAGTTCGGTCACTTCGGCGGCGAACAGGTGGTCGTTCGCGAAGAACAGGTCGGAGCCGAACCGGTAGACGATCAGCCCCGGCGCCGTCATCGCGCCCCGCCGCGCGGGCACCGGCTGCCACCGCCCGTTGCCTTCGACGGGCTCGAGCACCATCGTGTGCGGCTGGTAGCTGTGGCGCACGTGCCGCATCAGCGACAGCGCGACGGCCAGCAGGATGCCCTGCTCGACGCCGACCGTCACGACGGCCGCGGCCGTCACCAGCGCGAGCGTGAATTCGCCGGGGCTTTCCTTGCGGATCGCCGCGAGGCTGCGCACGTTGATCAGCCCGAGCGCGATCGTAAACACGATGCCGGCCAGTACCGCATGCGGCAGATACTGCAGATACGTGCTGAAGAACAGCAGCACGACCACCACGACGGCGGCGAACGCAAGATGCCCGATCTGGCTGCGCACGCCCGCGCCATCGGCCATCGCCGTCTGCGTCGGGCTGCCGTTGACGACGAACGCGCCGCCGACCGCCGCCGCCGCGTTCGCGGCCGCGAGGCCGAGGATGTCGGCGTTGGTGTCGACGTCCTCGCCGTACTGCTGCGCGAACACGCGCGCGGCGGCCGCGCTCTGCGCGATGATCATCACGAAACACGACGCGGCGACCGGCACGAGATCGAGGAACTGCTGCCACGTGACGGATGGCCAGCGCAGCGGCGGCAGCCCGCCCGCGACGGGCCCGAGCACCGCGATGCCATGCGTGGAGAAGCCGAACGTGTAGCTCGCGGCGATGCTGCCCGCGACCGCGATCATCGGCATCGGTATGCGCGGCAGGAATCGCTTGCACGCAAGAATCGCGACGACGACGAGCACGGCAAGCGCGAACGTCGGCCGGTTCGTGTGGACGAGATGCGTGACGACATAGTCGAGTTGCGCAAGGCTGCGCGACGCCGGATACGGCACCGACAGGCCGAGCATGTCGCCGAGCATCGCGATCGACACCTGCATGCCGACGCCGGCAAGAAAGCCGACCAGCACCGTGCGCGACAGGAAATCGGCGAGAAAGCCGAGCTTGAAGATGCGCGCGAGCAGCAGCATCGCGGCGGTCAGCAGCGCGACCATGCCGGCCAGCGCCGCATATTCGGCGCTGCCGGCCGGCGCCATCGACGCAAGCCGGCTCGCGAAAATCGTCGCGGTCGCGGAATCGGCGGCGACCACGAGATGGCGCGACGCGCCGAAGCACGCGAACGCGACGAGCGGCAGAAAGACCGTGTAGAGGCCCGTGACGGCCGGCATGCCGGCGATGCGCGCGTAGCCGAGCACCTGCGGGATGTCCATCGACGCGAGCGAAATGCCCGCGAATACGTCGCGGATTGCCGTCGCGCGGCGGATCGGGAGGATGCCTTTCAGCCACCGCACGCGTGACGGGCGGCTTTCGTTGGAATCTTGCATGTGTGAAATGCGTGAATACGAAGTGACGGGGTTCGCGAAGTCGTTCGCGCATCGTGCCCCGAGCAGGCATCGCATGGCAAGTGCGTGAAGGAGGCGCGTGTCGCTCACCGTCGGCGAATTGGCCGCACGCGACGACGGGCGACACACCGGCAACGCATGCGACACCCGCATGATTGCATGGATCGCCGGTTCAGCTTTCTCCCCCGCGAAAGCCCGTCGTCACCGCTTCGAGCAGATCGCGGGCATGCATGTGGCGCATTCGCAGGCAAGCGTGCACACCAGCTTGCGGTGACGCAATTTCACCGCTCAACCTCACCCGATTGCAGAGGAACCCTACTCAATGGTGAGAAGATTCGGGAGCCGCTCGACACGCGTTCACGGCACGCGTCCGGAACCCGATGGCACAATCACGGTCCCTTTCATGTGCCCTTCACCGGGCGCGCGTCGCGTCGCGGCGCCGATTCAACACACAAGAAGGCCCCGTTTGCCCCTATGACCCTGAACGAATCCTGGTTTGCGCCGCTCGTCGGCATCCTCGTCCTGCTCGCCGCCGCCGGCGCGATCACCGCAACCGTCCATTTCCTGCTGTTTCGCGTGGTGGCGCGGCTCGCGCGGCTGTCCGCCACGCGCGTCGACGATGCGCTGTTCGAGTTCGGTGCATTCAAGTGGCTGAACCGCATCGTCCCGTTCGTCGTGATCAAGCTCGGGCTCGGCGCGGTACCCGGCATTCCGGACACGGCCGCGCAGGCCGCCGACAAGGTGCTGTTCGCGCTGATCGTATTGCTCGTGACGATCACCATCAGCGCGACGCTCTCCGCGCTCGAACACACGCACCGCACGCATCATCGCGACCAGCCGCGCCTGTCGCTGAAAGGCGCGATGCAGCTGGTCAAGCTCGTGATGTTCATCACGGCCGCGCTCGTCGTGATCGGCGATGCGACCGGCAAGCAGATCGGCCTGCTGCTGTCCGGCATCGGCGCGATGTCCGCGGTGCTGATGCTGATCTTCAAGGACACGCTGCTCGGCCTCGTCGCGGGCGTGCAACTGTCGTCGAACGACATGCTGCGGATCGGCGACTGGATCACGATGCCGTCGGCCGGCGCGGACGGCACGGTCATCGACATCACGCTGAACACCGTCAAGGTCGCGAACTTCGATCACACGATCATCACGGTGCCGACCTGGAAACTGATCACCGAGAGCTACCAGAACTGGCGCGGGATGACCGAAGCGGGCGGCCGCCGCATCAAGCGCGCGCTGTTCGTCGACGCGACGAGCGTGCGCTTTCTCGCCAACGACGAGATCGACCGGCTCGAACGCCTGACGCTGCTGAAGGACTATCTCGAGGACAAGGTCGACGCGATCGAGCAATGGAACGGCACGCTCGGCGCGGCCGGCGACTGCCCGGCGAACCGCCGCCAGTTGACGAATCTCGGCACGTTCCGCGCGTATGTCGCGAACTACCTGAAGGGCCATCCGCGCATCCGCCGCGACATGACCTGCATGGCGCGGCAGCTGCCGCTCACGGCCGAAGGCATTCCGCTCGAACTGTACTGCTTCACCGATACGACGTCGTGGGTCGACTACGAAACCATCCAGGCCGACCTGTTCGACCACCTGATCGCGGTGCTGCCGGAGTTCGGGCTGCGCGTATACCAGCACCCGTCGGGCTTCGACATGCGGCAGATGGCCAGCGCCGCACAAGCCGCGCAAGCCGGGCTGCAGGCGCCGCGCGCGGGTTGACGCACGCCACGGCGGCCGCCGGCCGGCCGCCGCCTGCCACCCGGCACGGCGCTCACCGCGCCGCGCACTCCGATGCGAGCCGCCCCAGCACCTTCAGCGCGTCCTCGATCTGCCGCGACCACGGATAGCTGTAGTTGAGCCGGATGAAATGCCGGTAATCGGTGCCCGCGGAGAACATGTGCCCGGGCCCGACCGTGATCCGCTGGGCGAGCGCGAGCGCGTACAGCTTCATCGCATCGACCTGCGGCGGCAGCTCGACCCACAGCACATACCCGCCCTGCGGCTGCGACAGCCGCGTGCCTTCCGGAAAGAAGCGCCGCACCATCGCGCTCATCAGGCTCGCCTGCTGCGCGTACTGCTTGCGCATGCGTCGCAGGTGGAAATCGTAGCCGTCGTATTTCAGGTACTCGGCGATCGCGAGTTGCTCGATCGCGGGCGTCGCGAGCGTGTTCAGGAATTTCAGCTTCTCGACCTGGTCGCGGTAGCGACCCGGCATCGCCCAGCCGATCCGGTAGCGCGGCGACAGGCTCTTCGTGAACGACGCGCAATGCAGCACGAGTCCGTCGCGGTCGAACGACTTCAGCGCGCTCGGCGTCGTGTCGCCGAAGTGCAGCTCGTGATAGACGTCGCTCTCGATCGCGGGCACGCCATGCTTCGCCAGCAGTTCGACGAGCGCGCGCTTGCGCGCGTCGGGCATCTGGAAACCGAGCGGATTCTGGAAATTAGGCATCACCATGCACGCGGCAATGCGCTCGCGCCCGAGGATCCGTTCGAGCGCGTCGAGATCGATGCCGTCGCCCGGGTGCGTCGCGACCTCCAGCGCACGCATGCCCATCCGCTCGATCGCGTGCAGCATCGCGTAGAACGTCGGCGACTCGACGGCGATCGTGTCGCCCGGCTTCGCGACGGCCTGCAGGCACAGGTTGATCGCCTCGGTCGCGCCGATCGTCATCACGATCTCGCCCGGCTCGACCGCGATCCCGCGCTCCGCATAGCGCCGCGCGATCTGGCGGATCAGCTCCTGGTTACCGGGCGGCAGGTCGTCGATCACGCCCCAGCGCGTGCGGCGACGCCCGATCGCCTGCGCGTAGCGCGCGAGGCGCTGCACCGGGAACTGCGATGCATCGGGATACGGCGAGCCGAGCGGCACCGCGTCGTCGCGCGCGATCGAGCGCAGCGTCGACAGCACGAGCCGGCTCACGTCCACGGCCGACGGCTCGGCGGCCGGCGCCGACATGTGCAGTTCGGCCTCGGCCGGCGCCGACGCGCGCGCCCGCACGAAATAGCCCGACTGCGGCCGGCTTTCGATCAGGCCGCGGCTTTCCAGCACGAGGTACGCGCGCAGCACGGTCGTGACGCTGAGCTGCTGCTGCCGGCTCGCCTGCCGCACCGACGGAATCCGCTCGCCGGGCCGGTACACGCCACGCTCGATCTGCGCCTGGAGATCGTCGGCCAGTTGTTCGTAACGCTTCACGCGCCTCCCTTTCAACTTCCCTTCAACAACACAGTTGCGATCCGCACTGTATGGATGGCCGAAACTGTACTCTTTTTTGAAGTGAACAGGTGTACACACAGCCGGTCGGGCACCCCGCGTACTCTGCACCCATCGACCCCGACACCCGCATCATGAAAAAGAAATCCGCCACCGCGCGCATCGAACCGTACACTCACCCGGCCGCCGGCTGGGGGGCGCTGAAAGCCGTCACGATCAACCTGATCAAGGAAAAGGTCGCCGGCGGCAACTACCGCACGCTGCTGCGCCAGAACCAGCCGGACGGCTTCGACTGCCCCGGCTGCGCGTGGCCCGACCGCCAGCACGCATCGACGTTCGAATTCTGCGAGAACGGCGTGAAGGCCGTGGCCGCCGAAGCGACGAGCAAGCGCGTGACGCCCGAATTCTTCGCCGCGCACACGGTCACCGAACTGCTCGAACAGTCGGACTTCGAACTCGAACAGCACGGCCGGCTCACCGACCCGATGGTGTACGACGCGCAGACCGACCGCTATGTGCCGATCGCGTGGGACGACGCGTTCGCACTGATCGCGCGCCACCTGCGCGCGCTGCCCGACCCGAACCAGGCCGCGTTCTACACGTCCGGCCGCGCGAGCAACGAAGCGGCGTTCCTGTACCAGTTGCTCGTGCGGCGGTACGGCACGAACAACTTCCCCGACTGCTCGAACATGTGCCACGAGGCGACGAGCCGCGGGCTGCCGGCGTCGGTCGGCGTCGGCAAGGGCACCGTCACGCTCGACGATTTCGAACATGCGGACATGCTGCTGATCTTCGGCCAGAACCCCGCGACCAACCACCCGCGGATGATGGGCGAACTGCGCGAGTGCGCGAAGCGCGGCGCGACGATCGTGTCGATCAACCCGTTGAAAGAGCGTGGCCTCGAGCGCTTCGCCGATCCGCAAAGCCCGCTCGAGATGCTGACGATGTCGGGCACGAAGATCGCATCGACGTTCATCCAGCCGACGATCGGCGGCGATTTCGCGCTGATCAAGGGGATGGCGAAGCGCGTGCTCGAACTCGACGACGCCGCGCGCGCCGCCGGTGCGCCGCGCGTGCTCGACACCGCGTTCATCGGCGAGCACACGGCCGGCTTCGACGCGTTCGCCGACGACCTGCGCAACGAAAGCTGGTCCGCGCTGACGGCCGAAAGCGGCGTGCCGTACGAGCAGATCGACGGCCTCGCGCAACGCTATGCGCGCAGCGAGCGCGTGATCGCGACGTGGGGCATGGGCATCACGCAGCACAAGCATTCGGTCGCGACCGTGCAGATGCTGACCAACCTGATGCTGATGCGCGGCAACATCGGCCGCCCCGGCGCCGGCCTGTGCCCCGTGCGCGGCCACTCGAACGTGCAGGGCAACCGCACGGTCGGCATCGAGGAAAAGCCGTCGCAGGCGTTCCTCGACCGGCTCGGCCACGTGTTCGACTTCGAACCGCCGCGCCACCACGGCTACGACGTCGTCGAGACGATCGAGGGGATGCTCGAAGGTCACGTGAAGGTGCTGATCGGCCTCGGCGGCAACTTCGCGATGGCGACGCCCGACACGCCGCGCACCTGGGAAGGCATGCGCCGCTGCGACCTCTCCGTGCACATCACGACGAAACTGAACCGCAGCCACCTGATCCACGGCCGCGACGCGCTGATCCTGCCGACGCTCGGCCGCACCGAGATCGACCTGCAGGACAACGTCGCGCAAGGCGTGACGGTCGAGGATTCGATGAGCATGGTTCACGTGTCGTACGGGATGAACAAGCCCGCGTCGCCGAACCTGATGTCGGAACCGGCGATCGTCGCGCACATGGGCCACGCGCTGTTCGGCAGCGGCAAGATCGACTGGCTCGCGTACAAGGACGACTACGCGAAGATCCGCGACGCGATCGAGGCGACGCTCGACGGCTTCTACGACTACAACACGCGCATCGCGCGACCGGGCGGCTTCCACCTGCGGGTCGCGTCGCGCGACCGCGAATGGCTCACGCCGACCGGCAAGGCGAACTTCATCGCGCACGCGCTGCCGACCGACACGCCGATCCAGCGCGCCCGCGCGCAGCACGGCGAACGCCTGATGACGCTGATGACGACGCGCTCGCACGACCAGTACAACACGACCGTCTACGGGCTCGACGACCGCTATCGCGGCGTGTTCGGCCAGCGCCGCGTGGTATTCGCGAACCGCGACGATCTCGCGATGCTCGGGCTGAAGGCCGGCGAATGGGTCGACATGGAAACCGTGTGGCACGACGGCATCGAGCGGCGCGCGGACGGCTTCCTGCTCGTCGAATACGACATCCCGCGCGGCTGCATCGGCGCGTACTACCCGGAAACGAACCCGCTCGTGCCGCTCGACAGCGTCGGCGACGTGTGCAACACGCCGACGTCGAAGTCGATTCCCGTGTTGCTGCATCGCGCCTCCGCGCCGGCATCGATCGCCGCCTGACGGAGCACGACGATGATCGTTCGTCCGCGCGAGCACTGGCTGCGGATGCTGCTCGTCTGGAACGGCTCGGTGCTGCCGACCATCCTGCCGCAGCTCCTGCTGACGCTCGCGATCAGCCTCGTCGCGGTGTGGGGCGGCGGCCGCGTGCTCGGCGAGAAGGTGCCGCTGAACCCGACGCCGTTCACGCTGATCGGGCTCACGCTGGCCATCTTCGCGGGGTTTCGCAACAACGCGAGCTACGACCGTTACCGCGAGGCGCGGCAGCTGTGGGGCGGCGTGCTGACCGCCACGCGCACGCTGGTGTCGCAGGCGCTCTGCTACGGCGCGATCGACCACGACGACAATGCGCGGCGCGCGTTGGTGCGGACGGTCGTCGCCTTCGTCTATGCGCTCAAGCATCAACTGCGCGACACCGATCCAGCCGACGACTTGCGCGCGCTGCTCGACGACGGTTGCTATGCGCGCATCGCTGCCGCCCGGTTCCGCCCGGTCGCGATCGTGCACGGGCTGCGCGAAGCGTTCGCCGCGCGCGCCGATGCGGGCCGCCTCACCGACACGCGACTGTGGATGCTCGACGCGCGCCTCGACGATCTGGTCTCGATGGTGAGCGGCTGCGAGCGCATCGCGTCGACGCCGATCCCGTTCTCGTACGACGTGCTGCTGCACCGGACCATCTATGCGTACTGCGTGCTGCTGCCGTTCGGCCTCGTCGATTCGATCGGCGCGGCGACGCCGTTCGTCACCGTGTTCGTCGCCTATACGCTGATCGCGCTCGACGCGATCGCGCATGCGATCGCCGAGCCGTTCGGCGACGGCCCGAACCATCTCGCGCTCGACGCGATGACGCGGCAGATCGAGCGCACGCTGCTCGAACTGAACCGCGAGCCGCTGCCGGCGGAAGTGACGCCTGGCAAGGCCTATCGCCTCAGCTAGGCCGCGCCCCGCCGCGCACGGTTCAATCCCGGGCGCCGCGCAGGAAGCCGTCGTGCGCGGCGGCCGCGTCCGCGATCGTCCGCAGCAGCACGACGCCGCGCAACAGCGCGCGGCCGGCTCGCGCGCCGCCAGCCCGGCCAGCGCCAGCAGGCTGTCGCCGATCGTCCAGACCGCAAGAAGATCGCGCAGGTCGTGCTCGATGCGGGCTTGCGGCAGGCTGCCCGCAAAGCCCAGTTCGCGCCCGAGACGGTCGGCCGTGCGGCTCAGCCACGCGCTCGCCGGCCACGCACGCGGGTCGCGGGCGATGCTCGCCAGATCGCGGCGCACCGCGCGATGCATGCGCTGCCGGCTGGTGCCGGGATCGCCGGGGAACACGAGCGCGAACACCAGTGCGCCGAACCCGATCCCGAGCAGCGTGGCGAGCGCCGAGTTGAGGAACGCCGCATCGGCGATGCGCACGGTATTGTCCGGCGACGTGAAATTCCAGAAGAAGATCGAGAAGCCGCTGCCGATGCCGGCCGTGCGCGGATTACGCATCACGATGCCCGTGCCGATCATGAACACGCCGATGATGTACGCCAGCATCTCGAAACCCGACACCGCGGGCAGCAGCACGAAATTGCAGAGGGCGCCTGCGACCGCTGCGCAGGCCGCGCCTTTCAGGAAACCGACTGTCGCGCCTATCGAGTTCGGGCGCGTCGAAAACAGCGCGCAGACCACGCCCGTGATCGCGACGAAACCGGCCCCCGACGGCCACGCGGTCAGGATCCAGATCGCCGATGCAGCCAGCACCGCGACGCACGCGCGGATGCCGTTGTGCCACGCGAGCACCGCATCCTGGTGGAACGCATAGCGCACGCGCGAAGGCGGCGGCTCCGGCCGGTCGAGCTGCGCCCGGCTCGCGAATGCGCGGTCGAACCCCGCGAGCAGCGCCGCCAGCCGGTCGAGCGTGAGCAGGCGCGACGCATCCGAACCGGTCGGCTCGACGGCCTCGGCGCGCCACGCGTCGTCCACGCGCGCGCGCAGCGCGGCCAGTGCGGGCCCCGCTTCGCCCGACGCGGTCACGCCGTCGAGCACGCGCGCAGCGTCGGCGACCAGCGGGTCCGGCGGTTCGCCGCCGCGCGCCGCGTGCTCGTGTAGCGCTTGGCCCGCAGCGTGCGCGGACAACACGCCCAGCACCGCCGCGCGCAGATGGCCGATCGCATTGCGCACCTGGGGCGCGCCGGCGGCCGCATATTCGGCTGCCGTGTCGAGTTCGAGCGCGTCCGCGAACAGCCGGTGCACCGCCGCGCCGTTCGGCTCGCGGCGCAGCGCGCCCGCGCCGACGGCGACCGCGCGGTCGAGATAGCGCGTGAGCCGCGTGCGGACGTCCGTCAGTGGTGCGCCCGGCGCGAAGACCGTGTCGAACAGCGCGCCGCACAGAATGCCGACCACCACGTAAAGGAACCGCGCGATCGCGATGTCGAACGCGTGCAGCGGCGCGGACACCGCGTCCATCGCGATGATCGCGGCCGTATAGCCCGCGAGCACCGCCGCATACGCGCGGAAATTCCGCTGGAACGTCGCGACGCCCGCGCACAGGCCGATCCACGCCGCGAGCGCCGGCAGGAACAGCTCGGGCGTCTGCGCGAACGCGCCGGTCAGCGCGAGCGCAACCGCCGCGCCGATCGCGGTACCGAGAATCCGGTACTGGCTCTTCGACAGCCCCATCCCGCGGCTACCCTGCGCGACGATCCACACGGTCGACGCGGCCCACTTCGGGTCGTCGAGATTCATCCGGAACGCGATATAGAGCGCAAGCAGCGACGCGGCGGTGTTGCGCAACGCGAAGCCGAGGACGCCGGGCGGCAGCGTCGGCCATGCATCGCGCAGCGCGGTACGCACCGCCGCGAACGGCGGCAGGCTGGGGAAAGCGAATTTCATCCGGCGAGCATACGGTTGCCTGGCCCCGTCGCTAAGCGGCCCCGACGGGATTGGTTATTTCACCGGGCAGGATAATCGGCGCGACACGAAAGGATGACGGAAGGAACGCTAAGATGCGCGAAGGTCAATCAATCAAGCACGCTTCATGGACTTCGAGAGCATCCGGATCTTCCTGCGGGTGGTGGAGCGCGGCAGCTTCACCGCCGCCGCCACGCAACTCGACACGCCGCTCAGCCGCGTGAGCCGCAAGGTCAGGCAGCTCGAGGACGACCTCGGCGTCCAGCTGCTGTACCGCACCACGCGCCGCGTGTCCGTCACCGAAGCCGGGCGCGACTACTACGAACGCTGCCTGCGCGCCGAGGACATCCTGCTCGACGCCGACCGCCAGGCCCGCGCGCTGCGCACGGAGCCGGAAGGGACGTTGCGCGTGCTGGTGCCCTACTCGATCGGCCTGTTCGAACTGGAGCCGGCGCTCGCCGAGTTTCGCCGGCGTTATCCGAAAGTCCAGCTCGTGCTGATCTACGACAACAGCGTGCTCGACCTCGTCGAGCACGGTTTCGACGTCGCGTTGCGCACGGGTGTGCTGACCGATTCCGGCTACGTCGCGCGTTCGCTCGGCTGGTCGCAGGCGAAACTCGCCGCGAACCCGGCCTACCTCGACCGCGTCGGGCGGCCGCGCACGCCGCAGGATCTCGCGCAGCACGACATCCTGTTCGTTGGCCGCGACACGCCGGGCCTGACGCTGCGGCTCACCAACACCACCGGCGAGGTGGTCGACGTGCCGGTGCGGCCCGTGCTGATCTCGAACGAATCGGCGACGGTGCTGCGCCAGGCCGCGAGCGGCGGCGGTATCGCGCTGATCTCGACGCACTACACGGCCCGCCGGCTCGCCCGGAACGAACTCGAAATCGTGCTGCCCGACTGGCACCGGGCCGACGACGTCGAACTCAACGTGCTGTACCCGCGGCGCGCGACGCTCGACAGCAAGGTGCGCGCGTTCGTCGATTTCCTCGCGGAACTGTTCACCGCATGGCGAAGCGCGCCGTAGACGACGCGGCTGGCCCGGCGCGCACCGAGCGCCGGGCGATTATTGCGGCTGGCGAAACCAATGAGCGTGCTGCAGACAAGCGTGAGCAACGGAACAGCTATTCTTTTTAGCAGTTTCACTACATTCCCCCTCAAGTCACGTCTTCGCAAAAATCACAGGGTGTGATTTCTACACCCTGCCCCAGCCTCACAGCATCGGCCAGTCTTCCGCGCCCTGGTTCACCCGCATGGATTCCGGCACGGGCTGCAGCCACCAGGGTGACCGTGTTCCCTGTACCACCGGTTGCGTCCCTTCCAGGTAAACGGTCTGTCCGTGCACAGGCCGTCTTCAATCGCTTCCATGTACATGATGGTTGAGACATAGGACCGCCAGCCGCGGAGTTTCGGCAGCGCTATTCCTCCTGCAAGATAGAGCCAGGCAAACACCGCTACGGCCACGGGATACCACCAGCCCGGTTCCCGGTCCCACCAGCCCCACAAGGCGATGGCCCCAAGCATCGCCGCACATGCCACGCTCAATAGCAGCCATTTGCTAACCCGGACCTTCGTGTAGACCTTGCGCCATCTTTCACGTGACTGCACACGTGATTCGAACGGTGCTGCATACCCGATGTATTTCGACATATCCGTGCACCCCTTACCAATATTTATCAATCAGGTCGACCACATAAAGGACCGGTGCGGGGTTGCGCAGAAGGAAAAGCACGACCATCACAGCCGCAACGCCCCATGTAAGAACGGTGTCCGACGTGCTCCAACCCGTGGGCGAAAGCAGCATGGCAACCACCCATAGTGACGCACACATGCCGAGGTCAGCACCCAGGATCGGGTTGTACTCGTATTCCTTCTTCCACGGCACCGCCACGCGATCCGGTTCTTTCGCCACCACATTAATCGCGACACCCTGCTCATGCGGCAACGCGATAAGCTGTGCGCCCTGGCCGAAATGCGCCATCTTCGCCGCCAGCGCCTGGAGCACCCAGCGTGCCACCGGAGCCTGCGGACCGATAGTCGAATCAAGCGCATGCTCATCCACTTTCAGGTCAGATTCCTTCACAGCTCCCAGGGTTGCGTGCTGTGCGAGACCCTTGAGGCGGCTGTACCAGAAATGGCGGATACGTGTACGCTGCACCTGTTCCGAACCCAGCAGCAACGCAAGTGCCTTGTCCGCCTCGTCGGCATCGGCAACGATCTGGCGCAACAGCCAGGCTTGCCTTTTCTGCTCCGGCTTTGCCTGCATGAGCGCTGGCGAGCCAAACAGCAACGCCACGGCGGCTTCCGAAACGTCCGGCTTGACGTCCGCGTTCTCGTCATTCAGATGCCACGCCAGCACGAGGCGATACTTCGGCATCCTCTCGTTGACATACGCATAGTAGGGCCTACGCTCGTTGTCGTTGAACCAGTCCTCCGCAAATCCGGGATCCCGCTCGTTGCCGATCCATCTGACGCGCGGCTTGCCTGGCAATCCGATCCGTTCCCAAACCGTGTGAAGGTCAAGCGATGATTCAGGCCGCTCGCACTGGATCACGATCTCGAATGAATTGCTTTTCGCCGCCAGGGCAAGCCGTGCGGCCAGCGGTGTCAGCAGCTTTTCAAACATCGCGTGTTCACGCAAAGCGGCATCGTCTCCCTCAACGCTGGCGAGACGCATCACCTTTCCGGGATTTTCGGGCGGGTCACCCTCCAGCTTCAGCATGCGCTCCGCAAGATCGGGTTCAGGCACGAGAAGCACGCTGTCGAGTACCGCCATGCCCGCACGGCTCTGTCGTTGCCAGCCGGTAATCTCGTGCCAGCGCGCCGTGTTATGGTCTGCGGCCTGCCTCGCAGGAATGTCATAGGCGAACAGCCACACCAGGCAACTGAGTGCGACCCAGCAGAAAAACGGCACTGCTACCGCATCATGGATAACTGTGTCCCAGGGTATCGAGCCAACCTTCGGCAGACCCGGCACAACCATGGCAAGCGCGAAGCCCTGGACAATCAGGTACAGCACGAGAAAGAACCAGATGGATGGCGGCTCCTGCGCCTCCCACTCGGAAGAAAAACGCGGATTCCAGCGAAAACCCATTCGACCTCCTGTCACGCCTCAACTGTCCACTCACGCTGCGACGCGCGCAGCCGTGGCGGCGGGTTGCACTTGCAGCGGCACAGATCGTTCTCCAGCGCGTGTTGCTTGCCGCCCAGGTCGCTGTCCAGTGGCCGGGGAGCGTCCGCCTCGATACGACCTATCGAGTTACATGCTGGGCATTGAAGCCGTGCACCCAGGTAGCTGACCTTCCGGCCGTCGAGGTCCATATCGTCCAGGCCATCGAGCACGACGCCATTCGCGGTCGTTTGATCTTGCTGGAATATGCAGGCACGTTCTCCCATGTCAGACTCCCACCCATTCCCAATCGGCCTTGTCGCCCGTCTCCTTCACGGTCGGCATCGTTTGTCCGTGCCGCACAGTCACAATGCCCGCGAGATCGTACCGATAGCCCCTGTCCCATCCCTCCCGGATGCGAGGCAGCCAGCGACCGCTGCGCGGGCACGCCGATCCCGGCTCGCAGAACTGTCGTGTCTCTTCTATGGTGTCGAATGAATACTGCTTCACAGGTGTGGGCGCGCTGCCTTCCCACAGCCACTGCACCGGGCCGTCGAGACTCATACCGTTGCCCCTCTCCATCAGCATCTTCACGGAATCGGTAGTCGCAACGGCCCTGGCCTTGAACGGCACGAGCTGGAGACTCCGATGGTTGCTGGAGTTCGTGCGCACAGCACGGTACAGACCGTCCTCTGCGAACGTCTCACCAGGTTTCACCGGCTGGGACGACATGCTTGCGCGGTGTGTTGCTTCCCACTGTTCGCGCTCCTGCGGCGTCGAGGGGTAATCATGATCCATCTTGATCGTTGAACGGTTGTCCTTGCCGGAAAAGAAGTCAGCGTGACTTCGTTGTTGCTCGTCGCCGTCTTTCCAGTTGATATACAGCCAAGCGCTCAAGGCGAACGCGTAGGTGCCTGCTTTGTACTGGTCTCTTGGAAGGGCCTTGAATATGAAATCCTGATGCGCCCCTCCCTCCAAAGTAATCATATCCCCCTTGAAATCGGCAACATTCACCAGTGGCTGTCCCGCAAGGTTGAATTTCCACCCACCCTTTTTCTTTGGATCAAGATTAATCGCCCCGACAGAAAGCGTTTCTTCGTTAAGGTCCCCAGACCAGAGATCAGGTCGCTTGAACGAGAATGCGTCACGCCCCGAATTGACAAAACGAACGATCACACTATAATAGCCATTCTTTGGCTCAATATTAATAACCGCAGCATTAATCCATAATTTTTTCCCACCAGAATTTTTTACATCCCGCCTAACGACTGCTACATTTTTTCCAAACTCATTAAAAAGTTTTTTTGGCAACTTCGCGATATTTCCCTGTACTGTTCTCAGCACACCATCTTGCATACAAGTCGCCGAGAAAAGTACCTGAGGATTATCGGTTGGCCGGACATCAAGCCCACGCCCCGCCTGACTCGATGGATCACACAACGTCGCTCTCACAGTTTCTGCGGCTTGGGAGCTATACGTCCCTTCCCTCGCCTCAAGGATGCCCGCACCCCCTAACTCGTCGTCATTAACTGTATCGAATAAAGTTAGCCAGGCTTTTCCTGACTCATCCACCGATACGCCATTTACACCAAAACGCCAATCGGCCCCAACAAAATAAGCCCATGCTTTGGGCTGCTGCCCATTACTTAAATTTTGCCCAGCCATTGCATTACCTCCAGCAACAAAAAGAATCACTAAAAAAATTGTCGAGATTATTCTTTTCATAACGGACTCGCATCGTCTTTCCTACATACGTTACTTGAGCCAACTCTCCACTTCTTGTTTGTGTACTTGGTCATCCATCGCCTCAGATATTCCATGTAATAAGGCGGGATAACAGGCTTCGCACCAGTTTCGACTTTGTTTCTGGCACCTAGCCCCATGAGATTACCCCGCGAGATCATCTGCCAGGTGAGCGTTCCATCAAGGGCATGCCCTTTGGCGAATTGAAGCTGCTCATTGTCTATATATTGCTCGTGCACGGCGCCACCGTCGCTGTAATACTCATCCGGAAAGTTAAAAAGATGGCCGCATTCGTGAGCCGGGGTGTAGTCCGTTCCGAACAAATCATACTCTCTCGCAGTCGGATCAAACGTTGCCCCAATTTCCCCCCAATTTCCAGAATCGTCACGAGCGGCGTAAGGATACAATTTAATAATTCTTGCGTATCCGGGCGCATTCTCTTCCGATGATTTCAGAACAACAAATTTGACATCAAACTTGATCTCAATGCGGCACCCACATGCAACGTCCTTGGAACAACCATCAAGAATCAACTTGTATGAATTCTGGTTAAGCGTATTCCTGATAAAATTCTCTTTTTCGGAGAATTTGAATGTCGTTGTCTCCCGGTCAACGAATTTTAAATTTACCTTAGCCGAGCTCGGCGCATTCGCACCATTATTGGTACTGTGGTAAGGAATGCTTTTACTAGTACCATTCGTCAGCTTTACATCCTTTGACACAGGATCAATTTCGTATATATCCTTCAGAATCACGCCGATCTTGACGAAAGCAGTCAGAGTCTTTGTTGTATCGTCATATTTCACGTCAAATTTTGCGTGCCCCTTTCCTCCCGATATGCTCCAGGGATCTCCTGGCCTCGGGATGTATTTCGTTTGTTCATTGGTCCAAGGGTAGTACGCCATCGTCTCCATATCCTGATCGTACTCGCCATTAAAATTCGACATCGTCCAGTTACAGGGTGCGGGATTAACGAGTTGGATCGGATCGGTGACATAGTTATTGCCATCTTTACCATCACTGTCACGCGGGAGCTTTATGTCCTTAGGGGCATTGGCCGGATCGTTTACATGTATCGTGCTCCGGTCGAACAGACGCGAAAAGAAACCACCGGTTGAAGATGACGAATTAGTACTGGTGCTGGGCGCGGTAGCGTCTTGTTGAACCTCGGTCGGCGTAACGGGGGTCGTGTTTGACGCTGCGGCAGGCGGTGCCGGTTGAACTGCTCCCGAGTTCGCCAACCCTTCCCACTGCGACGCGTCCGGTGCTGACGCTGGCGATGATGCGAAGTCCGGGTTGGTTCGCCACACTTCGCACTGCGTCGAGTACGGTACGAACACTGGTGCAAATGCCGCACCACCCAGGTTCATCTGCGCGGGGCCGGCCTTACTAAAGCTGCTGGTCTTGAACTTGGCCCCGCCTCGTGAGCCGAATTCGATGCCGTCCGGTGTCATGCGCAGGTACGAGCCACCGACGTTCAGCACGATCTCCTTGGACGACTTCACATGCAACACGCCGTCTACCGTCTCCATCGTCATGTCGCCCTGCGAGGCGAGCTGCATGCGGCCACGCTGAGCCTGAGCAACAAAATCCCCCGCCGACGTAATGAGGCTCATGCCCTTCTGCGAGAACATCGACAGCAGGTCGCCTGCTGCGGCGGTGAAACGCCTGAGCGTACTGAAATGCACACCCTTCTTTGCCGTGCCGACGATTGAACCGTCAGCGGCAACATGTACGCCATTGCCCGACGCGATACCGACCGGGCCGGGACCGGTCACAAGCACGCCCGGCTTTTTCAGTGCCTTCAGGCCGTCATGGATCGCCTGCTGCGCATCCAGATCGGCGGGCGATGCCTTCGACGCCCCCGCAGAATCGGCAAGTGACCTGGCGAACGCCTGGTGATCCGTCAACTGCGCGTCCGTTTCGTCCATGGCGAGCACCTTGCCGCTTCCGCCCGCCTGGTTATAGGCCGTCAGCATCGCGCCAGCACCGCCGCGCCCGACCAGATGTCCCGACGTGCGCAACTCCGCTCCCGAACCTCTTTCCTTCAGATCACCATCCGGTATGAAGCCCAGGTTGAGCTGGGAGCGGCCCGAGTGCTCGGTGCTGAGTTCAATCCCCTGCTGATTGTCCCAGTCATCCATCCACAGCTTGTTGCCGGACTGCGTGCGGATTTCGTTGCGCGACATGCGCCGCCGCGACGAATTGATAAGGTCGGGACGATGGCTGTTTGGCATGAAACCGACCAGGATCGGCTTGTTCGGGTTGCCTTCGCGAAAACCCACAAGCGCTTCGTCTCCATCCAGCGCGGGCATGTGCATGCCAGTATGGTTCGCGCCGGCAAAGGGCTTCGCCAGCCGCAGAGGAGCGCTCTCCACGCCTTTGGGCCAGATGCCGAAATCGCAATGAAAGCGCGCGATGTACTCGCCCTTGTCGGTAAGGTATGCAAATTTATATTTATCCGGTGAACAGATCGTTGCCCCGAGTGTGCCGTGTATCCGCGGCCACCGGCTCTCCTCGATTTTCATCCGGTACGGACGGTTGGCGGGAATGGCTGTGAATCGATTCATGTAGCTGGCATCGCGCGCGCCGCTATGCACGACCTTGGTCACAAACATGCCCGCTTTCGTGTCGTCAAGCACCCGGTCGGAACGCACGAGGCGACCCGGCCTGAGTTCGAGCACGGTCGATTTGACCTTGTATTGCACCTGCTGCGCGAGCGCCGCCTCATGCCGCAACTGTGCCTCATGCTTTGCTCCTGCGGCGTCTCCATGATGCGTGCCCCATACGTAGGGCTGGCCGATCATGGTGGGGTCATCCCAGTCTGGCTGGCTTTCGTCGCGAAGAATCTCCCAGGCACTCTCCGGGTTGTAATCCGCAACGACGAAGGATTCCGGCACGGTGCGGGTACGCATCTTGAACGAAAAGATGGACTCCTCGAACGTTGACAACCCGGCTGTGGGACGGTCAAGCACGGTGACGTGGGGCCGCTCGTAACCGTCGATATCATCGGCAATCACCAGCACTTCGCCATGCTCACCCATCGTCGTGAAGCAGAACAGGCCCGCCTGCTCCATTTCCAGCCTGATATAGGCCCAATCGCCCATGTTGTACTGGAAACGGAAGGCGTGCCGTGGGTGCTCATGTCTGAGGCGAAGTTCAACCTGCATCCAGAAGCGGATATCGTGGCGCTCAAGGATTGCTTTGATGATTTCCCACGATGCCATTCCCTGGTAAGTAACGCAGTTACTCGGACCGTCGAGCATGGCGAGTCGCTGGCGGACCACTATGCGATAGATGCAACCATCGCGCGATTCCGATATCAGATCGAAACGCGACACAAACCCGCTGAACTTGCGCCGCTCGCGCCCATCCTCGGGCTGAATCGTGAACTCTGCGAGCTGCCCGAGCACCTTCTTCCTGCTGACCGATCCCTCTGTTGAGACCACAGCCTTGATCCGGTACGGCTTGCAGATTTCCTCATGCACTTCCCACGATACGACCGACACCACGGGCATCGGTGGCGGCTTGCCGCTCTGGTCAGTCTTCTGCGGCTTGCGCGGCATCAGTTTCAGGTGCGCAGACTGCCGCCCCGTCAGGTATGTTCTTGTCCGATCAGCTTCAGCCATGGTCACCTACTTGATTGTGCTTCTCGATTCACAACGTACGGACCGGTGAAAACAGAAACGCTTCTCGCCCATCCGTCGCTCAATTCAAAAACCACAATCGTTTGACAGATTCACCCCTCACGCAATTGGACAAGTTCTAAAAAAGGTCGGAATCATGCGTGGCGGATAATTTTCACGAGAGCGAGCAGACGATCTACAACTGGCGCCAGCATTTCGGTGGCCTGGAAGCAGCCGACTCGAAATCGTGCTGCCCGACTGGCACCGGACCGACGACGTCGAACTCCACGTGCTTTACCCGCGACGCGCGACGCTCGACAGCAAGGTGCGCGCGTTCGTCGATTTCCTCGCGGAAGTGTTTACCGCGTGGCGCACCGCGCCGTGACCGGCATTGCGCGACCGGCAATCGGCGCGCGCAGGCCGGATTATTGCGGCACACGAAAGGATTTAATGAGCGCGCGAGCGTTGATCGTCGTTCGCCGCGTCGTTAGCCTGTGCCAATGAAAAACCACCACACACGCTACGGCAGCCACGTACCCGCTGCCCGCCGACGTATCACGCGCGTCGCGCCTTCCTGACCGGCGATATCCCGCCTCCCGAAGCCCGCCACGGCTTCGCCGATCCGATTGAACAACTGAACCGCACGCTGCGCGGGGCGGTCCCGCTTGCCGGCCACCCGCGCGCGCAGTGCGCACCGTCCGTTTCGCGGCCCGCCCGCGCATGCATCGCGCGCGCGACGAGCGATGCGCGCCGTCCGGCCCTCTCCATCACGCAGGAACACCATGTCATCTCCGTCCTCCCCGGGCCCGCTGTCGGGCGGCCGGCTCGCGATCGGCACGATCGCGGTATCGCTCGCGATGTTCATGAACGTGCTCGACTCGTCGATCGCGAACGTCGCCATTCCGACGATTTCGGGCGACCTCGGCGTATCGGTCGACGAAGGCACGTGGGTGATCACGATCTTCGCGGCCGCGAACGCGGTGTCGATTCCGCTGACGGGCTGGCTCACGCAGCGCTTCGGCCAGGTACGCCTGTTCGTCACGTCGATCCTGCTGTTCGTGTTCGCGTCGTGGCTGTGCGGGATCGCGCCGAACCTGCCGACGCTGCTCGCCGCGCGGATTCTCCAGGGCGCGGTCGCGGGGCCGCTCGCGCCGCTGTCGCAGGCGCTGCTGCTCGGCGCGTGGCCGCGGCAGAAATCGTCGAGCGCGCTGGCGCTGTGGTCGATGACGGCGCTCGTCGGGCCGATCGCGGGGCCATCGCTCGGCGGCTGGATCACGTACGACTACAACTGGTCGTGGATCTTCTACATCAACATTCCGGTCGGCTTCTTCGCGGCGGCGGTCACGTGGATCGTGTTCCGCGACCGCGAATCGGCCACGCGCCGCACGCCGATCGACACGGTCGGCCTGCTGCTGCTCGTGCTGTGGGTCGCATCGCTGCAGATCATGCTCGACAAGGGCAAGGACCTCGACTGGTTCAACTCGCCCGTCGTCGTCGCGCTGGGCATCGTCGCGCTGATCGGCTTCGCGTTCTTTCTCGTGTGGGAGCTCCACGAAGCCAATCCGATCGTCGACCTGCGGCTCTTCACGCAACGCAATTTCGCAGGCGGCACGATCGCGATCTCGGTCGCGTACGGGATGTTCTTCGGCACGCTCGTGTTGCTGCCGCAGTGGATGCAGGGTTATCTCGGCTACCGCGCGGTCGATTCGGGGCTCGCCACCGCGCCGCTCGGGATCTTCGCGATCGTGCTCACGCCGGTCATGGGGCGCCTGCTGACGCGCACCGACCCACGCTACATCGCGACGCTCGCGTTCGTCGGCTTCGCGGTCGTCTTCATGATGCGCACGACGTTCCATGCCGACGTGTCGCGCTGGGATCTCGTGCTGCCGACGCTGCTGCAGGGCATTCCGATGGCGATGTTCTTCGTGCCGCTGACGTCGATCATCCTGTCCGGGCTGCCGCCGGAAAAGATCCCGGCCGCGGCCGGCCTGTCGAATTTCGGCCGCACGTTCTGCGGCGCGGTGGGCACGTCGCTGATCAGCAATGCGTGGAACAACCGCACGATCCTGCATCACGTGCGGCTCACCGAACAGGCGAGCGTCAACAACCCGATCTTCGCGCAGCAGGTCGACACCACCCGTTCGCTGCTGCACCTGAGCCCCGATTCGGCGCTCGCGTTCTTCAACGCATCGGTCGATTCGCAGGCGGCCGTGATGGGGTTGAACGACATCTTCTACGTGTCGGCGATCATCTTCATCGCGATCATTCCGCTCATCTGGATCACGAAGCCGTCGCGCTCGGGCGGCGGCGATGCCGACGCGGCCGCCGCCGGCGCGCATTGATCCGCGGCGGTCGGGCCCCGCGCCCCAACCCGCAGACGTAATAAAGACTTGCAATCGATACAGCCCGAAACGTCAACAGCCGGTGTCCGCTCCGCGTTTTCTTGACATGCGCCCACGATCCGGACGCGCAACGACAGGAGAAAACACCATGCGAGCCTTTACCCGCCATCTCGCGATTGCCGCCACCCTGATGTCGGTGCTGACCGGCACCGCGTTTGCCGACACGCAGTGGCAACAGGCGCATCAGCGCCGCGAAGAGGTCAACCAGCGCCTCGCGAACCAGAATCGCCGCATCCATCACGAAGTGAAGGAGGGCGAGATGTCGCACGCACAGGCCGCGCGCCTGCACCGTGACGACCGCAAGATCCGCCAGGAAGAGCGGGACATGGCCGGGCAGGATCGCGGCCACATCACGAAGAGCGAAAGGCACGTGCTGAACCAGCAGGAAAATGCGGTCAGCCACAAGGTCGGCCAATAAGATCGACAACACCGGCAAGCGCCCATTCGCCATCGCCTGAAACGCCCGCTGCCGCCGCGCGGCAGCGGGTGCTTGTTGTATCGAATCGTTTCAACGCGCCATCCGCGTCAAACGCTGCGGGTATACTCCGTCGTCAGCTGCCTGCCGTATCGACCGTCAAAAACGGCCTCGATTCCGGGCGGTTTCGTCGCGAAGCTTCGCGTTTCGCCTACCCCGCGCCCCAGCCTCGATACGAGACACTCGACGACCGACCATGAAACGATTCCTGCTGCTCCTCCCCGCCGCCCTGCTCGCCGCCTGCGGTTCCGCTCCCTCGTCCGACTCGGCCGCATCCGGCGCAGCACCGATGATCTACGTGTCGTCGCAACGTCCGGCCCACGCGATCGCCAACTGCCTCGACAGCCGCCTGTCGGGTACCTCGCAATCGCAGCACAACGGCGTGACCGACATCGCCGTCGGATCGAACTCGTACTTCGTCACGCTGACGCCGTCGGGCAACGGCTCGGTCGTCAAGGTCGTGCGCGGCTCGGGCAGCGAGCCGCCCGAGGAAGCGATGCGCTTCGCGATCGCGCGCTGCGTGATCTGATCCGACGCCTGCCGGCGCCGGGCGCCCGCCCGGCCCACACCCGCGCGCCGCCGCGCGCACGCCGAATATTTTCATCCGGCCGCCGTCGATGAGAGAATCGCTCCACGATTCCTTTCCGACGGAGCCCACATGAAGCACCTGCTGTCCCGGCTGTTCATCAGCGCCGCGCTCGTCGCGCTTGTTCCGGCACTGCCGGCGCAGGCTGCCACGCCGCCCGGCATCTTCGTCGTCGCCACGCAGCTCGGCGAATTCACGACCCTCGACCCGAGCGGAATCTACGAACTCGTGCCGTCGGAGTACGTCGCGAACACCTATGAGCGGCTCGTGCGCGTCGACCTGAAGGATCCGACGCGCTTCGACGGACAGATCGCGCAATCGTGGACGGTCGGCGCCGACGGCGTGACCTACACGTTCAAGCTGCGCCCGGGCCTCACGTTCCATTCCGGCAACCCGGTGACCGCCGACGACGTCGCGTGGTCGCTGCAGCGCACCCTCCTGCTCGACAAGGGGCCGGCCGGCGTGCTCGCCGATCTTGGCCTCACGAAGGCGAACGTGATGCAGAAGGTGCGCGCGATCGATCCGCAGACGGTGGTGCTCGAAACCGACCGCAAATACGCACCGAGCTTCGTGCTCAACGTGCTGAGCGCGTGCCCGGCATCGGTCTTCGACAAGAAGCTGCTGCTGTCGCACCAGCAGGGCAACGATCTCGGCAGCGGCTGGCTCAGGACCAACGATGCGGGCTCCGGCCCGTACCAGCTCGTCAAGTGGACGCCGAACGAGAGCATCGTGCTGCAGCGTTTCGAGAAATACCGCACGCCGTACCCGATGAAGCGCGTCGTGCTGCGCCACGTGCCCGAAGCGTCCGCGCAACGGCTGCTGCTGGAGAACGGCGACGTCGACGCCGCGCGCAACCTGAGCCCCGACAGCCTCGCCGCGCTGACGAAGGCAGGCAAGATCAAGGTCGCGTCGTGGCCGGTGTCCGCGCTGCTGTACCTGAGCCTGAACACGAAGAACCCGAACCTCGCGAAACCCGACGTGCAGCAGGCGATGAAATGGCTGGTCGACTACGACGGCATCCAGCACAACATCGTCAGCACGACTTACAAGGTTCATGAAGCCTTCCTGCCCGAAGGCTTCCTCGGCACGCTGAACGCGCGCCCGTACAAGCAGGACGTCGCGAAGGCGAAGGCGCTGCTCGCGAAGGCCGGTTTGCCGAACGGCTTCGACGTGACGATGGACATGCCGAACGACTATCCGTACATCGAGATCGCGCAGGCGCTGCAGGCGAACTTCGCGCAGGGCGGCATCCGCGTGAAGCTGATCCCCGGCGACGCGAAGCAGGCGATCGGCAAGTACCGCGCGCGCCAGCACGACATCTTTATCGGCGAATGGTCGCCCGACTACATGGACCCGAACAGCAACGCGCGCGGCTTCGCGTGGAATCCGGACAACTCGGACCAGTCGCCGACGAAGATGCTCGCGTGGCGCAACAGCTGGGACATTCCGCAACTGACGAAGGACACCGAGGCCGCGCTCGTCGAGCCGTCGCCCGCGAAGCGCGCGCAGCGTTACGAAGCGCTGCAGAAGGCCGTGCTCGCGAACTCGCCGTTCATCATCATGTTCGAGAAGGTCGTGCAGGTTGCGACGCGCCCCGGCACGACCGGGCCGGAAATCGGGCCGATCAACGACCTCGTGTCATACCGCACGCTGGCGAAATAATCGCGGCGTCCCGCGCGGCCGGCCATGCCGGCGCGCGGGTAATCGCCGCAGCCCGCCGTGCCAGCGATCACGTCGTAGAGCGGCGTGAGACGGAAGCAGCCGCCCGGCAGCAGGCGCAGGCTGAAATTCTTCGCATGCCCGTCCGGCGCAGCGAACATCCAGAACACGATCTGGGCGGCGAACAGCGTGTCGAGATCCGTTTCCGCCGCTTCCGAGCGGGCAGGAAAATGCAAATTATTCGCCGGGGAAATAAACCCGACCCGGGATTGACCCTATCACCTTTCCTCACACCATAGTTTTTATCCGCTGGCGCGAATGATTTTGGCTTCGTTAGATGGATGACATTCGATCATCCGACGACAACGATCTAACAGCCGATGACCTGCGCGTTCGCCTGTACCGTCGAATCCCGCTATGCCGAGCTGACGCCGACCGCGAAGCGCATCGCGAGCTACATGCTCGCGAACCTCGACCGGCTCGGGCTCGAGACGGCCGACCAGATCGCCCGGCAGGCCGGCACGAGCGGCATCTCGGTCGGGCGCTTCCTGCGCAGCGTCGGCTATCGCAATCTCGACGACCTGAAACGCGAGTTGCGCGGCGGCGGCGATCGCCCATGGATGATCACCGACCGGCTCGACGAATACCGCCGTGTCGCCGGCACACAGCCGGCCGAAGGCAACGGCGGTGACGCCACGCTCGCGTCGTCGCTCGACCGCGAGCTCGATGCGATCCGCCACGTATACCGGCTCGCCGAAGGCCCCGTTTTCGCGCAGGTCGCCGACCGGATCGCGCATGCCGACGCGGTGTTCATCCTCGGCATCCAGTCGACGCGCGGGATCAGCAACGCATTCAGCAGCTACCTCGAATACCTGCGCCCGCGCGTGTTCTATTCCGACGGCCAGTCAGGCTCGTATGTCGATTCGCTGAACTCCGAATTCGAGCGGCCGTACTGCATCGTCACCGACACGCGCGCGTATTCGCGCAGCGCGCGCCGCTATTGCCAGGCGGCGGCCGAGCGCGGGCAGCCGTTCGCGCTGGTCACCGATCTCTCCTGCCCGTGGGCGCGCGAATGGCCGGCCGACCTGCTGCAGGTGAAGACCGACGTCGGCCAGTTCTGGGATTCGCTGGCGCCGCTCACCTGCCTGTTCAACCTGCTGATCACGGCCGTCGTCGACCGCCTCGGCCCCGCGATCGACCGGCGCGTCGCGCGCAACCGCGCACTGCAGCACACGTTCGACCAATTCGAATCTTGAGCGAGCCCTCTGAACCGCTGATGACCTTGCACCGCCTTGTCGAAATCACGCCCGCCACGCATCGCGTCGACCTCGATCTCGTCTACGCGACCGATCGCAACCTGACCGGCAAGCCGATCTACCGCCGCGCGCACTGCCTGCTGCTCGAACCGGCCGAAGCCGCGCTGCGCCGCGCGGTCGATGTCGCAGCACAAGCCGGCTTCACGCTGCGCATCTACGACGCCTACCGGCCGCCGCAGGCGCAGCAGGTGCTGTGGGATTTCCAGCCCGATCCGAATTTCATCGCCGATCTCGGCCGCGGCTCGAATCACAGCCGCGGCACCGCGCTCGACCTGACGCTCGTCGGCGCGGACGGCGAGCCGCTCGACATGGGCACGGGCTTCGACGAGATGGTCGCCGCGTCTGGTCACTTCCACGCGGGGCTGCCCGAAGCCGTGCAACGCAACCGCCTGCTGCTGCTCGGCGTGATGCACGCGGCCGGCTTCGCGCACATCGACAGCGAGTGGTGGCACTACGAACTGCCCGGTTCGCGCGCGTTGCCGCAGATCGACAACGCGGCGAGCGGCCCGTGGCGCCTGATGTGATGGCGATGCACGTCCCCCTCACCGTTCACGTTCAACGACTTCAACGACCGATGGAGCGCACATGAAATCCCTGACATCCCGGCTCGTCGCGGCGCTGGCCGCCGCGTCCGTTCTCGCCGCCGTTCCGCTTTCCGCCGCCCGCGCGGAAACGCCGAAGGACATGTTCGTGATGGCCACGCTGCTCGACGAATTCACGACGCTCGATCCGGGCGAGATCTACGAGCTGGTGCCGGAGGAATACGTCGCGAACACGTACGACCGGCTCGTGCGCGTCGACCTGCGCGATCCGTCTAAATTCAACGGCGATGTCGCGCAGTCGTGGACGGTGAGCGCCGACGGGCTGACCTATACGTTCAAGCTGCACCCCGGCCTCAAGTTCCATTCGGGCAACCCGCTGACGGCCGACGACGTCGCGTGGTCGATCCAGCGCGCGGTGCTGCTCGACAAGGGGCCGGCCGCCGTGCTGACCGGCATCGGACTCACCAAGTCGAACGTCGTGGCCAATGTGAAGAAGCTCGACGACCTGACGGTGTCGGTCACGACCGACCACAAGTACGCGCCGACCTTCGTGCTGAACGTGCTCGGCTCGTGGCCCGCGTCGGTGCTGGACAAGAAGCTGCTGCTGTCGCACCAGCAGGGCAACGACTTCGGCAATGCATGGCTGAAGACCAACGAGGCCGGCTCCGGCGCGTACAAGCTGGTCAAGTGGGCGGCCGGCGACAGCATCGTGCTGCAGCGCTTCGACGGCTACCGGCTGCCGCTCGCGATGAAGCGCATCGTGCTGCGCCACGTGCCCGAAGCCGCGAGCCAGCGCCTGCTGCTGGAAAATGGCGACGTCGATGCGGCGCGCGACCTGAGCCCCGACGATCTGGCTGCGGTCGTGAAATCCGGCAAGGCGAAGGTGTCGGCGTCGCCGCAGGCGACGCTGCTGTATCTCGGCCTGAACACGAAGAACCCGACGCTCGCGAAGCCCGACGTGCAGGAAGCACTGAAGTGGCTCGTCGACTATGCCGGCATCCAGGGCAATGTCGTGAAGACGACCTACAAGGTGCACCAGACCTTCCTGCCCGAAGGCTTCCTCGGCACGCTGAACACGAACCCGTACAAGCTCGACGTCGCGAAGGCGAAGGCGTTGCTCGCGAAGGCCGGCGTGCCCAACGGCTTTTCCGTGACGATGGACGTGCGCAACGATTATCCGTACACGGAGATCGCGCAGGCCGTGCAGGCAAACTTCGCGCAGGCGGGCATCAAGGTGCAGCTGATTCCCGGCGACAACAAGCAGACGCTCGCGAAATACCGCGCGCGCCAGCACGACATCTACATCGGCGAATGGTCGGCCGACTACATCGATCCGCACAGCAACGCGCAGGGTTTTGCGTGGAATCCGGACAATTCCGACAAGACGAGCTATAAAATGCTGGCCTGGCGCAATAGCTGGGACATTCCGCAACTGACGAAGGAAACCGACACCGCGCTTGCCGAACCGACCGCCGCGAAACGCGCGCAACGGTACCAGGCGATGCAGAAGGACATGCTCGCGCGCTCGCCGTTCGTGATCATGTTCGAGAAAGTCGCGCAGGTCGCGACGCGGCCCGGCGTGAGCGGGCTCGACGTCGGACCGATCAACGATCTCGTGTCGTACCGCAACCTGAAGAAGCAATAAGATTCGCCGCATGTCGACTCCCGCCTCCTCCCTCGAAGCACTGCGCACGCTGCCCGCGCGGCGCCCGGCCGTGCGCTGGGCGCTGCGCGTGCTGCGCTGGGCGCTCACGCTCGCCGTCACGTTCGCGGGGCTGCTCGCGCTGACGTTCGTGATCGGCCGCAAGGTGCCGATCGATCCCGTGCTGGCGATCCTCGGCGATCGTGCGTCGGCCGACGCGTACGCGGCCGAACGCATCGCGCTCGGGCTCGACAAGCCGCTCGTCACGCAATTCCTGATCTATGCGCGCGACGTGCTGCACGGCAATCTCGGCGTGTCGCTGCTGACGGCGAACCCGGTGCTCGACGACATCAAGCGCGTGTTCCCGGCCACGCTCGAGCTGGCGACGATCGCGACGCTGATCGGCATCGCGATCGGCGTGCCGCTCGGCGTCGCGGCCGCCGTGAAGCACAACCGGCCGATCGACCATATCGCGCGCTTCGTCGGGCTGATCGGCAATTCCGTGCCGGTATTCTGGCTCGGGCTGATGGGGCTGCTGCTGTTCTACGCGCGACTGCACTGGGTCGGCGGGCCCGGCCGGCTCGATCCCGTGTACGACGGGATGGTCGATACGCGCACGGGCAGCCTGCTGATCGACGCGGCGCTCGCGGGCGAATGGGACGTATTCCGCAACGCGGTGTCGCACATCGCGCTGCCGGCCGCGATCCTCGGCTACTACTCGGTTGCCTACCTGAGCCGCATGACGCGCTCGTTCATGCTCGACCAGTTGAGCCAGGAATACATCGTCACCGCGCGCGCGAAGGGCTTGTCCGAGCGTCGCGTGATCTGGCGGCACGCGTTCGGCAACATCGCGGTGCCGCTGCTCACCGTGATCGCGCTCACGTACAGCAACCTGCTCGAAGGCTCGGTGCTGACCGAGATCGTGTTCGCGTGGCCGGGGCTCGGCTCGTACCTGACGGGCGCGCTGCTGAACGCCGACATGAACGCGGTGCTCGGCGCGACGCTCGTGATCGGCGCGATGTTCATCACCGTCAACCTGCTGACCGACGCGCTGTACCGCGTGTTCGATCCGCGTGCGCGCTGAGGGCCGCCCCGACATGACCGCTTCCACCCCGCCTCTTTCATCGCCCATGCCCAAGGTCGTCCGATCATGAACGCCGAGCGCCTCACGCTGCGCGCGTGGCTGCTTTCCGACGCGCCCGCGTCGCGCTCGCAGGCCGCGCTCGGCCTCGCGTACCGACGCTGGCGCCGTTTCGCCACGAATCCGCTTAACCTGTTCGGGCTCGCGATCCTCGTCGCGCTGATCGTCGTCGCGATCGTCGGCCCGCTGATCATGCCGCACGATCCGCTGCGCCAGGTGCTGTCCGACCGCCTGCTGCCGCCCGGCTCGCCGTCGCACTGGCTCGGCACCGACCAGCTCGGCCGCGACATCCTCTCGCGGCTGATTGCCGGCTCGCGCCTCACGCTCGGCATCGCACTGCTCGTCGTCGTGATCGTCGTGCCGATCGGCCTGCTGATCGGCACGACGGCCGGCTATTGCGGCGGCTTCGTCGACAGCGTGCTGATGCGCATCACCGACGTCGCGCTCGCGTTCCCGAAGATCGTGCTCGCGCTCGCGTTCGCGGCCGCGCTCGGGCCCGGCGTGATCAACGCGGTCGTCGCGATCTCGATCACCGCCTGGCCCGCCTATGCGCGGCTCGCGCGCGCGGAGACGATCCGCATCGCGCAGGCCGACTACATCCATGCCGCGCGGCTGCAGGGCGCATCGGGCCCGCGCATCCTGCTGCGTTACATCATGCCGATGTGCATGTCGTCGGTGATCGTGCGCGCGACGCTCGACATGGCCGGCATCATCCTGACCGTCGCGGGGCTCGGTTTCCTCGGCCTCGGCGCTCAGCCGCCGAGCCCCGAGTGGGGCTTCATGGTCGCGTCGGGCCGCAACGTGCTGCTCGACGCGTGGTGGGTCGCGACGCTGCCCGGCATCGCGATCCTGCTCGTGAGCCTCGCGTTCAACCTGCTCGGCGACGGGCTGCGCGACGTCTTCGATCCCCGCCATGGAGCGTGACATGCCGTTGAATTCCGCCACCGCGCCTGCGCCGCTCTGCGAGATCGACGGCCTGAAGATCGGCTTTCGCGGGCACGACGGTGTCGTCTCCGATGCCGTGCGCGACCTGACGCTGACGCTCGCACCGGGCGAACGGCTCGGCATCGTCGGCGAATCGGGCTCCGGCAAGTCGCTGACAGGCCGCGCGCTGCTCGGCCTGCTGCCCGATGCCGCGCGCTGGTCCGCGCGCACGATGCGCTTCGCGGGTCACGACCTGCTCGCGATGTCGCCGCGCGAACGCCGGCGGCTGTGCGGCAGCCAGATGGGCATGATCCTGCAAGACCCGAAATATTCGCTGAACCCGGTGATGACGGTCGCGAAGCAGATGGGCGAAGCGTTCCGGCTGCACGAGCCCGGGCTGCGCGGCCGCGCGCTGCGCGAACGGATCGTCGACGCGCTCGCGGCCGTGCAGATCCGCGATCCGGCGCGCGTCGCCGATGCGTATCCGCACGAGTTGTCGGGCGGCATGGGCCAGCGCGTGATGATCGCGATGATGGTGTCGACCGGCCCGCGCCTGCTGATCGCCGACGAACCGACCTCCGCGCTCGATGTCGCAGTATCGATGCAGGTGCTCGCGGTGCTCGACGCGATGATCGCGCGGCACGGCACGGGCCTGATGTTCATCAGCCACGACCTGCCGCTCGTGATGTCGTTCTGCGATCGCGTCGCGGTGATGTACGCGGGCCGCGTGGTCGAAACCTGCGCCGCGCGCGACCTGCGCGACGCGACGCATCCGTACACGCGCGGGCTGCTCGCCGCGAACCCGCCGCTCGCGAACCCGCCGGACGAACTGCCCGTGCTGCGGCGCGATCCGGCCTGGCTCGACCCCGCATCGCCCGCCACCACGCCCGCCGATCGACAGGAGGCAACACGATGATCGACGTCGATCACGCATCGATCCGTTTTCCGACCCGCACGGGTCACGTCGACGCCGTGCGCGATGCCAGCTTCGCGGTGCGCGACGGCGAGGTGTTCGGGCTCGTCGGCGAGTCGGGGTCCGGCAAGTCGACGCTGCTGCGCGCGCTGACGGGCCTCGTGCCGCTCGCGTCCGGCAGCCTGTCGATCGACGGCCGGCCGGTCGGCGGCACGCCCGACCGCGCGTTCCGCCGCCACGTGCAGATGGTGTTCCAGGATCCGTACGCGTCGCTGCATCCGCGCTTCACGGTCGACCAGACGCTGCGCGAGCCGCTGTCGATCCACGGCATGGGCCGCCCCGCGATCGGCGGCGCCGATGCGCGCATCGCCCGCGCGCTGTCCGAGGTCGGCCTCGGCCCCGCGTTCCGCTTCCGCTATCCGCACCAGTTGTCGGGTGGTCAGCGGCAGCGCGTCGCGATCGCGCGCGCGCTGATCGTCGAGCCGCGCGTGCTGCTGCTCGACGAGCCGACCTCCGCGCTCGACGTGTCGGTGCAGGCCGAGATCCTGAACCTGTTGCGCCGCCTGCATCGCGAACGCAACCTGACGATGATCCTCGTCAGCCACAATCTCGCGGTGATCGGCTTCCTGTGCCAGCGCGTCGCCGTGATGCAGCAAGGCGAGATCGTCGAGCAGTTACGGGTCGAGGACGTGCGCGCGGGGCAAGTCGCGCGCGACTACACGCGCACGCTGCTGCGCGCGACCGAGGGTTATCGCCGCCTGGACCCGGCTGTCGGCACACCGTCGGCCTGACATCCGCGCGACGCGGCGGCATGCGATACTCGGCACGCCGCGCGCCGGTTTCCCGCCGCAAGGAACCCTGGCGCGCCGTGCGGGTCCATTACCTTTCGTCAACAGCTCAACAGCAATAGGGAGGCGTTCATGCTGCAATTCATCGAAACCCTGGTGGTCGGGCTCATCGTCGGCCTCCTCGCCCGCGCGCTCAAGCCCGGCGACGACAAGATGGGCATCCTGATGACGATCGTGCTCGGCGTCGTCGGCTCGCTGGTCGCGGGCTACGTCGGCCGCGCCGCCGGCTGGTATGCGCCGGGCCAGGGTGCGGGCTGGATCGCGTCGATCATCGGCGCGATCGTGCTGCTCGTGGTCGTCGGCGCGGTACGCAAGCGCGCGGGCTGAACACCGCCCCCTCCGCTCCAAAGCAAAACGGCCGCTCGAGACGAGCGGCCGTTTTGCTTTCCGGGCGGCGCAAGGACATTGCCCACGCAACGGTCGCGGCAACCGTTCGTCCTGCGACCCTATCCCACCCGGCATTTCCCTGACTTGCGGTTGCGCAGATTCGACCTACATTGGTTGAAGCAATCCGGCGTCATTTGCTTATTAGCTGTATTTCCGTTTTTTCATTCAAGAGGTCCGATGGTTTTGCCGTTTACGCATACAGCATCGCAGCGTTGACGGACTGCCACCCGAGCGGCCCCGCTGCGACGCGCTTCCTCTCTGGAGCCTGTCATGAAGCATCGCCTGTTCGCTGCCTCGTTCGCCCTGGCTGCCTCGCTTCTGGCCTCGTCCTCGTCCTTTGCCGGCGGCACGTCCGGCATCATTCACTTCTCCGGCATGATCGTCGAGCCACCCTGCTCGTTCGCGCTCGACACGGCCGATGTCGCCCACGCGCGTATGCGCGCCGACTGCCCGCGCCCGGCGAGCGGCCAGATCGCGTTCGTCGACGCGGCAACGCTGCGCTCGCTGAAGACCACGGCCTTTACGCAGGCCTCGCGCGCAATCGTTTTACCTGACCGTCCGGGCCACGATCATGCACCGGTGATCGCCGTCGTGACCTACCAGTAAAGCCCGCTGCCGGTGTCGCGCGTCAGTCGCGATGGCGCGCGATCCAGTCGCTGAACGCGCGGATCTTCTGCTGGCTGCCGAGGTTCTCGGGATACACGAAGAAGTAGCGCGCGCCGGTCTCGAGCACGATGTCGAACGGCCGTTCGAGCCGGTGCGCGCTGACGTCGTCGTCGACGAGCGTCACGTCGCCGATCGCGACGCCGAAGCCCTGCATCGCCGCGTTCGTCGCGAGATCGAGCGTGTCGAACGTCGGCCCGCGCGCGGGATCGACGCTGCGCTCGCCCGCATGATCGAGCCATGCACGCCAGTCGCGATGGTCGCGCGTCGGATGCAGCAGCGTATGGCGCGCGAGATCGCCAACCGCATCGAGCGGCGACGCCTGCCGCAACTCGGGTGCACACACGGGCGTCAGCCGCTCGTCGAACAGCGGCAGCGCGAATACGCCCGGACCGGGCGACGTGCCGTAGACGACCGCCGCGTCGAACGGCTCGCTCGAGAAATCGACGACGTGCTGCCACACCGTCGTGATCTGCACATGGAGATCGGGATGCTCGCCCTGGAAGCGCATGATGCGCGGCAGCATCCAGCGCATCACGCAGGTCGGCACCTTCAGCGCGAGATCGGTGCGCTGCCGCGTGAGCTTCATCGAGATGTCCTCGATCCGCGCGAAGCTCTCGTTGACGACCGGCAGCAACTGCTCACCCTCCGCCGTCAGCGTGAGGCCCTTCGCATGCCGCTTGAACAGCGGAAAGCCGTAATGCGCCTCGAGCGTCTGGATCTGCCGGCTCACCGCGCCCTGCGTGATGCACAGCTGCTCGGCCGCGCGCGTGAAGCTGCGGTGGCGAGCCACTGTCGAGAAAATCTGCAGCGCGTGCAGGGGCGGAAGTCGGCGCATGAAGAAGGGAACCGGAAAAACGGCGCGGAAGGACCGCACGCTGACCGACACGATAAGCCAAACGCCGGCTTTGCGCGAGGCGCAGGACGCTCAGGCCGTCGTGGTGAGCGCGCCCGCCACGATGCGCGCCGCCGATGCGACGACGTCCGCGCGGGCGGCCGCGTCGGCCTGCGGCTGCGTGAACGACACGGCCATCACGAGCGGCGCGCGCGACGGCGGCCACAGCACCGCGACATCGGTCGTCGTGCCGTAACCGCCCGTGCCGGCCTTGTCCGCGACGCGCCAGCCGGGCGGCACGCCCGCCGCGATGCCGGTCGCGCCACGCGCGCCGCCCACCAGCCATTCCGTCAGTTGCGCGCGCTGCGGCTCACGCAGCGCGTCGCCGAGCAGCAGCCGCTGCAGCATGTCGACCATCGCCACCGGCGTCGACGTGTCGCGTTCGTCGCCGGGCGCGGCCTTGTTCAGTTCGGGTTCCCAGTGATCGAGGCGGAACGTCGTGTCGCCGCTCTCGTGCGCGAACGACGTGACGGCCTGCGGGCCGCCGAGCACGCCCATCAGCAGGTTGCCCGCCCCCTTGTCGCCCGACTGCAGCATCGCCGCGCAGAGCTGCGCGATCGTCATGCCCGTGTCGACGTGGCTTTCCGTAATCGGCGAGCCCGACACGACGTCATAGCGGCGGTACAGGATGCGGCGCGGCAGCAGCGACGCGTCGAGCGAACCGCGCGCGAGTATCGCGGCGGCCGCGACGACCGCATACGTGCCGCACAGCGGGAAACGCTCGCGCGCATGGTGGGCGATGCGCACGCCGTTCGACGTATCGAGCGCGGCGACGCCGAGCCGGCCGTTCGATGCTTTTTCGAGCGCGGCGAGTTCGGCTTGTGCGGCATGGGCGCGCCCCTGGTCGGCGACCGGCGCGGACGTGCACGCGGCGACGAACGGCGCGGCAACGGCGGCAAGCAACAGCGAGCGGCGTGTCGGAGAGTGTTCCATGGATGAGTAGTGTTCTGTCGGAAACGATGGCACGAAGCAACGCAGGCGCACATCGGCGACGCGCGCCGGTTCACGCCGACGGCCGGCCCGCGACGGCATCCGCCGCGCATCCCCGAAAGACGACCGTCGGCCCCGCGCAAGCGGGACTCGCATGAACAGACCCTAGCGTAGCAGCGACCGCCGTTGCGTTCCAGCAGAACGGGGGGCTTCAGCCTTGCGGCGAAGGCAGGAACGGCATCGGATTCACCGGCTTGCCGTCGCGCCGCACCTCGAACAGCAGCGCGACGCGCGAGTTGTCGAGGTCGCCCATCTCGGCGATCTCGTCGCCCTGGCGCACGATGTCGCCCGTCTTCACGAGCAGCTTGCGGTTGTGCGCGTAGGCGGTCAGGAAATCCGCGTTGTGCTGGACGATGATCAGGCTGCCGTAATCGTTCAGGCCGGTGCCCGCGTACATCACGCGGCCGTCGGCCGCGGCGCGGACCGGATCGCCCGGCCGGCCGGCGATCTGGATGCCGCGGTTCTGCCCCGGCCGGAACCCGTCGACGATCTTGCCGCGTGCGGGCCACGTGAGCGCGACACCGCCCGAATGCCGCTTCGTTTCCTTGACGACCTGGCGGTCGCTCGTGGCCGATGCCGTCGCCTGCGCTGTTGCCTGGCTACCCGCCGCCGCATCGCTCGCGGCGGCCGGCGCGGCAGCCTGCGTGCCGGCCGCGCCCGACGGCGGCAGCGGCTGCTGCCGAACGATGCGCAGCACCTGCCCCATGCGCAGCTTGCCGTTCGCGCCCAGCTTGTTCCAGGTGCGCAGGTCGGCAATGCTGCAGTCGTTCGCGGACGCGATGCCCGTCAGCGTGTCGCCGCGCTTCACGACGTACTTCTGCGCAACGAGAATCGGCGCCGGCGGCGGTGCGGCGGACGTGGCGGCCGACGGCGCAGCGGCAGGCTGGCTCGACGGCGACGACTGTCCCGCCAGCGTGTCGCTCGGCGGAACGGACTGCGTGCTTGCACAACCGGCCATGACGAGCACGGCGGCCAGGCCCGACAGCCACGCCGCCTTGCGGTGAATCTCGCGCGTTTCCATGGACGATCCGACTCCGGTTTGACAATCTTTCAAGCATCTCAAAAACGGAACGGCCGACGTGTAACTGGATGCAAACAATGATGACAAACGATCACGACCGGGGCGCCGGCCGGTATGTGCTACCGGTAATACGGTCCGATTTGGAGAAACTTGATGGTCTTTTTGCGTGAAAGCGGAAGAATTTTCGTCCCGGTAAACTATGACAAATTTGTTTCGATAGGCGCGTGACGGCGACAGGCGGCCGCCACGCTCAACGCAACCATTCGACAAGTTCGGAGCAGGCCCACGCGATGCCGATGCACAGGAACAACAGGTGCAGCGCGATCTTGAACGACACGCCCCACGACGAATCGATCTGCATGACAGGCTCCCCGGTTGATGTGCGGTCATGATCGGCCATCGATCGTGCCCCGAAAATACGGAACCGGCGAATCGGGTCTCAGGCTGCGCCTGAGACCAAGGCTGCCGTTCCCTGCTAACTTATCGGCCATTCCAACGCTATCGCTCCCCGCCCATCATGCGTTTCGACCTGACCGACCTGCGGCTCTTCCTGAACATCTGCGAGGCCGGCACGATCACGAGCGGCGCCGAGCGGACGCACATCACGCTGCAGGCCGCGAGCGAGCGCATCCGCGGCATGGAGGACGAGCTCGGCGTGCCGTTGCTGCACCGGACCAAATCGGGCGCGCAGGCGACCGATGCGGGCCGCGCGCTCGAACACCACGCGCGCACCGTGCTGCAGCAGATCGACCACATGCGCGGCGAACTGCAGCAATACGGCCAGGGGCTGCGCGGGCATATCCGGCTGCTGTGCAATACGGCATCGCTGAGCGAATACCTGCCCGATGCGCTGGCCGCTTACCTGCCGCATCATCCGAAGCTGTCGATCAGCGTCGAGGAGCGCTCGAGCCAGGAGATCGTGCATGCGATCCGCAACAAGACGGCCGAGGTCGGCATCGTCGCCGATTCGGTCGGGCTCGGCGGGCTCGAACAAAAACCGTTCCGCGAAGACTGGCTGATCGTCGTCGTGCCGGCCGCGCATCCGCTCGCGTCGTACGACAAGGTCGCGTTCGACACGATCGCCGACGCGGACTTCATCGGCCTCACCGACGGCAGCGCGCTGCAGGTGCATCTCGCCGACCAGGCACGCGCGCTCGGCAAGCGGATCCGCTATCGCGTGCAACTGAAGAGCTTCGATGCGATCTGCCGCGTGATCGCCAGCGGCGTGGGCATCGGCATCGTGTCGCGGCATGCGGCCGAGCGCGCGATGCAGACGATGGACGTGCGGCTCGTCGAGCTGTCCGATCCGTGGAGCCACCGGAAGCTGACGCTCTGCGCGCGGTCGTTCGATGCGCTGCCGAAGTACACGCGGGAGTTCGTCGCGTTTTTATCCGGAGAAACAACGCCGCGGTGACGCGCGCCGCATTCGACTCACCCCACCGATACACGGGAGGCATGGCCATGACCGAAACCGATCTCGCAACCCGCTACCGCGCGTATATCGACTGCCTGAACCGCCGGGACTGGCCGGCGCTCGGCCAGTACGTCTCCGACGACGTGATCCACAACGACCGGCCGCTTGGCTTGTCCGGTTACCGCGCGATGCTGGAACAGGACTACCGCGACATTCCCGATCTCCGTTTCGACATCCGGCTGCTCGCGTGCGAGCCGCCGCGCGTCGCGTGCCGGCTTCGCTTCGCCTGTTCGCCGAAAGGGTCGTTCATGGGGCTCGCCGTCGACGGCAGGAAGGTCACGTTCGCCGAGAACGTGTTCTACGAGTTTCATAACGGCAAGATCCGCCAGGTCTGGTCGGTGATCGACAAGGCGGCGATCGAGGCACAGCTTTAGCTTCGCCGGAGCGGCCGGGCGCCGGACGCAATCGACGCGCCGGTGCCTGACCTGATTCACTTCGATCCTTATGGATAACGTTTTCTCTCTACTTCCATCGTTAACGCACCGCCAGGCAACCTTCCCGCCCGGCGCTTCCATGCCTGCACTCCACACCGCTCCCCAGCGATTTCAGAAAAAATCCCCGGCAATTTCAGCGTAATTCCGATCTCCCCGCCGCGCTTTTCATTCCCACTATTCGGGTTTCTACCGCTGCACCCGGCGTGAAAGTTCATTGACATCACGCCGATCGATGCCTAAATTTGGAAAACGTTTTCCACTGCATGAGCGCGACGCCGGCCACGGCCCGCGCAGGGAGAACGCTTGCCCGCTCGAGTTGTGATTCAGGCCATCCGTCTTCAGGGATCAGGGTTGCAAGGCGGAGGTCGGGTACGGGCGTCGAGCGCGGCAACGGCCACACCTGCCCGTCCTTCATCACTATTCAAACTGGAGACACAATGCATCCGCGCAGCAGATTCGCGCTCGGCGCCGCGCTCAGCGCCCTTTCCGTCCTGTTCGTCAGCGCATGCGGCGGCAACGACGTGACCGACACGCCGCCTTCGTCGCCCGCCCCGTCGACGCCCTCGCTCGCGTCGAACTCGCTGCAGGCGCTCGTCTACGGCGCGCCCGACACCAGCGTGCCGGCCGGCGCGAACATTCCCGTCACGATGATGGGCCAGATGCGCGCGCTGTTCGACCTGATCCGGAAATCGCCCGACTTCACGCAGGTCGTGATGGATCTCGGCGACGGCACGCCGGTCCACGTGCTCGACACCAACACCGGCGACAAATTCCTGCCCGGCAAGCTTGCGCTCGGCCTGTCGTACATCCTGATCGACATGAAGTCGAAGGGCGACCCGCGCTACGCGGACTACCTCTCTACGTACCGGACGATCACGACCGCGATGATGGCGCAGTCGGGCAGCAACTACACGTATGCGAATACGTCGTGGGGCGAGTACTACTACCTCGTCGCGCTGAACAACCTGAAGGCGCACGGGATGCTCAACGAAGTCTTCAGCGATGCGATGCTCGCGACGCTGCAGCAGCGGCTCACCTTCTGCGACATGTTCGGCCCCGACGCGAGCGGCAAGACCAATACGTGCCCGGCGGCCGGCACGCCGATCGACATCGCGTCGCTCAACACCGCGCAGAACTACTATGCGGTGTCCTACGGAATTGCCGGGCTGCGGCAGAAGCTCGGCTGGAGCAGCCCGTCGTTCGCATCGGCGACCGACCCGTCCGTCGCGACGATGGGTGCGCGCGACGCGCTGCTGTACACGCTCACGAACCACATCCGCAAGGACTCGTCGGGCGGGTTCTCCGACGAAGCGTCGAACACGCACACGACCTATTACGACCAGGCGCGCTTCGACCGCTACAGCACGCTGCTGATCGGCGAAGTGACCGAGCGCACCTTCGAGATGGGCAACGAGGCGAATCTCACGCCCGAACTGAAGGGCTATCTGCGCAAGTCGGTCGACCTCATCCTGCCGCAGCTGAACGCCGACGGCCAGGGCTTCAACTACGGCCGCTCAATCGGCCCGTACGGCGATTCCGCGTTCATGGAAGTGCTGACGGCGGCGGCCAACGCCGGCGTGCTGACCGACCAGGAGAAGCAGGTCGCGTATGCGTTCATCTACCAGGCCGCGCATCGCTTCGACACGTACTGGTACGACCCGTCGCTGCCGACGCCGTCGGTGAACATGTGGGTCAAGGGCCGCGGCACCGACGCGTATCGCGGCAAGCCGCGCGTGATGGGCGAGAACTTCAGCCTGCTGCACCAGTACCTGTACGTGAATGCGTGGTGGAACAAGCTCGGCTTCGGCGGCAAGGCGCCGATGGCCGATTCGGACTACGCTGCGTGGCTCGACGCGCTGCCGCGCTACACGCTCACCTGGTACAACCAGCCCGGCGACACCGCGCATCCGTACAGCGCGGCGCTGCTCACCGTGCGCGACGGGCGGCGCGTGATCAACCTGAACCTCAGCCAGGCGCCCGACTACAACTCGTACACGCCGTACTACCCGGTGCCGTTCTCCGACAAGCTGATCTACGGCACGACCGATCTCGGCTACGCGCTGCTGGTACCTCAGGTGTCGTACAACGGGAAGACCTACATCCCCGTCACGTACTACCAGAACCTGAACGTACAGCAAAGCAACGGGCAGGTGATCGTGTCGTTCGATACGGCGAAGTTCCGTCTCGCGTCGAAGAATGCGGCGTACACAACGGATCTCGACTTGCAGGTGCATACGGTGCTGACGTTCGCGCACGGCACGGTTGCGCGCAGCGATACGCTGAGCTCGGGCACGCTCGCCGGCAACCTGTCGGTCGAGACGGACTTCACGTCGTTCGCGGATTTCGCGTCGACGCAGGCCAACGGCGACGGCGTTTCGGTGACCTACGCGAACAGCGCCGCGACCGGCTATGCGGCGTCCGGGTTCGACAACTGCGCGCTGTCCGCCTTCGACACGGCGAACGGCGCGACGAATCCGCTGTCGACGACGCCGGTCGGCCAGTTGCATTCGAACTTCGCGTGCACGACGAAGCCGTTTGCGCTCGGCGCGGGCGCGACCCGCACGTTCGGGTGGACGCTGAAGTACGCCGATCCGGCCTGAGCCGGAGCGGCGCGATCACCGCCCGGTGACCGCTCCCGAAGCCGGCATCGACAGCCGGCTTCGGGATGTTTCGGGACGGCGGTCATCACGCGCGTCGGCGATGCCCGCTCACAGCCACCTCGAAGCGGCCATATACGCGCCGAGCGCAATCATCCCGACGAAGAAGCAGCGCTTGAACGCCTTCTCGCTCATCACGCGCCGCGCATATTGGCCGCCGGCCATCCCCGCCAGCGCCGGTACGAGCGCGAGCGCCGACACGCCGAGATCGACCGTCTGCAGCGCGCCCGTCACGCGCAACTGCAAGCCGAGCGCGATCGTCGACGCGGTGAATGACAGTCCGAGCGCCTGGATCAGGTCGTCCTTCGACAACCGCAGCGCCTGCAGGTACGGCACGGCCGGCACGACGAACACGCCGGTCGCGGCCGTCATGACCCCCGTCAGGTAGCCGACCACGGCCGACAGCCATTTTTCGCAACGACCCGGCGCGGGCAGCCGCGCGGCGGCCAGCCCCCACAACCCGTAGGCGATCAGCACGACGCCGAGTGCCGCATGCGTCCACGTGCTGCCGGCCGCGAGCGCGGGCAGCCCGCCCGTCAGCGTACCGATCGCGAGACCGGCAAGCAGCGGCCACAGTCGACGCAGCAGCGGCCCGAACGACGGACCGAGCCACAACTGCCACACATTGGTGATGAACGACGGCACGAGCAGCAGGCTCGCCGCGGCCGACGGCGGCATCGCGAGCGTGAGCAGCCCCATCGCGATCGTCGGCAGCCCGAGCCCGATCATCCCCTTGACCGCGCCGGCCAGCAGGAAAACCAGCACGATGATCGTCAGCGTATGGAGTTGCATGGCAGGCGTTCCGTCCGGTTGAATACGGCGCCGATGGTGCCCCGCCGCCACGCCGCCCGCCATCTGGTTTTGCCTGAGGCTGGCTAGGGCCTGTCGGGCGGACCTGTCAGGCCCGCTGGTCAGGCCCCATGGACTACCCCCGCCCCTGCTCGCTGTCGAGGTGCGCCATCTGTGCGGCCGGATAACGCTCACCGGCAGCCGCCCCGGCGGGAACCGCCGCTTCGATGCGCGTGATGTCGTTGACCGTTAGTTGCATATTAGGAGCCAGCAACCCGTCCTGAAGCTGCGTGCGCTCGCGCGCGCCGATCAGCGGCACGATGTCGCCGCCGCGCGACAGCACCCAGGCGATCGCGACTTGAGCCGGATTGCTGCCCTTCTCGTCGGCGATCGCGCGCAGCGCGTCGACGAGCGCGAGGTTGTGTGCGAGGTTCTCGCCCTGGAAGCGCGGGCTCGCCGCGCGGAAATCGCGCTCGCCCTGCCGCGCCGTGCTCCAGCGCCCGCCCAGCAGCCCGCGCGACAACACGCCGTAGGCCGTCACGCCGATCCCGAGCTCACGGCACGTGGGCAGGATCTCGGCCTCGATCCCGCGCGACAGCAGCGAGTATTCGATCTGCAGGTCGGAGATCGGCGCGACGGCCGCCGCGCGGCGGATCGTGTCGGCGCTGGCTTCCGACAGGCCGATATGGCGCACGTACCCGGCCTTCACGAGATCGGCGATCGCGCCGACCGTCTCCTCGATCGGCACCGCCGGATCGACGCGCGACGGCCGGTAGATGTCGATGTAGTCGGTGCCGAGCCGCTTCAGCGAATACGCGACGAAGTTCCGGATCGCGTCGGGCCGCGCGTCGTAGCCGGCAAACCCGCCGGCCGGATCGCGCAGCGCGCCGAACTTCACGCTGATCAGCACCTGGTCGCGCGCCCGGCCGCGCAGCGCGTCGCGAATCAGCATCTCGTTGTCGCCCATCCCGTAGAAATCGCCGGTGTCGAGCATCGTGATGCCGTTGTCGAGCGCCGCGTGCAGCGTCGCGATGCTTTCGTCGCGGTCGGCCGGCCCGTAGAAATCCGACATCCCCATGCAGCCGAGCGCGATCGCCGACACCTGCGGGCCCGTGCGGCCCAGTTGACGCGTGTCCATGTCCGTTTCCTTCAAGTGGTGAGTGGATGGACCGGATTCTGGGCGCATCGCGGTGCGCGATAAACGCGAAAGGCTCCACCAAACCATTCGACGCTGATTAACAATGGAGCCTGTTCCCCTCCGCCAACGCTCCCGCCCCGCATGGACCATCTGCAAGCAATGCGCATCTTCGCGCGCGTCGCCCATCTCGGCAGCTTCACGAAAGCGGCCGAGCAGCTGCAACTGCCGCGCCCGACGGTCAGCAACGCCGTCCAGTATCTGGAAAAACACCTGAAGATCCGCCTGCTGCAGCGCACGACGCGGCGCGTTGCGCTGACCGCCGAGGGCGCGACCTATTACGAGCGCTGCGTGCAGTTGCTGGCTGATCTCGACGATGTGGAAACGCTGTTCGAGGACGCCGGCGCGTCGCCGCGCGGCGTGATCCGCGTCGACCTGCCCGAGCGCTTCGCGCTGAACCAGGTGATTCCCGCGCTGCCGGATTTCCACGCGCGCTACCCCGACCTGCGCGTCGTGATCAGCACGACCGACCGCTTCGTCGATCTCGTTGCCGACGGCATCGACTGCGCGGTGCGGGTCGGCGTGCTGTCCGACACGTCGCTCGTCGCGCGGCGCATCGGCGAGATGGCGCAGATCAACTGCGCGTCGCCCGCCTATCTCGCGCGCCACGGCACGCCGCGCTCGCCGGACGAGCTGCCGGACCACGTCGCGGTCGGTTATTTCTCGAGCCGCACGGGCCGCGAGCTGGACTGGGAATATGCGGACATGGATTCGGGCGAGGTGCACACGGTGAAGATGCACAGCGTCGTGTCGGTCAACAGCTCGCAGGCGTATCTCGCGTGCTGTCTGGCGGGCCTCGGGCTGATCCAGGCGCCGCGCGACGGGCTCGCGCCGCTGCTCGCCGACGGCTCGCTCATCGAGGTGCTGCCGGAATGGAATGCCGGGCCGCTGCCCGTGTCGGTAGTGTTTCCGTACGGCCGGCATCTCGCGCCGCGCGTGCGGATCTTCGTCGACTGGCTCGCGGAAACGCTCGGCGGCACGCGCCGGGCGGACTGACAACGGCCGGTGCCGGGGCGGTCGGCCCCGGCCACCGTCCGGTCAGAACTTGTGGCGGATCGCGGCGCGCACCGCGAACTGGTTCGACGACGACGACGGGCCATCCGTCCCGACGACGTAGCCGCCGTCGGCCGCCGTGCCGGTCTTGTCGCCGGCCACCTTCTGCCAGGCGCCCTGCAGATAGACGTCGGTGCGCTTCGACAGGCTGTAGTCGGCCATCAGGCCGACCGTATGGTACTTCGGCTTGAACGAGCCGGCCGCGGCATCGAACTTGCCGTCCGTGTACACGTACTGTGCGCCGAGATAGAAATCGGGCGTGAGCTGGTACTTGCCGTTGATCTCGAAGTTCTGGAACTTCGTCGCGGTCAGCCCGAGGCCGGCGAACGTCGTTGCCGGCAGGTAGACGGTCGACACCGGGTTCTTCACGTCCGTCTTCGTGTAGACGAAGCCGACCGTTGCCGGGCCGAACGTGTAATTGATGCCGCCGCCGAAGATGCGCAGGCGATCGGCGACGAAGTTCGCGTCGTCGGCCGCGATCGCGCCCGCGCTGCCGACGCCCGGATTGTTCGCCTGCAGGAAGGCGGCCGCGACCTGCAGCCCGGCCAGCGAATACTGCGCGCCGATGCTGTACTGGCGGTTGTTCGAGAAGCCCGTGCTGTTGCTGAAGCTGTACGTGCCGCCGAACGTCAGGCCGTTCCAGTCGGGGCTCGCATACTTGACCGTGTTGTTGACGCGGAACGAGTTGTCCGTGTTGTCGTTGTCGAACGGGTGCGAGAACAGCGTGCCGCCCCAGTTGCCGTTCGCGGTCAGCGGCGCGAGATAGTCGACGACCGAGTCGTACTGGCGGCCGAAGGTCAGCGTGCCGAAACGCGACTGGCTCAGCCCGACGAACGCCTGGCGGCCGAACATGCGGCCGCCCTGGCCCAGCCGGCCGTTGTTCACGTCAAACCCGTTTTCCAGCGTGAAGATCGCCTTGAGCCCGCCGCCGAGATCTTCGCTGCCTTTCAGGCCCCAGCGGCTGCCCTGCGCGAAACCGCTCGCGAGCTGGTAATTCGTTTTTCCGACCCCATTGACGTTCACGTTGTTCGTGTAATTGAAGCCTTCGTCGATCAGGCCGTACAGCGTCACGCTGTTCTGGGCGAAGGCCGGCGCGGCGAATGCAGCGAGCGCGGCGGCAAAAATGACGTGCTTCTTCATGACGGATCTCCGGAGCCGGGGGCCGGGCGGGCCGAGCGCCCGGCGAATGTTTGATCTGTTATAGGTGTGGCCCGCAGTGCGGACGACGCGGTGTGCGGCCGCGTGAGGACAAAATGGTGTCACGTCGCAAACCGTCCGTCCATTGGGGTATCGAAACCGCGCGCAAAGCGTTGCGCGCTCCCAACTGCCCCGTTGCGCAGACAGCCTGACCCGGCTTATCGGCAGCGGCAGGCCGGCCCGTCATCCGTGTTAACCCGGCAGGCGCCGCATCGGTGGCACAATGCGCATCCGTTCGCCATTTCCTCACGAAGTCATGCTTCACCCCGATTCATGCGCGGCATGTGCCGGCCGCGCGCGCGGCCCGCGCCGGGCGGCGGTCCGATGACCGCGCCCGCCAGGGCCGGCCGCTACGCCGAGCTCGATTTCTTCCGCGGCCTCGTGCTGCTCGTCATCGTCATCGACCACATCGGCGGCAGCATCCTGTCGCGCGTGACGCTGCACGCGTACGCACTATGCGACGCGGCCGAGGTATTCGTGTTCCTCGGCGGCTTCGCTACCGCGATCGCGTACAACTCGCTCGCCGAGCGGCACGACGAGGCCGCCGCGCGCCAGCGCTTCATCCGGCGCGCGTTCGAGATCTACCGCGCGTTCCTCGTGACGGCCGGCCTGATGCTGCTGATCACGGCCGCGCTGAACGCGTTCGCGATCGACGGCCCGAACATGCCGACCAACGACCTCGACGGCCTGCTCCACAAGCCGCTCGCCGCGCTGCGCGACATCCTGCTGTTCCGCCGCCAGCCGTACCTCGCATCGGTGTTGCCGATGTACGCGTTCTTCGCGCTGCTCGTCCCGCTCGCGCTGCCGCTCGCGCGCACGCAGCCGTGGCTGATGCTCGCGTTCAGCGGGTCGCTGTGGTACGCGGCACCGCACATCGCGCGCTTCTTACCGACCGTCGAAGGTGCGCCGTGGGACTTCAATCCGTTCGCGTGGCAGTTCCTGTTCGTGCTCGGCGTGATCGCGCGCTGCCAGCCCGTCTACCAGACGCTCGCGCCCAAGCCGCAGGGCTGGTTGCTGACGGCCGTGTCGCTCGCGATCGTCGCCGCCGGCGCTTACTACCGGCTGCGCATCGAGCCGTTCCCGACCGATCCGTCGATCAAGCAGAACCTCGGCGCACTGCGGCTCGTGAACTTCCTCGCGATCGCGTGGCTCGCGGCCAAGCTCGTGCACCTCGGCTGGATGAAGAGGGTTGCGCACGCGATGCCGTGGATCGGCACGATCGGCCGGCAGGGGCTGCTGTGCTTCGTCGCGGGCACCGGCATCTCGCTCGCGGTCGATTCGCTGCTTTACCAGGCGACCGAAGGCTATCTCGACGTGCCGCTCGGCCTGACCGCCGACGCCGTCGCGATGGGCCTGCTGTATCTCGTTGCAAAACTCTACGGGCCGTTCGTTGCGCGGCTGCCGTTCCGTTCGCGGCGATGACGCGCCGCGCCGTCATGTGCCGCTGCTACGATAGCCGGCGCCTCTCCTGAAACGATTCGCCATGCGCCGACTCGCCCTTCCGTTCGCCGTCGCCCTGATCGCCGGCTCCATCGCCACCGCCCGCGCCACGCCGGCCGCGCCCGCGCTGTCGCCCGCATCGCCGTCGGCAGCCGTCCAGGCCGCGCCGGCCGTTCAGGAGCCCGCGGTCAATCCCGGCAGCAGCGTCGTGCTGCGCACGTTCCGGTCCGCGTCCCTGAAGCGCGACTGGTCGTACACGGTTTACCTGCCGCCCGGCTACAACCCGGAAGGCACGCGCTACCCGGTGATGTACCTGCTGCACGGCAATGCCGGCAACGCGAACGACTGGGTCACGCAGGGCCGGCTGCAGGCCACCGCCGATACGCTGATCGAGCACCGCGAGATTCCGCCCGTCGTGATCGTGATGCCGCAGGGCGGCACCGACTGGTACGTCGACCGCAAGGAGAAGATGCAGAGCGCGTTCCTCAACGACCTGCTGCCCGAAGTCGAAGCGCACTTCGCGGTGTCGAACCAGCGCGCGGGCCGCGCGATCGGCGGCGTGTCGATGGGCGGCTTCGGCGCGCTGCGCTTCTCGCTGCTCGAACCCGGGCTGTTCTGCGGCGCGATGCTGCTGAGCCCCGCGATCTATGCGAACGAGCCGCCGCTCAATTCCGCCGCGCGCTACGTCGGCGTGTTCGGCGATCGGCAGTTCGACTCGCGCGTGTGGCACGAGCTCAACTACCCGGCGCTGATGCGCGGCTATTTCGCGCGCAGCTGGCGCGTGCCGATGTTCATCGCAGCCGGCGACGACGACCTGACGATCCAGGCGGAATCGAGCGTGCTGTACACGCACCTGCGCCGTGCGCAGAACCCGGCCGAGCTACGCATCGTCGACGGCGGCCATACGTGGGACGTGTGGCGCGGGGTGCTCGGGCAGGGGTTGAAGTACGCGCTCGAATGCGTGAAGTAGCGGTCGGTCTGATCGGGCTCGCGATTGCGTCCCTCTCCCGGAGGGAACCGGCCTTTCGGCAGGGACGCGCGGAACCGGCGGCCTGACTTCACGCCGCGAAGCGTGCGCGGCGCCCGGCCGCCCCCGTCCGGCCCGGTCGATTCAAAGCCACGTGCCGCCCTGCCGTTCGCTCGGCTCCTCGGCAAGCGCGTCGAAATCGTGAATCCAGTCCAGGTGATGCAGCACGCTGTCGCGCCCGGCAAGACGCGCGTTGCGCGCCTGCGCGGCCGGCCCGTCGGGCAGGTGCAGCACGTCGGCCGCGGAAATCGACGCGTACTGCACCTTGCGCGTACGGCCGCGACGCAGGCGCTCGTACGCTTCCTGCGCTTCGCGCCAGTTGCCCGGGCCTGCCTTCGCCAGTTGCGCCGCCAGCACCACCGCATCCTCGATCGATTGATTCGCGCCCTGCCCGTGGTGCGGCACCAGCGCATGCGCGGCGTCGCCGATCAGCGTCACGCGCCCGCGGCTCCAGCGGCCGAGCGGCGGACGATGAAACAGCCCCCAGCGCTGGCTGATCGGCACGGCGGTAATCATCTGCACCACCGCCGGGTGCCAGTCCCTGAACACGCGCAATTGCTCGCCCTCTTCCGACGGCATGACCCAGTCGCGCGACGGCCACGGTGACGGATGACGTTCGACCAGCAGGAAATTCTGGTCGCCGTTGTCGCCGATCGGATAGTGCAGCAGATGCCCGTGCGGCCCGACCCAGAACTGGATCGTGTCGGGATCGGGCAGCAGGTCCATGCGCGCGGCCGGCACCACGCCGCGAAAGCCCGAGCAGCCCGAATACAGCACATCGTCGTAGCCGAGCATCCAGCGCCGCGTGATCGAGCGCGCGCCGTCGGCGCCAATCACGAGATCGGCTTCGACTGGCTCACCATTATCGAAGCTCAGGACGACGCGATCCGGATGCTGCGCGAGATCGACCAGCCGATGGCCGAGGTGGATGCGATCGACGCCGACCGCCTTCGACAGCACGGCCTGCAGATCCGCGCGATGCACGCCCCAGTACGCGCCGCCGAATTGCCGGCGATAGTCGGGGTCGCCGCGATGATGGCCGATCACCGCGCCGCTGCGCCCGTCGCGATAAACGAGGCCCGGGATGTCCGCGCACACCGCGTCGAAGGCCTCGCGCAATCCCATGCGTTCGTAGAAGCGCGTCGCATTGGCCGACAGCGCGACGGCCGCGCCGACTTCGCGCAGTGCGTCGGTCTGCTCGTAGAGTTGCGCGTCGATGCCGTGCTCGCGCAAGGCGAGCGCAAGCGTCAGGCCGCCGATGCCGGCGCCGACGATCGCAATCTTCAGGTTCGTCTGCATGATGAAGGTGTCTCCGATATTCATTCAGATGGTGGGTCTGCGGGCTGCGCAGCGGTCATGTCGAATGCACGCGCCGTATCGGTATTTTCAGGAGTGGACTTTCATCCCGCAATAAAATGAAATGAATCTGCTTCATCACTGGATGGAATGAACCGGACAATGCGAACCCCATGGAACTGAGCGATATCGACCTCAACCTGCTGCTGCTTTTCCAGCGGCTGATGCAGGAGCGGCGCGTGTCGAGCGTCGCCGAGCAGATGAACATGAGCCAGCCGGGCGTCAGCAACGCGCTCGCGAAACTGCGCCGCCGGCTCGGCGATCCGCTGTTCGTGCGCGGGCCGGGCGGCGTGGTGCCGACGCCGTTCGCGCTGCGTCTGGCGGAACCCGTTTCGCACGCGCTCGCGACGCTGCATGCCGCGCTCAATCCCGAGACCGGGTTCGATCCGCTGCGCGCCACGCGCACGCTGACGATCGGCATGACCGATATCGGCGAAGTCGTGTTCCTGCCCGCGCTGCTCGAACACCTGTCGCAAGCGGCGCCGGGCATCGCGCTCAATACCGTCCGCAACACGAGCGTCAACCTCGGCGACGAAATGGCCGACGGCCGCGTCGATCTCGCGATCGGCCTGCTGCCGCAACTCAAGGGCGGGTTCTATCAGCGCCGGCTGTTCGATCAGCGCTATGTGTGCCTGTTCCGGCGCGGGCATCCGCTCGAGGATGCGCAGTTGACGGTCGATGCGTGGTGCGACGCCGGGCATCTGGTCGTGGTGTCGGCCGGCACCGGCCACGGGCAGGTGGACGAATGGCTGAGGCGGCGCCGCGTGAAGCGCCAGGTGCGGCTGACGTTGCCGCATTTCATGAGCGTGGGCTATATCCTGCAGCGCACCGACCTGATCGCGACGGTGCCGGAGCATCTCGCGCTGCAGCTCGCCGCGCCGTTCTCGCTGGGCTGGCGCGCGTTGCCCGTGACGCTTCCGGGCGCACCGATTCATATGCTCTGGCATGCGCGGGTCAATCAGGACGAGGGCAACCGGTGGCTGCGCGGCGTGGTGGTCGATCTGTTCGCGGAGACGGGTTCGCGGGCGCGGAAGGTTGCGCCCGGGCGGAAGACATAGCCGCGGTCATCGCGAAACCGGGCGCGCTGTACGATGTCGCCTTGAACAGGCGCACGGTGCGCTTCGAAACCATCGCAGGCGACGACATCGGTCACCCGCCGCCTCTTTCCTCAATCAACCAGCAGGAAATCAAGCCATGTCTGTCTCGAAGAAATTCGCCGCCGTCACGGGCGCCGGATCCGGCATCGGTCGCGCAGCGGCCATCGCGCTCGCCCAAGCGGGATTCACCGTCGCGCTGCTCGGACGCAACGAAGCATCGTTGCGCGAAACGCAGGAGGCAATCCGTAGCGCCGACGGCGACGCGCATGTGTTTCCCGCCGACGTCACCGACGAGGTGTCGGTCGAACATGCGTTTGCGCAGATCGCGCAGCAGTTCGGCCGGCTGGACGTGCTGTTCAACAATGCCGGACGCAACGCCCCTGCCGTTGCGCTCGACGAATACGAATTCGATGTGTGGAACGCCGTCGTCGCGACGAACCTGACCGGCGTCTTTCTTTGTGCGCGGGCCGCCTGGCGCCTGATGAAAGCGCAAACGCCGCAGGGCGGCAGGATCATCAACAACGGCTCGATCTCGGCACACGCGCCGCGCCCCGATACGATCGCGTACACGGCCACCAAGCATGCGGTCACCGGGATCACCAGGTCGCTGGCGCTGGACGGTCGTGCGTACAACATCGCCTGCGGCCAGATCGACATCGGCAACGCGGCGACATCGCTCACGGAACGGATGACGCAAGGGGTCCCGCAGGCCGATGGAAGCCTGGCACCCGAGGCACGCATGGACGTTACGCATGTCGCGAACGCGATTGTCCAGATGGCGGTGCTGCCGCTGGACACGAACATCCTGAACATGACGATCATGGCGACGGCCATGCCTTTCGTGGGTCGCGGATAAACACACGCTGCGGCCCGCCACGGGAGACGTCAACCGCGACAGCGGGCCGCCGTCCGAGCGTCGGGTCGTCGACCTGGCAGTGGCGCGGCGCCCGTTTCAACCGGTTCGAACAGCTGGGGAGGCGCGTCGACGCCATGCGCCTTCGCGTAGTCGTACGTGTCAGCCGCCGGGCGGCGCTCCCATCACGCTCCGTCAACGTGCCTTGGCTTTCTTGCCCGTGGACGAAGGCTTACATATGACGAACCGACGGCGGTCCTTGCCCCTGATCCAGAGCGGCGCATTGCCGCGCCCGCTCCACTCCTTCCCGCTCGCCGGGTCGCGATACCGCGCCGGCAGCACTGTCACGACGTACGCGCCTCGGCGGCCGTTGCGGCCGACCAGATCGCGATGCTTGATCGCATAGGTGTCCATCAGCGAGTGAACCTTCTCGATCGCATCGATGCGTTCACGCGCGCGTGCCCGCTCGATTTCTTCGTCCAGTTTCGCCAGCTCGGCAACGAGCTGCGCATAGGTCTTGCTCACGCTCATTTTCTGCTTCCTGCCCCGCATCCGTATCCGCATGTGAATCGACTTGATTCGCATGACTAACAGACTGTTTTACAACGCCCCGTTAGGGCGGCGTTCACTTGATCGCCAAGCGGCTCACCTCGGCACACCGGATAACGGGACGTGAGGAGATCGACAATCGCAGCGACGGTCTCATGCCGAAACGATCGTTCGCCCGAGGCGAGCCCCACTACGGACATTCGGCGGCACAATCACGCCCCGCGCTTCACATATCAAGTGATATATGAAACGCAATCGTAATGGTATCCATCTCAAATATCAACTGATATCCTTCCCGCCATGAACATGGCGCCCCTTCCCCCGCGGCTGAGCCGCGAAGAAAGTCGATTGCAGACCCGCGCACATTTGCTTGCCGCCGCGAAGCGGCTGTTTGTCGACCGGGGTTTCGGCGCCACGTCGCTCAGGGATATCGCAGCCGAGGCCGGCTACACGCAGGGCGCGTTCTATTCGAATTTCGCCAGCAAGGAGGCACTGTTCGTCGAGCTGATGCGGGAGCGCTCGACGACGCAAGTGGCCGACATCGCCCGGACGCTGAACGACCCGTCCGCGTCCGGGGAAGACATATTGAATGCGCTGGAAATCTGGTCGCAGACGGTCGATGCCGAGCCCGAGTGGTCGGTGCTGGGCGTCGAGTTCAAGCTTCAGGGGCGACGCAACCCTGCTTTTGCAACGGCGTCGCAGGCGTTGCTGGACGCCCACCGCGATGGCCTGGCCTATTGCATCGAACAGATTTTCGCCAGGCTGAAGAAAGTGCCGCCCGAATCACCGGCCGTCCTGGCCGTGTCGTTCATGGGGCTCTCGCAAGGCCTGTCACTGCAGCAGTCGATTTTGTCCGAGGTGCCGATCGGGCACATGATCATGGTGTTCCTGCGCAGCTTGCTGGCTGCGGCGGCGCCCGTGCGTTGACCTGCGAGGTTGCGGGCGACAAGGGGATGACCGGCTCCGCGACGGAGCCGGAACGCGAGTCGTAAGTTCGCACCCGCTGACGTGAATCTATCGCGCAGCACTTATGAGACGACCGTCAAGCATCCTGATCCGGAATCCGAGCGTTTTGAGATTCCTTGATGTGGATCGACATTCACGCATGCGCTTACTATTGACCTTTGACCCTGGAAATCTCCACTTCCGACCGGGACTAATTCTGGTTCAGGGTCACGCCTCTCCGTATCGAACGGATATTCGTACGAACCGTCCTCATCGGCCTCGAACGGAGAATCATCGCCACTGAGGAGTCTCTTTAAACGACGGCAACGCCGCAGCGCCGCATCGAAGCTATAGGATTCTCGAAAAAGAGTCATCTGCAACGATCGGCGACTCACGCCGAGTTGCACCGCTACCACTCCGATCTCCCACTCGTATGTTGGATATCTGAACATGCTCTGCGTGAGTGCCAATCCAAATCCAGATCTGGATCGCTGCAGAAAATCAGCCAGACGACTCCAATCGGGCTCAGTCGATATCGGCTGAATCGGCATCTGAACTTCGAGCCACCCAGTCGCGGCTCCCGTATGATCCGGAACCACCTCGACATCGAAAAGGTGTTCTGCAGGGACGAAAGTACAGCGGCTCCAATTACGCGCCCCTGCACTTTCGCCTCCAGCGATGACGTGGGACCCTCGCTCTGTCCTCCAGACCAGTGGAAACGGAAAACGCAGGGCTCCGAAGCGGAACCCGCGCGTAGAAGCAAACCGGTACACCTGCACGTCTCACCTGCACTGAACATGACTTCGGCAACATCTACAAGACAACGTCACCAATCGGAAACTGCGAGCGAGCATCCTTCGCTTAACCCGCTGCGGAACGCTCTCATTCTCTCGAACGTCTACTGCTCGTCAGACGCGATAGCCGCCGCCGTCTCGCTCAAGAAGTCGCAGCAGCGCCGTCCACTCCCGGTCGAGGTGAACCGTGTCCAGGTACGCGTAATCGTCGTGTTGCTTTGCTGCGTACTCGCACACTTCCGGCGAAGGAATCGTCACCTTCTGCCCCGCCGACAGGGTCGCGACTTGAATCTCGCACGCTTTGTTCAAGTAGTACATCCGAGTGAAGGCTTCAGCAACCGAACGACCGGTCGTCAACAGGCCGTGATTTCGGAGAATCAGATAGTCTTTTTCATCAATCGATTTAACGATGCGTTGGCGCTCGTCGAGATCAAGCGAGATACCTTCGTAGTCGTGGTACGCGACACGATTGTAGAACTGCATGCTGATCTGGTTGAGCGGCAGCAAACCGCACTCCATCGCAGCGACTGCCATGCCGAATGTCGTGTGAAGATGCACGACACACTCCACATCGTGCCGCGCCTGATGGAGCGCGCTGTGGATCGTGAAGCCCGCGGCATTGACTTCGAAGCGATCGTCACCGATCGGATTCCCGTTCACATCAATCTTGACGAGCGACGATGCCGTAATTTCGTCGAAGAACCACCCATGCGGATTGATGAGGAACTGATCGTCGGTGCCCGGCACGCGTGCCGAGATATGTGTGTAGATGAGGTCTGTCAGCTCAAACTTCGCCGCCAGACGATACGCGGCCGCGAGTTGCACACGCGTCTCCCATTCCACCTGGGAAATATTGCGCGGCTTGCGATTGATGTGCGGATCGGTAGTGGAAATCATGAGAATTACTCTCCGTTAAAGACCGCGATTGCAGGTAACAATCGGAAGTCGATGGGTAAGCGCGAATTCCGAATACATCCAGGATTGGAATTCGCTAGAAATTGAATAACTGCCTTAAAGGGTGTCGACCAACACAGGGACGACTTCAAACAGATCGCCGACGAGGCCATAGTCGGCCACGCTGAAGATCGGCGCTTCCGGATCCTTGTTGATCGCCACGATCACCTTCGAATCCTTCATGCCGGCCAGATGCTGGATCGCACCTGAAATACCGACCGCGATGTACAACTGCGGCGCGACGATCTTGCCGGTCTGGCCGACCTGGTAGTCGTTCGGTACATAGCCGGCGTCGACCGCCGCGCGCGACGCGCCGAGTGCCGCGTTCAGCTTGTCGGCCAGCGGCTCCAGCACCGTCGTGTAGTTCTCGCCGCTGCCCAGACCGCGGCCGCCCGACACGATGATGCTTGCGCTGGTGAGTTCCGGACGGTCCAGCTTCGTCACTTCACGGCTCACGAACTGCGACTTGCCTGCGTCCGCTGCCGCTTCGATCTTCTCGACCGCCGCGCTGCCGCCAACGGCCGCCACCGGATCGAAGCCCGTCGCGCGCACCGTGATCACCTTGATCGGGTCGCTCGACTGCACCGTCGCGATCGCGTTGCCCGCGTAGATCGGGCGCTCGAACGTGTCGGCCGAATCGACCGCCGTGATGTCCGAGATCTGCGCGACATCCAGCTTCGCCGCGATGCGCGGCGCGATATTCTTGCCGTAGGCCGTCGCCGGCGCGAGGATGTGCGAGTAGTCCTTCGCGATGTTCAGCGCGGTCGCCTCGACGTTTTCCGCGAGGCCCGCTTCGAGTTGCGGCGCATCGGCCAGCAGCACCTTCGAAACACCTGCAATCTTCGCTGCGGCATCAGCTGCGCCTTGCGCGTTGTGACCCGCAACCAGCACGTGAATGTCGCCGCCGATCTTCGCTGCCGCCGCCACCGTGTTCAGCGTCGCGGCCTTGATCGACGCGTTGTCGTGTTCCGCAATCACCAGAATCGTCATTTCTTTCCGCTCCCTTTACAGCACCTTGGCTTCGGTCTTCAGCTTCTCGACCAGCGTCTTCACATCCGGCACCTTCACGCCGGCTGCGCGCTTCGGCGGCTCGACCACCTTCAGCGTCTTCAGACGCGGCGCGACGTCCACGCCCAGGTCTTCCGGCTTCACGATTTCCAGCGGCTTCTTCTTCGCCTTCATGATGTTCGGCAGCGTCACGTAGCGCGGCTCGTTCAGGCGCAGGTCGGTCGTGATCACCGCCGGCAGCGTCAGCGACAGCGTTTCCGCGCCACCGTCCACTTCGCGCGCAACCGTGGCCTTGCCGTCGGCGACCGTCACTTTCGACGCGAACGTCGCTTGCGGCAGGCCGGCCAGCGCAGCCAGCATCTGGCCGGTCTGGTTCGAATCGTCGTCGATCGCCTGCTTGCCGAGGATCACGAGCGAAGGCTGTTCCTTGTCGACCAGCGCCTTCAGGATCTTCGCGACGGCCAGCGGCTCGACGCCGTCGTTCGACTCGACGAGGATCGCGCGATCCGCGCCGATCGCCAGCGCCGTGCGCAGCGTTTCCTGCGCCTGCGTGACGCCAACCGACACGGCGATCACTTCGGTCGCCACGCCCGCTTCCCTCAGGCGCACGGCTTCTTCAACGGCGATTTCGTCGAACGGGTTCATCGACATCTTTACGTTCGCGATGTCGACACCCGTTTGATCCGACTTCACGCGGACCTTCACGTTGTAATCGACCACTCTTTTCACTGGCACCAAAATCTTCATCTCTGTTTCCTTACGTAAAACTGAAATCGACTATTCACCCAGATACGCGGCCCGCACCTTCGGATCGTCGAGCATCTGCTTCGCGTCGCCTTCCATCGTGACCGTGCCCGAATCCATCACGTAGCCGCGGTCGGCCGCCTGCAGCGCGAGGCGCGCGTTCTGCTCGACCAGCAGCACCGTGATGCCTTCCTTCGAGATCTCGCGCACCACTTCGAAGATCTTCTCGACCATGATCGGCGACAGCCCCATCGACGGCTCGTCGAGCAGCAGCAGCTTCGGCTTGCTCAGGATCGCGCGCGACATCGCCAGCATCTGCTGCTCGCCGCCCGACAGCGTGCCCGCGAGCTGCGTCGCCCGTTCCTTCAGGCGCGGGAAGAAGCCGAACATCCGCTCGACGTCCTTCTTGATCTGCTCGTTGTCGTTGCGCAGGTACGCGCCCATCTGCATGTTCTCGAGGATCGACATCCGCGCGAAGATCCCGCGGCCTTCCGGCACCATCGCGAGGCCGCGCTTGAGCAACTCGTGCGACGGCACGCCCTTGATCGACTTGCCGTCGTACTCGATGTCGCCCGCCGAATACGGCTTCAGACCCGTGATCGCCTTCATCGTCGTGGTCTTGCCCGCACCGTTCGCGCCGATCAGCGTCACCAGCTCGCCCTGCTGGACTTCCATGTCAACGCCCTTGACGGCCTGGATGCCGCCGTAGTTGACCTGCAAGCCCTTGATTTTCAACATCGCTGCCATCAGTGCACCCCTGCGCCGAGATATGCCTCAATCACCTTCGGATTCTTCTGCACGTCCTGCGGCAGACCCTCGGCGATCACCTTGCCGTAATCGAGCACCGTCATCCGGTTGCACAAGTGCATCACCAGCTTCACGTCGTGCTCGATCAGCAGGATCGTGCGGCCGTCCGAGCGGATCTTGTCGAGCAGGCGCGTGAGTTCGACCTTCTCGGTCGCGTTCATCCCGGCCGCCGGCTCGTCGAGCGCGAGCAGCTTCGGGTCGGTGGCCAGCGCGCGCGCGATTTCCAGCCGGCGCTGGTGGCCGTACGACAGGTTGCGCGACGTGTAGTCCGCGTACTGCAGCACGCCGACGTATTCGAGCAGCTCGATCGCGCGTTCCTTGATCTCGCGCTCTTCCTTGCGTTCGGCCGGCGTCTGGAACACCGCGCCGAGCAGGCCATGCTTGGTGCGCACGTGGCGGCCCACCATCACGTTCTCGAGTGCCGTCATCCCGCCGAACAGGCGGATGTTCTGGAACGTGCGCGCGATGCCGGCCTTCGCGACCTGGTGCACGGCCGTCGGCGTGTAGTTCTGGCCGTCCAGCTTGAAGTCGCCGGAGTCCGGCGTGTAGAGGCCCGTGATCACGTTGAAGAACGTCGTCTTGCCGGCGCCGTTCGGGCCGATCAGCCCGTAGATCTCGCCTTCCTTGATCTGCAGGCCGACGTCGGACAATGCCTGCAGCCCGCCGAAGCGTTTGTTCACGCCCTGCACGGACAGTCGGATTTGCTTGTCGCTCATGTGTATATCCCCTGTGTCCGTAGGTTAAGCGCGCACCGGCTTCTTGCTGGCGCGCTTCGCCAGTTTCGCGATCCTGTCCTCATGCTTCGGCGCGGGCCACAGGCCTTCCGAGCGGTACAGCATGATGACCACCATCGCGAGGCCGTACAGCGCCTGACGGATCACTTCCGTATCGACGATGTCATGACCGAACAACGCATGCTGCAGCGGGCTCATCGTCGAGCGCAGGAATTCCGGGAAGATCGCGAGCAGCACCGCGCCGAGGATCACGCCGGGGATGTGGCCCATGCCGCCGAGCACCACGCACGCGAGCACCACGATCGATTCCCAGAACGTGAACGATTCGGGCGACACGAAGCCCTGGAACGAGCCGAACATCGCGCCCGACAGGCCGCCGAACGACGCGCCCATCGCGAACGCGAGCAGCTTCACGTTACGCGTATTGATGCCCATCGCCTTCGCCGCGATCTCGTCCTCGCGGATTGCCGCCCATGCGCGGCCGATACGCGAGTGCTGCAGGCGCGTACACACCCAGATCACCAGCAGCGAGCACAGCACGAACAGGTAGTAGTACAGGTAGACCGACGGCAACTGGATGCCGAACAGCGAGTGCGTCTGCGCGAGACTGAAATCGCCGACGTGCACCGGATCGATGCCGGTGATCCCCTTCGGGCCGTTGGTGATGTTCACCGGACGGTCGAGGTTGTTCATGAAGATCCGGACGATTTCACCGAAGCCGAGCGTCACGATCGCCAGGTAATCGCCGCGCAGGCGCAGCGTCGGCGCACCGAGCAGCACGCCGAAGGTGGCCGCGACCGCCATCGCGATCGGCACGATGAAGTAGATCGGCACGTGCAGGCCGCCGGGCGCGAGGTTCGCGATCCACTCGAACTGCGAGGTCAGGTGCGGCGAGCTCAACAACGCCGCCGTGTACGCGCCCACCGCGTAGAACGCGATGTAGCCGAGGTCGAGCAGGCCGGCAAAGCCGACCACCACGTTCAGGCCCAGCGCGAGCATCACGTACAGCATCGCGAAGTCGAGCACGCGGACCCAGTAGTTGCCGCCGGCCGAGCCGATGATGATCGGTGCCGCGATCACGAAGGCCGCGGTCAGGATGCCGATGATGACGGTCTTCGCGGTGTTGCGCTCTTCGACGAGCGACGTCGAGGATTCGATCGGTTGAATGGATGTCATGTTGTTTGCTCCCTTCCGTTACGCGCGATCCGCGACACGTTCGCCCAGCAGGCCCGACGGACGGAACACCAGCACGATGATCAGCACGATGAAGGCGAACACGTCCTGGTAGTTACTGCCGAATACGCCGCCCGTGAGGTTGCCGATGTAGCCGGCACCGAGCTGCTCGATCAGGCCGAGCAGCACGCCGCCGACCATTGCGCCGCCAAGGTTGCCGATCCCGCCCAGCACCGCTGCCGTGAACGCCTTCATGCCGGGGATGAAGCCCATGTAGAAGTGCACGTTGCCGTATTCGGACGCGATCATCACGCCGGCCAGCGCGGCGAGCGCGGAGCCGATCATGAACGTCGCGGAAATCACGAAGTTCGGGTTCACACCCATCAGGCTCGCGGTATTCGGGCTTTCGGCGATCGCGCGCATCGCGCGGCCGAGCTTGGTCTTGTGCACGAGCAGCAGCAGGCCGCCCATCACGATGAACGCCACCGCGATGATCACGATTTCGGTCACCGAGATCACGGCGCCGGGCGTCGTGTCGGTCGCCTTGATCACGTTGATCGGGTCGGTCGGCAGCAATTGCGGGAACGGCAGCGGGTTGCGCGACCAGATGATCATCGCGGCGGTCTGCAGCAGGATCGACACGCCGATCGCGGTGATCAGCGGCGCGAGGCGCGGCGCGCGGCGCAGCGGCCGGTACGCGACCCGCTCGATCGTGAAGCCGACGAACGCACAGACGACCGCGGCGATACCCAGGCCGATCGTCAGCGTCGCGACGTTGCCGAGTCCGGGGAAATGGTTCTGCAGCACGGTAATGGCCGACAGGGCGACCATCGCGCCGATCATCAGCACGTCGCCGTGCGCGAAGTTGATGATGCCGAGAATGCCGTACACCATCGTGTAACCCAACGCGATGATGGCGTAGACACTGCCGAGCACCAGCCCGTTGAGAACCTGCTGAATGAAAATATCCACCGACGCTCCATAGCGCCCCTTTTAACGGGGCCAAATTGAACGAACCCGCCAGCGCCAATCGCTGACACAACGACGCAAGACAGGCCCCTTCAGGGAAGCATTCCAACAGGGCCACCTCTCCCTTCCCGCTCCCCGGCCGCGACGCTTCTTCGTCGCCCTCAAAAATCTCCGAAAAAAATAGTTTTTGCAAATTTTACGTGTCGCGTATAGTTGCGAACAGGGTTGACGCGGCTTACCACTCACGACGCCACACCCAAAATAAATACTTATAAAACAGTACGTTACTATAAAAATGGAGAGCGAAACGGGGATCCGGAGGCGAAAATTAATTTATCTATGTTGACATCAATGTAAGACGTCACTCATCATATGTCAACGAGCAAAAACAGCAACTCAGCACTCGTCGGAGACCGGTGTGCCGGGTCGGCAAGGATCGCGATGGGCAGCCTCCACTGCTCACCACAATCCGGTGTTCGTAATTTGCGAATCTGCCTGGCAGACGTCAGGCGCATGAATGGGTTTAAACAGGAGAGTCATGGTGGCCAGTCACGACAAGGCGCGAGTCGGTGTTGATATCGGCGGGACCTTTACCGATGTTGCGCTCGAGCTCGGCGGGAAGCTCTTTTCCACCAAGGTCCTTACGGACTACACAGCGCCCGAGCGCGCGATCATCAAAGGCGTCAGCATCGTCGCAAGCAAGGCTGGCATCGAGCTGAAGGACATCGGCGTCATCATTCACGGGACGACGCTCGCCACGAACGCCCTCATCGAGCGACGAGGTGCAAAAACGGCCTTCATCACGACGGAAGGATTCCGCGACACCATCGAGATGCGGACCGAAAACCGGTTCGAGCAATACGATCTGAACATCAAGCTTCCGCCACCGCTTATCGAGCGCTGTGACCGCTTCACGCTGAGCGAGCGCGTCGATGCACAAGGCGGCGTTCTGCTCGCCCCGACAGAAGCACAAATCGATCGCGTCGTGGATCGCATCGAGCAAGGCGGATACGAGAGCGTCGCGATCGGCTTCATTCACGCATACGTCAACGGTGTGCACGAACGCATGATGCGCGACGCAATCGAGAAGCGACTGCCGCATGTATCGGTTTCGATTTCGAGTGAAGTCTCGCCGCAGATCCGCGAGTTCGAGCGCTTCAATACGGTCTGCGCGAACGCCTATGTCCGCCCGATCATGAAGTCGTATCTGGACCGTCTGCTCGACCAGGTCCGTGCGGCCGGCGCCGTGTGCCCCATCTTCATCATCCACTCCGGCGGCGGTATCGTGTCGGTCGAAAGCGCATCGGAATTCCCGGTGCGCCTCGTCGAATCGGGGCCGGCTGGCGGTGCAATCTTCGCTGCACACATCGCCGCGCGATACAGCCTGGACACCGTCCTGTCGTTCGACATGGGTGGCACGACGGCCAAGATCTGCCTGATCGACGATTTCACGCCCAAGACCGCCAACACGTTCGAAGTCGCGCGCACCTATCGCTTCAAGAAAGGCAGCGGCATGCCGATTTCGATCCCGGTCGTCGAGATGGTCGAAATCGGTGCGGGCGGCGGCTCCATCGCATCGCTCGACGTGATGCGACAGATCCGTGTCGGCCCCCACAGCGCCGCGTCGGAACCGGGCCCCGCGTGTTACCAGCGCGGCGGCATGCAGCCGACCGTGACGGACGCCGACCTTCTGCTCGGCCGCCTCGACCCGAACAACTTCGCCGGCGGCTCCATTCCCTTGTCGACCGACGACGCGTCCCGCGCCATGCTCGGCGACGTTGGCACCGCACTGTCGCTCAACCCGGAAGAAGCGGCCTACGGTGTCGCGGAAGTCGTCGACGAGAACATGAGCAATGCTGCCCGCGTGCACGCAGTCGAGAGCGGCAAGGACATCGGCGATTACACGATGATCACGTTTGGCGGAGCCGGCCCGTTGCATGCGGCACGGCTGTGCGAGAAAAGCGGCATCAGGAAGTTCATCGTGCCGCCCGGCGCCGGCGTGGGTTCGGCGATCGGTTTCCTGCGTGCTCCGTTCGGCTATGAAAGCGTCCGCAGCGTCAGCATGCGCTTCAATGATTTCGACGCGAACGTACTCAACGAGATCGTCGAGCAACTCGGCACCGAGGCAGACCATTTTGCGCGCCAGGGATCGGGCGATGTCGAGCCCGTGGTCGAGGTGAAAGCATTCATGCGGTACGTCGGTCAGGGATGGGAAATCCCCATCGCGATTCCCTATCGCCGGTTCGGCGCAGAGGATCGCGCCGCCTTCTCAGAACTGTTCACGAAGGCCTATACCCAGTTCTTCGGTCGACCGATTGACGGGCTGGATATCGAGATCGTGAGTTGGGCGGTCAAGGCAAGCTCGCCCCTCCCGCCGGTGGAACGCCTGCAATGGGTCGATGGCCTCGACCCGGTCAGCGCATCGAAGACCCGCAAGATCTTCGATGCGGCACTGCATCGCTTCGTCGAAGCAGCCATCGTCGAGCGCGGCACGCTGGGCGTGGGCGAAACCGTCGTCGGACCGGCCATCATCGTCGAGCCCGAGACCTCGACCCTCGTCACGTCCTCGTTCAACGCCACCGTACAGCCCGACGGTTGCCTGCTCGTGACGTCCAAAGCATTGACCGCTGCTACCGCGAATCAGGAGTAATCATGCCTCTCAACAATATCGACACCATCCACATGCAGGTCATGTGGAACCGCCTGATCTCCGTCGTCGAGGAACAGGCGATGGCATTGATCCGCACCGCGTTCAGCACCAGTGTGCGCGAAGCGGGCGACCTGTCCGCCGGTATCTTCGACAAGCGCGGACGCATGCTCGCACAGGCGGTCACCGGCACGCCGGGTCACGTCAATACGATGGCGGAAGCCGTCGAGCACTTCATGAACGAGATCGGCGTCGACCGGATGTACGAAGGCGACGTCTACCTGACCAACGACCCCTGGCGGGGAACGGGCCACCTGCACGACTTCACGGTCGTGTCCCCGTCGTTTCTCGATGGCGAATTGATTGGCTACTTCGCGAGCACCGCACACGTGGTGGACATCGGCGGACGCGGGTTCGGCCCGGATTCGCGAGAAGTCTACGAGGAAGGTCTCTTCGTCCCGATCATGAAGCTGATCGAGCGCGGCGAAGTCAATCGCGATCTCATCAACATCCTGCGCAACAACGTTCGCGAAGCGGACAAGGTCGTCGGCGATCTCTACGCGCTCGCGTCGTGCAACGAGACGGGCCACAAGCGCCTGCTGGAGATGCTGCGGGAATTCGACCTCAAGGATGTCGAGGGCATTGGCGAATTCATTCTCGCTCGCAGCCGCGAAGCGACTCTCGAACGAATCGCCGCGCTACCGAAGGGCACGCAAGTCAACGAAATGACGCTCGACGGCTACGACTCGCCGGTCAAGCTGAACGTCACGTTGACGGTCGCCGACGACCACCTGCTGGCCGACTTCGCCGGAACGTCGCCAGCGAGCCCGTTCGGGATCAATGTCCCGTTGCTGTACGCGAAGGCGTACGCGTGCTACGGGCTGAAATGCATCATTGCCCCCGAAGTGCCCAACAACGCGGCTTCGCTCGAGCCGTTTCGCGTACAGGCGCCAGCGGGCTGCATCCTGAACGCGCAGCGCCCGAGCCCTGTCGCCGTTCGGCACGTGCTTGGACATTTCGTTCCGGATCTGGTCCTGGGCGCACTCGACAAGATCCTGCCGAATCGCGTCCCGACCGAAGGTGCTGGCGCACTGTGGAATCTGCACGTGAGCGCCCGGCCGGTTCGCGAGGGCTCGGGGCTCAAGGGCGCCGAGATCCTGATGTTCAACAGCGGCGGTACCGGTGCGCGCGCCGAGCTCGATGGTCTGTCGGCGACGGCATTTCCGAGCGGTGTTCATGCGATGTCGGTGGAGGCGACCGAACAGGTCGGACCGATCGTCGTGTGGCGCAAGGAAATGCGTTCCGGCTCGGGTGGCGCAGGCAAGCACCGCGGCGGTCTCGGCCAGATCGTCGAGATCGGGCCGCGGGCCGGCTATCAATTCCGCTTCAACGCGATGTTCGACCGCATCGACCATCCCGCACGCGGCCACGCCGGCGGCAAGCCCGGCGCAGCCGGACGGGTTGAGCTGTCCGACGGTACGAAGATGAAGGGGAAAGGCACGCAGGCGGTCGGCGAGTATCAGCGCGTCGTCCTGTCGCTGCCCGGTGGCGGTGGCGTCGGTTCGCCGGAACAACGCAGCAAGGAAGAACTGCTGCGCGATATCCGCAACGAATACATCTCCGAAGCGCAACTGCGCGACGACTACGGCCTCACGCTCGACGCGCTGAATGCGTCGGTCAACCAATAAGGAGCATCCCCATGACTGACATCACCAAACCGCCGTTCAAAAACATCCTGATCACGGGCGCCGGCGGTGCGCTGGGCTCCGTCCTGCGTGAATCGCTGCGCCCCTATGCCGAGACGCTCAGCCTGAACGGTCGCCAGTCGCTCGGCGAAGTGCGGGAAAACGAACAGCACTTCATTTGCGACCTCGCCGATCGCGACGCGGTATTCGAGATGCTGAAAGGCGTCGACATGGTCATCCACATGGGTGGCGCACCGCGCGAGAACACGTTCCAGGTCATTCTCGACTCGAACATCGTCGGTAGCTACAACATCTACGAAGGCGCTCGCCAGGCTGGCGTAAAGCGCGTCATCTACGCGAGCTCCGTGCATGCGATCGGCTTCTACGAATGCACCCAGACGATCGACTCGAACGCCCCGCAGCGCCCCGACAGCCTGTACGGCGTCAGCAAGACGTTCGTCGAGAATCTGTCGCGCTATTACTTCGACAAGTTCGGCATCGAATCCGTCTGCCTGCGGATCGGTTCGTGCTTCCCCAAGCCCGTCGACCGCCGCATGCTGGCCACCTGGCTTTCATATGATGATTTTTCGCATCTGTGCATCCAGTCGCTGATGACGCCGAGTGTCGGCCATATGATCGTGTACGGTAACTCGAACAACAGCGCCAACTTCTGGGACAACACGCAGGCCGCCTACCTCGGCTATCGCCCGAAGGACACTGCTGACGTCTATCGCGCCGAGGTCTACGCGAACACGGGCGCGCCCGATCCGCGCCATCCGGCAGTCCGTTTTCAAGGCGGCCAGTTCGCAGCCGACGGACACTTCGAAGATCCGAAGGTCGATTGAGCATCCCTACCCGGCACGCTATTTTTGGAAGGCAAAGAGATGGCACAGCAAGTAACAAAGACTCACTATGACGTGATCATCGTGGGTGGCGCCGTAGTCGGGAGCGCAACGGCGTATTTCCTCGCGAAGAATCCCGACTTCAATGGCTCGGTGCTCGTCGTCGAACGCGATTGGACCTACGCCCAGTCCGCGACGGCTTTGTCGAGTGCATCGATTCGGCAGCAGTTTTCGAATCCGCTGAATATCAGGATCTCGCAGTTCGGGACGGAGTTCATTCGCAATTTCCATGAACTCGTCGAGGTCGACGGCGATGCGCCGGAACTCGGCTTCAAGGAAAACGGCTACCTGTATCTCGGCGATGCGGCCGGTGCGCCGATGTTCGAGCGCAACTATCAGACGCAGCGGGAAAACAGTGCCGATGTCGTGCTGCTCGATCCGGAACAGCTCAAACAGCGCTTCCCGTGGCTCAACACGGATCAACTGGTTAACGGCGTTTACGGGCAAAGCGGCGAAGGCTGGTTCGACAGCTACGGCCTGCTCCAGGGCATGCGCCGCAAGGCGCGTTCGCTCGGCATCGAGTACATCGAGAACGAGGTGGTCGAACTCGTCCGCGAGGGATCGCGCATCACCGGCGTGAAACTCAAGAGCGGCGAGACGATCGGATGCGGCCTGATAGTCAATGCCGCCGGCACGCGCGGGCCGGCGATGGCCCGACTCGCGGGCCTGGACATTCCCGTCGAACCGCGCAAACGGTGCCTCTTCGTGTTCGACTGCCGCACGCCGCTCACGGGTACGGTGCCGCTCACGATCGACACGACGGGGATCTTCTTTCGACCGGAAGGCAAATACTATCTGACGGGTTGCTATCCGGATCCGGATCCGCTCGCGGACGTCAACGACTTCGACGTCATTCACTCGGAATTCGAGGAAATGATCTGGCCCGCGCTCGCTGAACGCATCCCGGCATTCGAAGCCATCAAGGTCGTCAACGCCTGGGCGGGGCACTACGATTTTTGCGTGCTAGACCACAACGCCATCATCGGACCGCACCCCGAGGTCACGAATTTCCTGTTCGCCAACGGCTTCAGCGGCCATGGACTGCAGCAATCGCCTGCGATCGGCCGCGGCCTCAGCGAGCTGATCACCTATGGCGAATACCGGTCGCTCGATCTCGGGCCGCTGGGCTATGAGCGCGTCGTCGAGAATCGGCCGTTCCTCGAGGAAGGCGTGATTTGAATTCGCCCGGATATACGGAACAACGAAAGGCAAGACCATGAATGCTCAACCGTACAAAGTTGCGCTCGTCACCGGCGCATCGAGTGGCATCGGACGTGCGATCGCACACCGGCTGGCCAAGGAAGGTTTGAAAGTCTATGCGCTCGGGCGTGACGCCGTTGCGCTCGACGCGCTGGCGAAAGAATGCGGCGCAACGCCTATTGCGGTGGATTTGCAGGACACGTCACCGCTGCAGGAGTTGTTCAACCGCGTCGAGATCGACGTGGTCGTCAACAACGCCGGGCTTCTGCCGGCAATCGCGAAATTCGGCGAATGTTCGCCGAACGACATCGACCGCATGATCGACGTCAATCTGCGGGCACCGCTGCGCATCGCGCAAATGTCCCTCGACGGCATGCTGAAGCGAAAGCGCGGCCACCTGTTCTTCATCGGCTCCAGCGCCGGCCGTTTTCCGCATCCGAACACCGCGGTGTACGGCGCCACGAAGGCCGCGATCAGCATGTTCTGCGACTCGCTGCGCTGCGACCTGCTCGGCAGCAAGGTTCGCGTGACCGAGATCGCGCCGGGCCGGGTGCAGACGAGCCTGTATCGCACCGCACTCGGCGAGGCCGGCGCGAACGAGAAATTGTACGACGCGTATCGCTCGATTCAGCCGGAACACATCGCCGAGCTGATCGCAACCGCCATCGCGCTTCCCGACTACGTCGACGTATCGAGGATGGAAGTGTTCCCGACGGACCAGGCGGCGGGCGGTTCGCAAATCGTGTCGGTCAGCTAGTCACCGTCTTTCGGAATGGAGAAATCTGAATCATGAAGAATCAACGCGTTGTAATCGTCGGGGGCGCATCCGGCCTCGGTCTGTCCGTCGCAAAATTGATGCTGGCCGACGGCGCCGAGCGTATCGCACTCGTCGACAAGAACGGTCCCCTGCTCGAAGAAACCGTCCGTAACCTGACGGCAGAAGGCCACCGGGTCTTCGGTGCCGAAGGCGACATCACGCGCCGGGATTCCGCCCATGCCGTGTTCAAGCAGGCGCTCGAAGCCCTCGGCCGCGTGGACTGCCTCGTTAACAGCGCGGCAATCTATCCGCGTCGGCCGCTGCTGGAAATTTCGGATGACGAATGGGATCTCGAAAACGCAGTCAACATCAAGGGTACCTATCACATGATGGTTGCCGCGATCGAGCACATGCGCACGCGCCCGAAGGTTGAAGCGCACGTGGCGGGCCGCATCGTGAACATCACGTCGGTCGACGCGTTCAAGGCGCATCCGCAAAACGGACACTATGCCGCCACGAAGGCCGCCGTCGTCAGCCTGACCAAGTCGTTCGCTGAAGAAGTCGCGAAGGACGGCATCCTGGTCAACTCCGTCGCACCGGCAGGCTTCGCAACCGAGCGCGCGAAAAAGCTCGGCTTCCTCGGCGAACTCGCAGCGGCCAACCCGCTCGGCCGGGCCGCGGAACCCGAGGAAATCGCGCAGTGGGTGGTGATGATGGCAAGCAGCCGCAACACCTATGCGACCGGCGAGAACGTGATCGTCAGCGGCGGCTATATTTACGCATGACGTAAGTCAAAGAACCGGCGCTCGCCTCGCCCGAGTCGGCAGGGCGGGCGCCGGCGACACCTGCGAGTATGCTAAAGTCATAATATGTCATACGGCGCAGGTCACACAAGGACAACCGGGCGCCGGCGCGGTATGCCTGCATCCGTCAATTGCAGAGCCTTCCTATCCTGTGTGGAGCACACGGAATGTCTCTGGACGCTGAAACTCTCCTAAAGAATGCCGCCAGCTCTGGCCGGCGCCGCAGCCTGACTGAACTCGTCATTCAGGCGCTGAACGACAAGATCGACCGCGGGGAATACCCTCGCGGCTCCAAATTGCCGACCGAGCCCGAACTTTGTTCCGAATTCGGCGTCAGCCGGACCGTCATTCGCGAAGCAGTCGCGTCGCTCAAGCTTGGTCGCCGCCTGATCGCCCGCCACGGCGTTGGCGTGTTCGTTGCCGATGAAACCGATCAGGCATCGGAGCTGAATTTCATCGATTCGACCACGCTGAATAACTCCATGCATGTGCTCGAGCTGCGGACCGGGGTCGAAACGGAAGGCGCTGCTTATGCGGCCCGCCGGCGATCGGAGCCGCACCTGAAGGCGCTCAAGGAAGTCTATGCACGGATGGAGATCGTCGCGATCGACAACGACGCCGAATGCGCTCGCGCGGACTTCGAATTCCACCTGGCGGTCGCAACGTGCTCGGAGAACCCCCATTTCGTGTCGATCTTGCGGTCGCTGGGCCAGGAAATCATCGGCGATCTGCGATTGAAGCACGCGAAAGCGAATCTGAAAGAGCGCAAGACGTACATTAAGCGCATTCAAAGAGAACACGGCGACATCCTCGAAGCCATCGAGAACCAGGATGAGAGCGGCGCCCGCCGCGCGATGCGACGCCATCTCAACGAAAGCCTCGAGCGCTACCATCATTTGACGAGCGCACGCTCGGAGTAAGCCAGAGACTCGCGGGCCCTCATTCGGTACGGACGAGGTATAGACACGCGCGAGAACGACCACCATGAGCGGATGCATCACGCGGGCGCCGATCGTCCGCGGCATCCAATGCACGGATGTCGGGATACTTTCCCTGAAGTCGGCATAAAGAAAAAGCGGCTCCCGGACCACTCGCCCGGGAGCCGTTCATGTCGTCCGGAGGACGTCGTTGGAAGCGCGGTGTCAGAACCGGTGACGCAGCCCCACCGTCACGATCGCTTGAGAACGCTTGCCGGCATCGATGTCCATCGACCCGATCACGGCCTGTGCCGCGCCGGCGCCATTCTCGCCCGTCGCATGCCCGTATGACGCAACCGTATAGACGTCCGTGCGCTTGCTCAGGTTGTAGTCGGCCCCGATGCTGAACTGGTGGTATTTCGCCGACGAATCGCCCAACGACCGCAGGTAGTTGTAGCCGACTTCGGTCAACAGCGCCGGCGTGACCTGCCAGACCCCATAGACCGAGCCGTTGTGGTATTTCTCGGAACGCCTGAACGCCGATGACGCATCCGGGTTGTATTGCGAGTAACTGTAATAACCGCCTAGCGTGAATGCGCCAAGCGTATACCGGCCGGCCGCACGCGCGATGTTGACGGAGCGCGCGGAAGCATACGCTGCGTTGACACTGCTGTTGAACAGCGAGTCCGCCGAGGTCTTCGCCCGTTGCGCCACCGAGCCGTTGCCATTGTCGACGTGCAGGAAGCCTGCAGCCACCGCAAGCGGACCGTTGGTATACGCGGCCGCACCGCTGTATGTCTGGCCAGAGCCGACCGCACCTGCGACGCCCCCGAACGAATACATCGCGGCGAACTGCAAGCCGGACCAGTTCGGGCTCGACCACTTGATGGCGTTGTTCACGCGAACGCTGTTGTCGGCGTTGTCGATATCGCCTGGCGACGAAAAGAACCCGCCGAGGTAGTTGTCGCCCTGCACTGGCTGCACGAGATCGATGAGCGGATCGTACTGGCGGCCGAGCGTCACAGCACCCCAACCGCTGGAAAGCCCGACGTAGGCCTGTCGACCGAACATGCGCCCGCCTTGACCGAGGCTGCCCGATGTCGAACTGAATCCGTTCTCGATCTGGAAAATCGCCTTCAGGCCGCCGCCAAGGTCTTCGCTGCCCTTCAGCCCCCAGCGCGATCCCGATTCTGTTCCGCTTGCCATCATCAGTTGCGTCGATTTCCCACCGCTGTTATGGACGTACATCAACCCCGTATCGACGATGCCGTACAGCGTGACCGTGCTTTGCGCGTACGCATGCGAGGCGAGCACGCCTGCGGAAATCGCCGCCAGTCTTAAATATGGATTCCTCATTTTTTCTTCCAAACCCCTGTTTCGTTTGTATTGCGGCCAATTGCTCGCGTGTGAGAATCGGCGTCAGCGCGCGTCGGACCGTCGCATCGAAGTGCTACCCTTACTGAAACGATTCTGTCAGTTTTTGATCGGTTCGACCTTGTCGCCGGTCGCAATGGCTTGCGGCACCCACTTTCCGCCGATCACCTTGTAGAACGTCGCAGCGGGATCCTTCATGTCACCGTTCGGCATGAACGCGATGTTTCCGGACACGCCTTCGAACGACACCGATTTGATGAGCGGCGCATAGACCTTGGGATCGGTCGAATTCGCCTTCTGCATCGCATTAATCAGCACCCAGGTCGCGTCATACGCGGACGGCGAATAGGCAACGACACCCTCGTTGTACTTGGCCTTCATTTTCTGGTCGAATGCCTTGCCTGCCTTGAGCTTGGTCAGCGGCACACCGTAGTCCCAGGACATGGCACCTTCGGCACTCTCGCCCGCCACTTTCAGGAACGTGTCGTTTTCGAAGCTGCCACCACCTAACATCGTCGCCCGGATGCCCAACTGGCGCATCTGCTTCATCACCATGCCGGCCTGCTGGTCCAGCCCCGCCCAGAAGACCACGTCCGGATTGAACGACTTAATCCGGGTCAGCTGCGCGCGGAAATCCACCGCCTTATCGGTCGTGAATTCGCGGTCAACGACATTGCCGCCCGCAGCCTTCACGCCCTTGACGAACTCGTCGGCCATGCCCTGGCCGAACGCGGTGCGATCGTCCATTACCGCAATGCTTTTGCCCTTGAGTGCCCCAACGGCCGAATGGCCGGCAAGCTGTCCCATCTGGGCGTCCGAATTCGTCACGCGAAACACGGTATTGAAGCCTTGCGACGTCAGTGTCGGATTGGTCGCCGTCGGCGAGACCATCGGAATTCCGGCGTTGTAGTAGATCCGCGAGGCAGGCACGCTGGTGCCCGAGTTGAAATGCCCGACGATGCCGGCGACCTTGGAGTCCACCAGTTTCTGCGCGACTTGCGACCCCATCCGCGGGTCACCTTGGTCATCCTCCGCATCCAGGACAAAGCGCACAGGCTGACCGCCGATCACGAGCTTTTTCGCATTCGCGTCATCGATCGCCAGCTCAACGCCTCGCTTCAGGTCGACCCCGTAATGTGCCGAGGCTCCGGTCAGTGGTGCGGCGAATCCGATCGTGACATCTGCAGCACTGGCCAGTTGGCTAAACATCAGCCCGGTTGCAGCCAACGACGCCGCCATCGCAATGTGCTTTATGGAAAACGAAATCTTCATTTGACACCTCTATGAGTTTGACGAGGCCAACGCCGCCACATCGACACACTTGATCAGACAAATGCTCATCGACGCGTCGCATACAGGCCGGACGGAGACGGTTCCGCCATTCCGCGACGCCAAGTTGGCGTGGATTGGCGAGCCCAAAATCAAGCCGCGCCGGGCAGCTCAGACGCCAAGGTATTAGGTGAGACGTCATATGTCAACAACTCAAAATATCACCCATGGTAAGGGTTTCCCTCAGGGGAGATTGCTAGGGAGGTGGGCGGAATTCGAGACATTCGCGCGGTAGGCGACCGCCTGAACCGCGAGCATTCCACAGTAATGCCGTCAATGAACGACCGAGGGCGGTCGAAAAAAAGAAGCCAACGTTTCGTAAAATCGAGAAACGGAGGCATGCATGAATCGAATTCCAAGAGCGGTCTATACGAAGGAGCTTCGTGGACGAAGCGGTCAAGCTGGCGTTGACTGAAGATGTTGGGGTGTCGGAAGCGTCGCGGCGGCTGTCGATCCCAATCAAGACGCTGGCAAACCGGGTGCGCGCGGCGAGGGCCGGCAAGCTGAAAGATGTCGGTCGGCACGAGAAGCCACTGACGGAAATGGAGGCCGAGCTGGCGCAGGTCAAACGCGAACTGGCCGAGGTCAAAATGGAATTCGATCTCCTCTCGAATTCCAGGAAAGAGCCAAGTACCCGTGAACGAGGAAGACAGGCAGGTCAGAGGATCGACAAGGGTTGATGTTGCTCCCGGATACCTACGCGACGAACAAAATAAGACGACTCATCCGATACTCACGCACACAACACATTGAGTAATTTAATTTTTTAAAAACAAAACACCCTCAAACATCCGGATCCGGAATCCGCGCCGACTGGATCACGACCAGCGTATCGCCCGCCTCGATCCTGCACGGCGGGTCCTCATAAAACGACTGGATCTTCCCGCACCGGTCGAGCCCGACCACGATCGCGCCGGGCACGACGTTCGTCATGCAGCCGATCTCGTGCGGTAATGCCTCGCGCTCGATCAGCGTCGCGCGGCCGCGCGTCGACAGCATGTCGTTCACGAACGGCACGATATAGCGGCTATGCACCGCATCCGCGAGCAGCAGCGCGCCGATCTTCGTCGACGACACGATCACGTCCGCGCCGGCCTGCCGCAGTTGCCGCTGGTACAGGTTCTCCTGGATCCGCACGACGATCTTCGTTTCGGGCGCGATGCTGCGCACCGACAGCGTCAGCAGGATCGCGGTCGGATCGTCGGTCACCGAGATGATCACGGCCTTCGCCGCGCGCACCTGCGCCTGCTGCAGCAGATCCTCGTGCGCGGGATCGCCGAGCAGCCCCGTCACGCCGAGCGACGTCGCGGCCTCGAGCGCCTGCTGCTGCGAATCGATCACGATGATCGTCGCGGGATCGACGCCGCTCTCGAGCAGCTCGCGCACGGCGATCGACCCCGACAGGCCATAACCGCACACGACGATGTGATCGGACAATTGCTTTTGCAGGCGTTTCATGCGGAATTCCTCGACGACGCGCTGGATCACGAACTGATACGCCGTGCCCAGGAAAATGAACCAGATGACGATGCGGATCGGCACGATGAAGAACGCATCGAGCAGGCGCGCCCGCGCGGTGACGGGCACGATGTCGCCGTAGCCGACCGTCGCGACCGTGACCATCGTGAAGTACACGAGATCGGCGACGGTCATCGGCGTGCTCTTGGTCGAATCGCGCAGGCCGTCGCGATCGAGATACAGCACGAGGAACGCGAGCACGCACAGCAGCACGACCGCGCCGAAGCGGAACAGCAGCGTGCGACGCGGCGACGCCGCGGGGCGCGTGAACAGCGTACGCGCACGCGGCGCCTGCCACGGATCGCGGGCACGACGCAGACGGGAGCGCAACGAGCGGCGCTGGGCGGAGGGCGTTGCCAACGGGGAATCTCCTGAAGGATGCGGGCTCGATTCTACGATGGGAAGGCGTCGATCAACCCGACGTCATCGCATCGATTCATCCGTCACAGCATGCTGCGCGGCCGCACCATCGTCCCGTCGACGAAGCGCTGCGCGCGAAACGCCGACAGGTCGAGCGACGGTGCGCCCGTGTCGATCCATTCGGCGAGCAGCCGGCCGACGATCGGCCCCATCGCGAAACCGTGACCGCAGAACCCGGTCGCGATCGCGAGCCCCGACGGCGTGCCCGGCGCATCGATCACCGGAATGCCGTCGGGCAGCACGTCGATCAGGCCAGCCCACGCCTCGACGATCTGCGCGTCCTTCATCGCGGGGAACATCGCCTTGAGCTTCGCGAGCGCGCGCGGCGCATGCGCGCGATTCGGCTGCGGCTGCGGATCGCGCGGTTCGATCGGCCCGGCCGCACCGTTGATGCGCGCGAGCGCATCGCGCCACGCGGCCGAATTCAGGTGCAGCCGGAATTTGTCGCGCTGCGACCAGAATTCCGGCCAGAAGAGACTCAACCCGCGCAGGTGGCCGAGCGTCAGGTCGACGTCGACCTGCATGTCGTCGGCGAGATTGATCGCGCCGCTCTTGCGCTGCCGGATGCCGAGCCCGTGCCCCCAGAGCGTCGACGCAGATACCGGCGGCACCACACTGGTGCGCATGCAGGTGCCGCGCACGGCCTGCTGCGGCAGGCGGATGCCGACGCCGTCGAGCAGCCGGAAACTGGTCGCGCCGGCCGCGCAGATCACGCGCCGCGTGCGGATCGCGCCACGCTCGGTCGCAACGCCGACGACCGCGCCGCCAGCCGTCTCGATCGCCGTCACGCCGCCCCCTTCGAAGAAGCGCGCACCGGCCTCGGCGGCACGCGCGGCGAACGCCGCGGCCACGCGACGCGGCTCGGCCTGCCCGTCGGTCGCGGTATACAGCCCGCCGAGCGTGCGCGCCTGCGGCGAAAGGCCGTTGACGCGCTCGTCGATCTGCGCGCGCGTCAGCATACGCGTGTCGAGCCCGTGCTCGCGCGCGACGGAGAGCCATGCGTTGAACGACGACCAGTCCGTTTCGTTGTCCGCAATATAGAGACAGCCGCCCTGCCGCCATTCGAGATCGAAACCGAGGGTTTCCTCTAACCCTTCCCAGATTCGCATGCCGGCCATCATCAGCGGCACCTCGGCGGCTTCGCGGCCCTGCTGCCGCACGAAGCCCCATGCGCGCGTCGACTGCTGTCCGGCGATGCGCGACTTGTCGAGCACGACGGCCTTCAGGCCGCGCAAACCCAGGTAGTACGCGGCCGCGCAGCCCATGATGCCGGCGCCGGCGATCACGACATCGGCCTCGGCGGGGAACGCCGTTTCGGCGCGGGTCAATGCATCGTGCAGCGGATAGGTTGTCGTCATTGCTTCCTGTTGGTCGTTAATCCATCCGAATACGGGCTGCCGCGGTAACGTCGTGACACACCTTTCACACAAACGCACCGATCGCGACACGGAATGACGACCATTTTGCGGTAAAGTTATCTTTTCCGCGCGTGGCCGGTCGGCTCGCCATTGGACGTCATGAAGACTGTCCGTCGAGACTGCCGCAAGGCGTCGTTCTGAACGTCACGATCCGTTCCCGTAGCATGACCACTGAAGCAATCACCACGGATTCCCTCGCGGTCGCCGAGCGCGTGCGCGAGCTGATGACCCGCAACGGCATCGGCAAGCGCCAGCAGACCACCGAGCTGTGCCGCATCCTCGACCTGAGTTTCTCGCAAGGCCACCGCAAACTGCGCGGCAGCAGTCCCTGGACGCTCGCGCAAATCAAGAAAGTCGCCGAAGCGTACGGCGAACCCGCCGCCCAGCTGTTCGGCGCGCAAACGCTCGACCCCGGCATGGTCGGCGCCTATTCGCAGGAGGCCGTACTGTACGCGGGCGTCGCCGAGATTCCGTGCACCGCATGGATCGGCGCGCCGCTCGAAGCCGGCGCGCGCCCCGAGTTCGTCGCGTACGAACAGAACGGCCGCTGGCGCGTGCTGCGCCATACCGGCGTGCTGTACCAGAACGCGTACGACGTGCACAAGATCGAAATCTATCCGCGCCGCGCGGAGAGCGACAAGCTCGTCGTCGCGGTGATCGACCCCGATCGCGTCAGCGCAACCGAGCTGTGCCGCTATCTCGAACGGCAGGGTTTCGCGACGGCCGCGTTCGACGGCCTCGCGCCGTTCGTCGACGCGCTGCAGGGCCAGGCCTTCGACGCGGTCCTGACCGAATGGCTGTTCGACGACAGCACGGCCGCCACCGCGATCAAGGCCGTGCGCACGTCCGACAACCCGGGTGCGCCGATCTTCGTGCTGACGGGCGACCTGCTCACCGGCCGCGCGAGCGAAGCCGACATCAGCGAAGTGATCCGCGCGTTCGACGTCGTCTGCTACGAAAAGCCCGCGCGCATGGCGATCCTCAGCGCCGATCTCGCGAAACGGCTCGCACGCGGGTAATTTCCGCCGACCCGGCTCGTCTTCCTCAAGGCCAGCGGGCGCGCAATGCCGCGGGCGCGAACAGGTTCCTCAGTACAATAGCCGCACCTGTTCACGCCCACCCCGGCATCCGCCGCCCGACTCCATGGCCCGCCTCATCCCCGACGACTGGAAAAGCCTCGCCGCGACCGGCGCGGCCGAACGCGAGCGCGAGACGCTCGCCGCGCTCGAACACGCGCTGCCGGACAACTACACCGTGTATCACGGCGTGCACTGGACGCGCGCCGATCAAGCCTTCTCGGTATTCGGCGAGGCCGCGTTCGTCGTCGTGAGCCCGGCCGGCCGCGTGCTGCTGATCGAGCAAAAGGCCGGCTTCCTGCGCGAAACACCGAAGGGGCTCGTGAAGGTCTACTTGCAAAAGGAGCGCAATGTCCCGATCCAGCTCGCGCGCACGCAGGAAACGCTGCACCGGCGCCTGACGGCCGCGCTCGGCGCGGGCGTCTACGGCGTCGAGGCGCTGCTGTACTGCCCCGACTACGCGATCCGCCAGGCATCGATCGCGGGCGTCCCGGCCGACCGCATCGTCGACGCGTCGCGCAAGACGCAGCTCGCGCAAGTGATCCTGCAGATCCTGCCCGAGGACGACGAACACTTTCCGAACGCACCGAAGCTCCACCATTTCCTCGCGGACGAACTGGCGCTCACGCCCGACACGAGCGCGCTCGTCGGGCAGGCCGGCACGCTCGTCACGCGGCTGTCGGGCGGGCTCGCCGCGTGGGCGCGCCAGCTCGAATTCGCGCCGTTCCGGCTGCGCGTCACCGGCACCGCCGGCTCGGGCAAGACGCAGCTCGCGGTGCAGGCGATGCGCGATGCCGTCGCGGCCGGCAAGCGCGTGCTCTACGTGTGCTTCAACCGCCCGCTCGCCGACTATATCGCGCGCATCGCGCCGCCCGGCGCGAAGATCGCGAACTACCACCAGTTGTGCGACTGGGTCGCGCGCGACGGCGGCTATACGCCCGACTTCCAGGTGCCCGGCGAATTCGAGCGGCTCGAGGCACGCTTCGCGGAAGCGCCGATCCCGGAGCGCTGGCGCTTCGACGTGCTGGTCGTCGACGAAGGGCAGGATTTCCATGCACCGTGGGCAGCCGCACTGGAACGCCTGCTGGCGCCGGACGGCGCATGGTGGTGGCTGGAAGATCCGCTGCAGAACCTGTACATGCGCGAGCCCGTTGCACTGCCCGGCTGGGTCGCGCTGAAGGCGCTCACGAACTACCGCAGCCCGCGCGACCTGCTCGAATTCGTGCGCGACGTCGTCGGCCGGGTCGAGCCGCTCGCGGCCGAACTGCGCTCGGGCAGCCCGTTCGACGGTTCGGATCCGTCGGTGTCGGCATACGGGGAAGCAGGCGCGTCGGGGGACGCGCTGGCCGACGCCTGCATCGACGCGACCAAGCGCGCGATCACGCACGCGCTGTCGCTCGGCTTCCGCAAGCAGGACATCGCGGTGCTGTCGTATCGCGGCCGCGAAGGCTCGGTGCTCGCGCCGCTCGACCAGCTCGGCCCGCACCGGATCAAGAGCTTCACCGGCAAGTACGACCTGTTCGGCAACCCCGAATATCGCGAAGGCGACGTGCTGCTCGATTCGATCTACCGCTTCAAGGGCCAGTCAGCGCCGTGCGTGATCCTCACCGAGGTCGACTTCGACACGCTCGACGCACGCGCCGCGCGCAAGCTGTTCGTCGGCGCGACGCGCGCGACGATGAAGCTGCTGATCGTCGCGTCGTCACGCGCGGCCGCGCAACTCGCGGCAGGTTAACGGGGCAGCGCGGATCGTCCAACACGGGAACAATCTCCAACGTGATGCTCGTCGACACAATCGGGCACATTTCTTTCCGCCTCGCCCCCTGAACTACCCGCCTTTCGCGCGGCTCCTGCAATACCGGGTGGTTTATCCGCTTCCGGCCTGCCGTTACGATGCCGAGCCATTCCGCATGGCATTCGAAAGGTATCGACCGATGGCTGCAGTGAAAATCGAATTAGGTTTCGGCAGGCAGGCCACCTTGAACAGACTCGTTTCTCCAGGTGCGTTGACGTTGCGGCAGAGACGAGATGCAGACGAGTTCCTGCGGGCCTGGCCGACCGCGGGTGTCGGAAATGAAACCCATAGAGCACTGGACCATATCCGGCGGCTTGGCTTCACGCGTCGTATAGCACGGCTGGCGCGGCCGTCGGCGCTGCTGTTGCGGTACTTCGCGCGGTCATACAAAGCGGAGGGGTTTCCGTTTCGATCGAGCGAACCGCTACGCAATCCGGCGGAAGCGGCGGAACCGGCACGCAGGCCCCCCGAAAGGCCAGGGCGGCCGGACCGTCGTTCATGCCGTTCTCCAATCTGGAAAGCGTCAAACCGGTCAGCATGCCGCCCTCACCTTGCGACGCGACCGCCGCTCGCAGTTGGGCCACGCCGAGCGACGTGAGCGCGGATGAACTCCTCAGCTATCTGCAAGTCGTTGTGGGGCGCTTGAGGTCTGAAAGAGCAGTCACGCAGGCTGGCAACCGCTTCACTTCCACGCTACTCGGCGACGCACCGCCGTTCGAATATTCGGAAGCCTCGCCGAGCGATGACATTTTTGAGGTTGCAAAAACACCGAACACTGGAAAACCTGGAACCTGGTACACGAATCCAGGCAGCGGACAGATGCGTTTGTACGGCGACGGTGGTCGACCAGCAGTCGATATCGATTTCGACCACGATCACGGCCAAGGTATTCCTCACGCACATAACTGGGCGATCGACCCACTTCACGGGAAATTGCGCCGAGGGCCGGGCGTACCAATATCTATTCTTCCTTAAAATATGAGCCGGAATTTCATTATGGAAAACGTGAATCACCAAAACGTCATTGGGTTCGAGAACATGCCGACCTTCCATGATGCCGAACTCGTCATGATCGACCATCGTCCGACCGATCAGGAATTGCGGCTTCGGTTCAGTCGAATCGACGGAGGAATCGGCACCTTTCGCTTCACCGGTGTCATCTCCCAGCGCGTGATCGATTTTGCGGAACAGAACGTTGTGTCACGCCTTCTGATATCCGCTGCGTACCCATTTTCAGCGGCGGAGATATGCCACTGGCTGAAGTGGATGGACAGCCGAGAGGATTTCGAAGCGGCGAGCGTCGATGAGTCCCTGCTCGATCGGTATCTGGCCGATTTCGACGCGGATCGAAAGGCGTTGTTCGTCCTCGAGCCGTCATGCGGCGCGGAAGTCGCTGTACTGTGCGAGGCGATCTGGCTCAGCCTGGACCCCGACGTCTGAACATCCGACGGCGTGACATGGCAGGCGAAACGCTTGGGCGATCACGCCGAGTCGCTTGCCAACCCGCCACCATTCGCGACGCGCCCGCTCAAGCCACCCGGAACGCCCCCACCGCGCGACGCAACCCGTCGGCCTGTTCCTCGAGCGACGCGGCGGCAGCCGCAGCCTGCTCGACGAGCGCCGCGTTCTGCTGCGACACCTGATCCATTTGCGACACCGCGCGGTTCACCTGCTCGATCCCGTCGCGCTGCTCGTTCGATGCGGCCGCGATCTCCGTCATGATGCCCGTCACGCGCCCGATCGCCTGCTGGATGTCCTGCATCGTCGTGCCGGCCACGCCGACGAGCCGCGAGCCGTTCGCGACGCGCTCGACCGATTCGCCGATCAACGTGCGGATTTCCTTCGCCGCGGACGCCGAGCGTTGCGCGAGCGTGCGCACCTCGCCCGCGACCACCGCGAAGCCGCGGCCCTGCTCGCCCGCACGCGCGGCTTCGACCGCCGCATTCAGCGCGAGAATGTTGGTCTGGAACGCGATCCCCTCGATCGTGCCGATGATGTCGGCGACCTTCTGCGAGCTCTGGTCGATCTCGTTCATCGTGCCGATCACCTCGCCGACCACCGTCGCGCCGCGCGTCGCGATCTCGTTCGCGCTATCCGCGCAGGCTTGCGCCTCGAGCGCATGGTCGGCGTTCTGCTTCACGGTCGCCGTCAGCTGCTCCATGCTCGCGGCCGTCTCCTGCAGCGCGGACGCCTGTTCCTCGGTGCGCTGCGACAGGTCGGTGTTGCCGGCCGCGATCTGGTGCGTCGCCGTCGAGATCGCTTCGGAGCCCTGGCTGACCTGGCGCACGGTATCCGCGAGGCTGCGCTGCATGCCCGTCACGCCCTTGACCAGCTCGGCCATCTCGTCGCGCGACGACCAGCGCACTTCCGACGTCAGGTCGCCGTCCGACAGGCGGCGGAAATGCGACAGCAGCCGGTTCACGGGCTGCGTGATCGCGAAGTGCAGGCCGATCGCGCAGCCGAGACACGCGGCCAGGCCGAACGCGATACCCGCGATCGCGCCCGCGCGCATCCAGCCGTAATAGGTCTGCGCGGTGTCGTAGACGTCCTTGCCGCGCGCCGCCTGGTACGTATCGAGCGCATCGGTCGCCTGCGTGAGCGCGACCGACAGCGGCGGCGCGACCGACATCAACAAGCGGTCGGCCTCGTCGCGCCGGCCGTCGCGAATCGCATCGATCAGCGGCTTCAGCGCCTGCCCGATCAGCGCCTGGCGCGCGGCGTCAAGGCGGCTCGCGAGCGGGCCCTCGTCGCCGTCGTGCGGCATCGCCGCGTAGCCGCGCCACGCGGTGTCGGCCTTCGCGAGATAGTTCTCGGCCTTCTTGACGAGATCGGGCACTTCCGGCGCTTCCGGATGCAGCAGCGCGCGGTCGAGCGTCGTGCGCACGATCGTCAGGTTCAGGCTCGCCGCGGCAAGCGCGGTTTTCGCAGCCAGTTGCTGCGTATAGGCCTCGTCGAGCGCGCGGTTCGAGCTCTGCATGCCGGCGAGGCCGATCAGGCCCGACACGACGAGCAGCACGGCGACGAGACCGAGCGTGGAGAAGATCCGCGTACGGATCGAGAAACGGGAAAACAGGGCGTTCAGGTTCATGACGGCACGTGAGCGATAAAAAGTGCCGCGGCAATCGGTCCGCAGCACTCTGGATTACGGTTTGCCTGCAGAAAACTTGAGTCCGTCCCCGCTTTCAGTCTGATCCCGGTCAATTTTTCGCGCCGGCAATCTCCTGTTACGGTTGCAACATATCGAGGCTGGGCAGAAATTGACTGGTCAACCATCTATGGCTATATTTCGACTCAATTCCCTGCCATGGCAGATATCTCGATGACAACCGACACCCTCCTTATTCCGCCGGCCGCCGAAGCGGTCCGCCGCGACGCGCCGACCGGGCTGATCGTCGCCGCGCTGCTGCTCGTCATGCTGCTGTCCGCGCTCGACCAGACGATCGTGTCGACCGCGCTGCCGACCATCGTCGGCGAGCTCGGCGGGCTCGACCAGTTGTCGTGGGTCGTCACCGCGTACCTGCTGTCGTCCACCGTCGTGCTGCCGCTGTACGGCAAGCTCGGCGACCTGTACGGGCGCAAGATCGTGCTGCAGGCCGCAATCGTGCTGTTCCTTGCCGGCTCCGCGCTGTGCGGCGTCGCGCAGGACATGACCCAGTTGATCGTGCTGCGCGCGCTGCAGGGGCTCGGCGGCGGCGGCCTGATGGTCGTCACGATGGCCGCGATCGGCGATCTGGTCCCGCCCGATCGCCGTGCGCGCTACCAGGGGATGTTCGGCGGCGTCTACGGCCTCGCGACGATCATCGGCCCGCTGCTCGGCGGCTTTCTGGTCGAGCATCTGTCGTGGCGCTGGATCTTCACGATCAACCTGCCGCTCGGCTTTCTCGCGCTCGCGGTGATCGGCATCGCGTTCCGGCCGCACACCGCGCACGTGAAGCACCGGATCGACTACATGGGCGCCGCGTTCCTCGCGACCGCCCTCACCTGCGTGATCCTGTTCACGAGCGAAGGCGGCTCGCTGCTGCCGTGGTCGTCGCCGCAGCTGTGGATGACGCTCGTGCTCGGCCTCGTCGCGATCGGCGGCTTCATTTATGAAGAACGGCTCGCGGCCGAGCCGATCATGCCGCTCGAACTGTTTCGCCATCGCACCTTCGTGCTGGTCAGCCTGATCGGCTTCGTCGTCGGCGTCGCGTTGTTCGGCTCGGTCACGTTCATCCCGCTCTACCTGCAGGTCGTAAAGGGCTCGACGCCGTCGCAGGCCGGGATGCAGTTGCTGCCGATGATGGGCGGGATGCTCGTGACGTCGGTCGTCAGCGGCCGGCTGATCTCGCGGCTCGGCTCGTACCGGATGTTCCCGATCGCGGGGACGTTGATCGGCGGCGTCGCGATGGCGCTGCTGTCGACGCTGACGCTCGATACGCCCCTGCACACGATGTACGCGTACATGGCGCTGCTCGGCATCGGGCTCGGCATGGTGATGCCCGTGCTCACGCTCGCCGTGCAGAACACGGTCGAATTCCGCCACATGGGCGTCGCGACGTCGGGCGCGACACTGTTCCGCTCGATCGGCGGCTCGCTCGGCGTCGCCGCGTTCGGCGCGCTGTTCTCGCACGGGCTGCAGTCGCGGATGCTGCAAGCCATGCCGGCCGGCACGGAGTTGCCGCCCGCGCTCGGCCCGGCCACCGTGCACCAGTTGCCGGATGCCGTGCGCGATGCGTACCTGCATGCGTTCGCCGGCTCGCTGCACGTCGTGTATCTCGCGGCGGCGACGGTGATCGCGATCGCGTTCGTGCTCGCGTGGTTCGTCGAGGATGCGCCGCTGCGCAAGCACAACTGACCGGCCGGCGAGCCGGGCCGCGACAGCACCGCGATGCGACCGCCAGGCCGCATCGCGGTCCGTAACCGCGCGCCGTTACGGCACCAGCACGACCGCGCCCGTCGTCGCGCGCGACTCCAGCAACCGGTGCGCGTCGGCTGCCTGTTCGAGCGGCAGCCGCGCGCCGATCTCGACGTGCATCCCGCCCGCCAGCCGCTCGAGCGTCGCGCGCGCGGCTTCCCGATACCCGGCCACGTCGCGCGCGATGAAGCCGAGCACACTCGGCCGCGCAAGCGCGATCGAACGGGCCGGCCCCAGTTCGTCGAGGTCGATGGTCTGCCGCGCGCCGATCGCGGCAACCTGTCCGATGCTCGCGACCATCCCGAACGGACGGATCGCGCCAAGCGTACGCGTCAGCACGTCGCCGCCGATCCCGTCGATCGCGTAATCGACACCTGCGCCGCCGCCGAATGCGCGCGCGGCCGCAACAAAATCCGCCTCGCGATAATCGACGACCGCCTCGGCGCCATGCGTGCGCACGAGCGCGGCTTTCGCAGCCGAACCGACCGTGCCGATCACCCGCGCGCCGAGCGCGCGCGCCCACTGCGTCGCCAGCAGCCCGACGCCACCGGCCGCCGCATGCACGAGCACCGTGTCGCCGGCGCCGACCTGCCGGACGCGATGCAGCAGCATGTAGACGGTAATCCCTTTCAGCAGCCCGGCGGCGGCCGCGGCGTCGCTCAGGCCGTCGGGTATCGGCAGCACGCGCTCGGCCGGCATCGTGCGCAGGTTCGCGTAGCTGCCGGTCGGCATGCCCGCATACGCGACACGCTGGCCCGGCACGAGATCCGTCACGCCAGGCCCGACCGCATCGATCACGCCGGCCGCCTCGACGCCGAGCGCGTCCGGCAGCGCGGGCAATGCATGTGCGCCCGTCCTGAAATAGATATCGACGAAATTCACGCCAACGGCGGTCTGGCGAATCCGCACCTCGCCGGCGTCGGGCGGCGCCACAGGCGCATCGACGCGGCGCAGCACGCCGGCATCGCCGTAGCGGTCGATCCCGATCCGGACGGCAGTGGCAGTTTGGGTCATGACGTTCCTCGCAATCGAATGAAGTGACACGATCATCCCATCGTGCATAATCGAACGGAATTCACGTTAATCGCCCATCCACTGTGCAAAATTCGACCGATCTAGATTCTGTTCCCGCGTCCGCGCTGCCGATGAGCTGGGACGACATCCGCACTTTCCTCGCGGTGATGCGCGGCGGCAGCCTGTCGGCCGCCGCCCGGGCGCTGCAGGTTCAGCATTCGACGGTCGCGCGGCGCATCGACGCGCTGGAGTCCGCGCTCGGGATCCGGCTGTTCGACCGGCTGCCGCGCGGCTGGCCGCCGACCGACGAAGGGCTGCACCTCGCCGAGCACGCCGCGCGCCTCGAAACCGACGCGCATGCATTCGCGCGCGCCGCCCAGGGCGCGGCAGCGCTCGACGGCGTGGTGCGCGTGTCGGCGTCGCCGGTGTTCGCCAGCCATTTCCTCGCGCCACGGCTCGCCCGCGCGCAGCGTGCCTGGCCGGCGCTGCGGATCGACCTGATGGGCGAGATGCATGCGGCGAACCTGTACGCGCGCGAAGCCGATCTCGCGGTGCGGCTGTCGCGGCCGAGCGAGCCGGGGCTCGCCGCGCGCCGGCTCGGCACGATGCGCTTCGCGCTGTGCGCGTCGCCCGAATGGGCGGACGCGCCGCCCGACACCTGGCCGTTCGTCGGTTACGACGACGCGCTCGCGCAAACGCCGCAGCAGCAGTGGCTCGAACGCTTCGCGGCCGGGCGCCGTTTCGCGTTCATCACCAACGACCTGGCCGCGCAGCATCGCGCGTGCGCGGCGGGGGCCGGCGTCGCACTGCTGCCGAGGTTTCTCGTCGACGATCCGGCGGCGCACGCCGGTGCGCCGCTCGTCGAGCTGACGGCCGCGCCGCATTGCGACATCGAGCGCGAGATCTGGCTCGTCGTCCACCCGGATGTGCGCCGGTCGCCGCGCGTGCAGCGCGTCGCCGATGCGATCGCCGAAGCCGTTCACGCGGCGGACGGCCGACTGTAAGCGGCCGAAACCGCAAACGGCTTTGCCACGCGGTCCGGCGGACGGCATAGTAGCGATTTGATTGCGCCAGGCCCGCCGCCATGCCCACTACCCCCGCCTGCGTCGTTCGCGACGCGACCGATGCCGACCTCGATGCGATCCACGCGATCTATGCGCACCACGTGCACCACAGCGTCGCATCGTTCGAGGAAACGCCACCCGACGTCGCCGAACTGCGCGCGCGCCGCGACGCGGTGTTGCGCCACGGGCTGCCGTATCTCGTCGCCGAATGCGACGGCCGCGTGGCCGGCTATGCATACGCGACGCCATACCGCACGCGCAGCGCATACCGCTTCACGATCGAAGATTCGATATACATCGACGACGCGTGGCGCGGTCGTGGGATCGGCCGCGCGCTGCTCGCGGCTTTGATCGCACGTTGCGAAGCCGGCCCGTGGCGGCAGATGATCGCGGTAATCGCCGATGGCGGCACGGGCGGCTCGACATCGCTGCATCGCGCGTTCGGCTTCGAGCCGGCCGGCATGCTGAAGGCGGTCGGTTTCAAGCACGGCCGCTGGATCGACACGGCGCTGCTGCAACGCCCGCTCGGCGACGGCGCGCGCACGCTCCCCGCCTCGCCCGAGCCTGCCGCGTCGCGCTAGAATGGCCGCATGTCAAAACAGACTCATTCCACCCCCGACGAGGCCGCGGCGGATTCCCGCAACGAGTACACGGTCGACGAGCTTGCACGCGTGTCCGACACGACCGTGCGCAACGTCCGCGCGTACCAGGATCGCGGGTTGCTCGCGCCGCCCGAGAAACGCGGGCGCGTCGGCATCTACGACGATACGCACGTCGCGCGCCTGAAGCTGATCAACCACCTGCTCGCGCGCGGCTACACGCTGTCGAACATCCAGGACCTGATCAAGGCGATCGACGAAGGCCACGACCTGCGCTCGATCCTCGGCCTCGAAAACGCGATCGGCGGCCGCTGGTCGCATGAACTGCCGAAAACCTATTCGCTCGCCGCGCTCGCGCAGATGTTCGGCGCGCAGGCGACCACGCAGCTGTCACGCGTGACCGAGCTCGGGCTGCTCGAACGGCGCGGCCTGTCGTTCGTCGCGAAGAGCCCCGCGCTGCTCGAGGCGGCGGCCGCGATGACGAAGGAAGGCATTCCGCCGCGCGAGCTGCTCGACGTGATCAGCCTCGCGCGGCCGCATTTCGACGCGATCGCGCGGCTGCTCGTCGATCTCGTCGTGAAGCGGCTCGACCGCTACGACGCCGGCACGCTGCCGCCGGCCACCGACGTGCCCGAACTGGTCGACGCGATCTGGCGCCTGCGCCCGCTCGCGGCCGTGTTCGTCGAAGGCGAGACGAACCGCGCGCTCGAAACCGCGGCGAGCGCGTATCTCGGCGGCCGCGTCGCGACGATCCTCGACAAGAAGCTCAGCGACGAGGCCGCGCGGCAGTCCGGCGCGCCCGATACGCAAGGCGACGGCGACAAAGCATAGGGCCGCCGCCGTCATATTCATATCCGCAATGCTTCGTTTGCGGGCGCGATCGCCCATGCGACGATTCTTCCAACCGAGCGGCACCGGCCGCTCGCCCGAAGACGTTTCGCATGGAGTCCGTTCGATGATTCGTTTTACCCGCTGGATCACCCGCACCGCCGCCGTCACGCTCGTCGCGCTGTCCGCCGCGTCGGCCTTCGCGCAGGGCGGCGCCGACAAGATCGTGCGCATCGGCTATCAAAAAGCCGGCCTGCTGTCGGTCATCAAGGCGCAAGGCTCGCTCGAAGCGCGGCTCAAGCCGCTCGGCTATGGCGTCCAGTGGTTCGAATTCCCGGCCGGCCCGCAACTGCTCGAAGCGCTGAACGCGAACAGCATCGACTTCGGCTATACGGGCGCGCCGCCACCCGTGTTCGCACAGGCGGCCGGCGTGCAGTTCGTCTATGTCGGCGCGGAACCGCCGGCGCCGCACAACGAAGCCGTGTTCGTGAAGGCCGATTCGCCGATCCGTTCGGTCGCCGGCCTGCGCGGTAAGAAGGTCGCGCTGCAGAAAGGCTCGAGCGCGAACTACCTGCTGCTCGAAGCGCTGAAGAAGACTGGTGTGCGTTACGACGAAATCCGCCCCGTGTATCTCGCGCCGGCCGACGCGCGCGCCGCATTCGAGAGCGGCAACGTCGATGCGTGGGCCGTCTGGGATCCGTACTACGCGGCCGCGCAGAACGCGCTGAAGGTGCGCACGCTGTCCGATTACACGGGGCTCGCGGCCACCAACAACTTCTACGAGGCGACGCGGAACTTCGCGCAGCAGCATGCCGACGTGGTCGGCGCGATCCTGAAGCAGGCGCGCGAGACGGGCCAGTGGGTCAACGGGCATCCGGCCGACACGGCCGCGCTGATCGCGCCGAAGGTCGGCCTGCCGCAACCGCTCGTCGAGACATGGATCAAGCGCGTACCGTTCGGCGCGGTGCCGCTCGACGACCGGATCGTCGCGGCCCAGCAAGGTGTGGCCGATGCGTTCTACGCGGCGAAGCTGATTCCGCAGAAACTGAGCGTGGCCGACCACGCGTGGATCGATAAAAGCGTGGCGACGGCGCTCGCGGTGAAGTAACGCGAACGCAGCGCGCGTGCATGCAAAAAAAACCGACGGGCACCCTGCCCGCCGGCCTTGTTTTTTGGTTCTGCTCGAATGCACAAGCACCGCGAAGCCGACCGGTAACGCTCAGCCCCGTCTGGTCCCATCACCCCAGCTCAAACGACGTCACCCCAAACACGCGATCGATCGCGATCGCGGGCGCGTCTTTCGTATACATCCGCGCGGTTTCGAAAACGCTCGTCATGCCGTGCCGTTCCGCCAGCGCGACGGCCGCAGGATTCGTTTCCGGCACGTCGAGCACGATGACCTCGCCGGGCATGCTCGCCGCCAGCGCGCGAAACAGCCCGGTGGCGACGCCTGCGCCATCGGCGAAGAGCGGGCCGATCTTGCACCCCGCCTTGCAGCGGCGCACGACACCGTATCCGACGACACGGCCAGCGTCGACTGTAGCGAGCGCAACGGCATCCGGCTGCGCGATCCAGGCGGAGACGAAACGCTCGCGCGCCGCAGGAAAACACTGGCGATCGTAGGCAAGCAACTGCTCGAACGGCACATCGGCCGCTGCGGCTACATGCGCGCACCCGATGCCTTCCACGCGCCCCTGATAGCGGATGTTGCGGTACGCGAGCCGGAACCCGGACTTCCTGTAGTTCGCCTGCTGGGCGACGACGCCATCGAGACCGACGTTGCGGTCTCCGAGATAGCGCATGCCGTGCTGCCAGATTCGCATGCCGAAGCCTTTGCCGCGAAACCCGGGTTTCACGATGTAGAGACCGATGAAGCCAAAGCGTTCGTCGTAGGCGACGGCGGCGAGGCACGCGACCGGCTCGCCGTGCCAAACGCCGACGAAGAAACCGGCCGGGTCCGCCTCCCTGAAACAATGCGGGTCATGCCGGCCGGGGTTCCACCCTTCTGCAGCAGCCCATTCGACCGACAGGGCCACCTCGCCGGTCGACATGGTGCGCACGATAAAGTCTCCGCTTTGATCCATGGTTCGTCCCAGTCGCGGTTCTAGAGATTTTCGCCACGTGCTACGGTAAATGCATCGGGGAAGCGCCGGCAAGCCGGCTCCGGCCAACTGACAGAACAGACCGTGCAATCATGCCCCGCAGCCAGGGCTGCCGGACGAAATCGATCTCCCAAGATTTCACGTACTCTCGCCTCGTTGCTGCGGATCGATTCATCATATTCCCAAGGGCGGGTATCAGAGTAGAACGGTCCGCCCAGATAATGGGCCTTCGCGTGCGGATTTCGGCAGTCATGTAGTCGGCCGTTAATTACATCCCTGTTTCATTCTTGACCGCAGGCGACATCTTCGGCACGTCGTGCGGGCGACGCACGCGGAACGCTATGAATTTCGATGCGTTATCGTGAATTCATTGCGCGCGACCTATACTTTCAAAATCATTTCGTCCGCGATAAGGAGGCGCAATCGTCCCCGATGTACTTCGCGGGGCATCCCGCGCGGTCATTCACGCAAGACCCATGACTACTGTCGTATGAGGAAGGCATCATGTCGCGCAAATACATCGATTGCCGGGAATTCCCGAGCGAAATGAATTGTTCCGTTGCGCTATCCGCGGATTCCGAAGACGAGTTGCTTGAGGCGGCCGTCCAGCATGCGGTCACGGTTCACAAGCATGCCGATTCGCCGGAACTGCGTTCACAGCTGAAAACGCTGTTTCATGACGGCACACCCCCCGTCGAAACACCGCGTCAAGCGTGACGCTGGCGCGACAGATTGAAGAGCAGCGACCGCCTCACGACGGCCATCTGCTGACAACGCATTTGCGTTGACCGTAGCTGCACATCTTGCCGAAATCTTCTTCCGCATAGGGTCCAGCGGGGCGGCTACGGAAGTTCCGTTATCGTGCGAATACCTCACTGCCGGGCCGAACTCGTACTGCCGCGTTCGGCCACATTCGGTCGTTCGGGCATGTGCGTGGATGCTTGCCCGGGCGACGCGCCCCACACCTGAGAGCAGTCATCCGTTTCCGCCAACAGGTACGGCAAAAGCAGCAAGGCTGCCGGTCACGGCACGAGACTCATTCGCCATTGATCTCCGCGGCGGCTGCGCGCGGTGCGAGAAGATAACGCTGAATCCCCAAGCCGCAAGCTTCGCAATTCGTCTGAAACGATTCCACCTGCACACTCAGCTCCGCGCCCAGCGTTTGCAGCCGGGCGTCGATCTACGCCAGCGTGATCGTTCCATACTGCACGGGATCGCGCTTGCCGAGCATGTTGTGATTGATGCCATACAACATCAGGATCTTCTTCATTCTTGCCTCGGTCCGTGCGTTCAGTCGAGGGGGATAGTGAGCTGGTCGATCACTGCGCTGGTTAGGGGGCGCACGCCGCGCCACCAGGCGAAGGCTTCGGCTGCCTGTTCGACCAGCATGCCCACACCGTCCGCCACGCCGAGTACGCCTGCATTGCTCGCAAGCCGCAGGAACGGTGTCAATCGCTTGCCGTAGGCAAGCTCGTAGGCCGTACCCTTCGGGCTGAAAACGCCGGGCGGGACGGGCGGCAGGTCGCCGGTCAGGCTCGCTGACGTGGCATTGACCACCAGGTCGAAGCGTCCCATGCGTTCGAGATCGGCATAGCCGCAGGCGACGAGCGCACCACGCCCGGCGACCTGGGCCGCCAGCGCCTGTCCTTTGGCCAGGTCGCGGTTTGCGATGACCATTTCAGCCGGGCACGCCTCCAGGAACGGCAGCAATGCGCCGCGCGCTGCGCCACCGGCGCCGAGCATCAGCACGCGCTTACCGGTCAGCGACAGGCCAAGGTTGACCTCGATATCGCGGACCAGCCCGATGCCATCGAAGTTGTCGGCCAGAACGCGCCCATCTTCGAATTTGAGCGCATTGGCGGCGCCGGCCAACGTTGCGCGCTCGCTGCGTTCGTCCGCCATCGCGAAGGCCTTGAGCTTGAAGGGCGCGGTCACGTTCAGGCCCTTGCCGCCCGCGGCCGCGAACGCCCGCACCACCTCGGCAAAGGCCTCCTGCGGCTCGACCGGCCCCTCGATGGCCGTATAGCGCAAATCCTGCTGCGTCTCTTCGGCAAAGAGACCATGGATCAGCGGAGATTTCGTGTGTCCGATCGGGTTGCCGATCACCGCGTAATGGTCAGTCATCGTGGGCTCATTTGGAATAAAGGACGCCATCGGTCTGCATCGCGTCAATCTCGGCCGGGTCGAAGCCCAGCGAGCGCGCCACCTCGGCGTTGTGCTGCCCGAGGTCGGGCGCGACGTCGCGAATCGTCGTATCGCAATCGGAGAAGCGGAACGGCAGGTTGGGCAGGCGCAGCGTGCCGTAGCGCGGATGCTGCTGCTCGACCACCATGCCCCGTGCGTGGATCTGCGGGTCGTCCAGTACCTCGTCGATGCGTTGCACCTTGGCGCAGGGGACGTCGATGCCGTCCAGCAATGCCAGGATCGACGCGACGGAGCGCGCGGCCACCCAGGGTTCGACGACCGACAGGATGTTCGACCGATGCGCGTTGCGCCCCACGCTGTCGTGGAATCGCGTGTCGGCACCAAAGCCCGCCGGGCCGCCATGCGATTCGATCAATGCTGCGAAGCGTTTCCACGAATCGTCCACCTGCGCCGCGATCACGAGATCGCCGTCCGCGGCGCGGAACACGCCATAGAGCGTCGAGGTCGGCATGTCGTGCCCCGTCTGCTCGGGCAGCGCGCCTTGCAGCGTGTAGCACTGCACCGCGTACTCATGCATCGACACCAGCGTGTCGTACAGCGCCATGTCGATGTGCTGACCGCATCCGCTCTTCGCGCGTCCCAGCAATGCGGCGTTGATTGCGGCTACCGCGTGAATACCGGTGTACATGTCGCCCAGCGAAATGCGCAGCAACGGAGGGCGCTCGCCTGGCGTGCCGACCATCTGCATGATCCCGCTTTTGGCTTCGGCAATCAGTCCGAAGCCGGCACGATGCGCGTCCGGTCCCGTGTGGCCATAAGCAGAAATCGAGCAGTACACCAGGCCCGGATTGCGTGCCGACAACGCAGCGTAGCCGAGCCCCAACTTGTCCAGCGCACCGGGCCGGTAGTTCTCGACGAACACGTCCGCCGAGTCGCACAGGCGCTGCATGAATGCCTTGCCGCGCGGGTCCTTCATGTTGACGCTCACGCCGCGCTTGCCCATGTTGAGCTGCAGGAAATAGCCGCTTTGCTGGTCGTCGAGCACGGTGGCGTGCTGGCGCCCGGCGTCGCCACTGCCCGGGCGCTCGACCTTGATGACTTCGGCGCCGAGCGCCGCCAGGCATCGCCCCACGTAGGGGCCGGCAAGAAAGTGGCTGTAGTCGACGACGCGAATACCTTCGAGAGGACGGGCCTGCATCAGAACGCTCCCGGCCGGCGCGGCACCATCAGGCGGTGCTCGCCGCGTTGAACCACTTTGTCATCCTGATTGATCAACTCGGAAGGCAGCACGACAATGCCCCAGCCCGGGCGACTCTTGCTGGTTCGCATGGAGCCGACTCGAAACTTCACGTGCAGCACATCGTTAACCTTGATCGGCAGCAGGAAATCCCAGCTCCAGCCCAGCGACATGCCGGGCAGGAAGCGGTAGTCGCTCTGCGTCTTGAGGCCGTCCGCGATCGACAGCCCGAACAGGCCGTGCGCGACGAGGCAGCCGAAGTGGCTGGCGTTTGCGTAGTCCTCGTCCACGTGCACCGGCGTGCGGTCGCCGGTGAGATCGGCGTACGCGAGGATGCGCGCCTTGGTCACCGTGTATTGCGGGCTGACGCATTCGTCGCCTTCGCGCGCATCGTCCCAGTATTTTTCGATGATCGTCATCTTCATGCCTCAGCGCGTGGGTCGATCGCCAGAGCCTGCGCGACGCAGGAGGCGGGCCTGGCCTGGATGAACTCGACGGCGAGGCCGTCCGGCAGGCGAAGCCAGTTGCGCCCCTGCGGCATTTCGGTCACGCCGAATCTCCGTGCCGAGGCCAGCGCAGCCTCCATGTCTTCGCACATCACGCCGAGGTGGGCGAGCCGGCCTTCGGGGCCGTCATATTCCGGGGCGTGGATGAACTGCAGGCCGCCGAGGGTCCAGTACTGCCGCGGCGCGTCGAGCGTGCCGTCAACTTCTCGCATGCTCATGCCGAAAACGTCTTCGAAAAAACGGATATGCCACCGGATGTCCTTCACCCAGATGGCGACATGCTCCAGATAGGCTTTGGGGGCGTTCATTGGGCTGCCTCGCTGTGCTGGCGGTCGGCCATCGCGCGTTCGATTCCCTTGATGCAGGCGACGAGCGTGGCGTTGACCGGTGTCGGCACGCCGTACCGTTGGCCCCAGCGCACGACTGACCCGTTGATGTAGTCGATCTCGGTGATCGAGCCCTTCTCCAGGCTTTGCAGCATCGAGGTCTTGAACGCCGTGGGTAGCCCCTCGGCGGCCAGCGTCCAGGCCTGCTCGGGATCCGTCATCGACAGCTTGACGCCGGCTGCCTGCGCGGCCGCGATCGCCTCGGCCACGGCCGCGAGCGATGTGGCCTTCAGCACGGGTTCGTCGTAAAGCTGTCCGTAGGTCAGCCCGGTGACGCCGGTGAGTGCGCCCGTCGCGACGTTGACCAGCAGCTTGTCCCACATCGTGCCGATGATGTTGTCGCTGGCCGTCGTGCCGAGCCCGGCGGTGTTGAATGCGTCAGCGATCGCTTGCACGCGGGGTGTGATGCGTCCGTCGAGTTCGCCGATATAGGTGAACTTGCCGAGCACGCCGGACTCGATGTGCCCGGCGCCGCGGAGCACCCCGCCGACATAGGTCTTGCCCGCGAGTACACGCTCGCGGCCAACTACATCGGCAAGGATGTCCTCATGTCCGAGGCCGTTTTGTAGCGACAGCACCAGCGTATTGGGCCCGACCAGCTCCGGCGCACCGCGCATCGCCGCATCGGTGTGGAACGATTTCACCAGCACGATCACCAGATCGGCGACGCCGACTTCGGCGGCTTGCGTTGTCGCGTGGACACGGACATGCCGGGATCCGCCAGCATCGTCGACCTGAAGACCATCGCGGCGCATCGCGTCGACATGTGCCGCCGAGCGGTCGATCAGCCAGGTCTCGTGGCCGCCTTCGGTGAGCGTGGCGCCAATCGCGCAGCCCAGCGCGCCGGCACCCAGAATCGCAATCTTCAATGGCTTCTCCTGGAGGTGTAGCTGCACGATAGGATTTGCCGCTCATGCTGGCAATTCAATGAATACAATAACGTCATTGCATTCGACAATAACGCCATGACTCCGCCCGATCTGCCCGACTTGAAGCTGCTTCAGCTCTTCGACCTGCTGTACGACATCCGCAGCGTCACGCGCGTGGCCGAACAGCTCGGGCAGAGCCAGCCGACGGTCAGCATCTGGCTGGGACACTTGCGGGAATACCTGCACGATCCATTGTTCGTTCGAACGCCCGGCGGCATGGCGCCGACGCCGCAGGCCGATGCGCTGATCGGGCCGTGCCGGGAAATCCTCGAATCGCTGCGGCGGTTCACCGCATGGGAGATCGCGTTCGATCCGGCAACGGCTCAGCGGCGGTTTCGCATCTGCATGACCGACGCGAGCCACATCACGCTGCTTCCGCAGCTACTGGCCCATGTCCGCGCGCAGGCGCCCGCCGTACGGTTGGAAGCCGCGCGGATCGACGGCAACACGGAGCGCGCGCTCGAATCGGGCGAAGCCGATCTCGCGATAGGTTATGTACCGTGGCTCGGCGGCGGAATTTATCAGCAGAAGCTGTACGACCAGGACTGGGTATGTCTGGCCAATCGGCATCATCCGCGGATTCGCGGCCGTCTAGGGGGGAAGCAGTATCGTTCAGAGGGCCATGTCGCCATTACGGCGGGAACGGGGGCCCAGCTCCTTGAACAAGCGCTGCGGCAGGAGCGCATCGAGCGTGACGTGGTGCTGGAGTTGCCGGGCTTTCTGGGTTTGGGCGCGATCATCCAGAGCACCGACCTGATCACGACGCTGCCCCGTCATATCGGCGAGACGCTGGCTCAGGCCAGTGACCTCGCAGTTCATGCATGTCCGATCCCGGTCGAGGGGTTTGCCGTACGGCAGCATTGGCATGCGCGATATCACCACGAGGCGGGGAATCGCTGGCTGCGTGGCCTCGTGATTCAATTGTTCGGCGCTTCGCGCTGACTGGCAACCCCTGGCGTCCAGACCGAGCCGAGCCTCGAGTGACTTCCGTCGAAAGAACTGATTCTCTTGACGATCGGACGTCCGCTCGAACACGGGCAGCTGTCGTTGGTTAAGTGCGTCGACGAGTGGCCGAGAAGGGTCGCGAGCGCCCAGTCGCGACCCGCCGCCAGGGCGGCGACGGTCCTCCTCGAAATGTCGCGTCAGCGCGAAGCCTCGCCGTCGCGGGGCGATGATCCTCGACAACCGACGGAGTTCAGGCTGCTGCCGCCTGATGAATCGAGTCGTGCTGATCGCCACCCAGGATATCGACAAGATTGGTCAACATCCGCCCCAATTCACCCGTCATCAGCGTGACATCCGAGTCGAAGCGTTCATCGTCGTTCTGCGCGGTGGGATCCGTCGCCTCCTTGATCACGTCGAGCGGCGTGACACGCTTGATCGTCAGCGACGGAGTCAGCACGAAGGAGACCCGGTCATCCCAGGTCATCGCGAGGCGCATGCATTGTTTGCCGGCCTCGATGTGCCGGCGCATGTCGTTCGCTTCCAGCGCGTGGCCGACGTATCGCACCGTGGCGCCGCCTTCGCCGCTCGAGCGCAACTCGGCGTCCTGGTCCACGGTGAATCCGCCCGGCGCCTCGCCGGACAGCAGCCAATCCGTCATCGCGGCGACCGGCGAAAGCGCCACATGAACGCCGGCGAGCGGCAACTGATCGATCGATTTGACAAGCAGGCCGCGAACGTCGTCGGCAAGAGCCTGTGCCGCCGCATCGATGACGAGCCAGCCGTTCGCCGTATCGATCCACACGCGGGTATCGCGGCGAATGGTGAACGCGCGCGGCAGCAGTTCGTCGGTAACCTGCTCCTTGAGTTCGCGCAGCTGTTTTCGCCCCACCTTGAAGCCCTGCTGCTCCTCGACTTCAAGCGCCCGGGCCTTGGTCACCTGATTGACGACCGACGCCGGGAGCAGCTTCTTTTCGGCACGAAACACCAGCAGCATCTGCCGGTTGATCGAATACACAAGCGCGCCGTCGTCACGCGGCGACGCCCATCCGAGGCTCTGCATCTCGACGCTGTTGCCCGGCTGAAACGCGTAGGGCGCCAGCCATTTTTCCATCTGATCGGGGGTAACGGCCCAAGGTGCCGGAAGACGATGAAGCTGAAGGTTTTTGAACCACATAGGAGTACGGGCAAAGCGCACCATTCTATATGACGGTGATGCTTCCCGGCCAGGAACAGCCCTTCGGGCGTGTCTCGCGCATGACGGCTGCCGAGCCGAAGCGGCCAATACGGGTTATATGCCCCCGTTTGGCAAAATCTCCGTCAGAAGCGCAAGATCTATGGGTGGAAGGTTTCGCCACGGTTCAGCATGTCGACGAATTCCGCGATTTTACGCGCCCTTGTTTCCGGCTTTTTGGCATTCTGTACCCGAAACAGGATGGCATAGCGGTTACGGCTGTTCAGTGTTGCAAAAAACTTCTTGGCTCCCGGATTTGCGTCCAAAGCGACCTGTAGGTCGTCCGGCACTATCGAGTTGCTGGCCGACGTATAAGCAGCCTTCCAGCGGCCGTCCTTCCTGGCCTTCTCGATCTCGCACATACCGGCCGGGCGCATTCTGCCCGCGGCGATCAGCGCTTCAGCTCTGTCTTTGTTGAGTTTGGACCAGATGCTTTTTGCGGAGCGAGGAGTGAAGCGTTGTAACCAGTATTTCTCACTCTCAGCCTGCTTTTGACCATCAATCCAGCCATAGCAGAGGGCGCTTTCCAACGCCTGTTCGTAGGTTACGGTGCGCTGCTCGGTGCCTTTCTTTGCCAGACGCAGCCATGCTCCGGTCGAAGCGCTGCCGTTTTGCACTAACCAGCTTTCCCATTCGGTCTGACTGGTAAATGTTAGAGCGCATTCGGTCATGTCACTATCCTGAATGGTCAAGTGCATGTGCGGGGAAGGCGTCCGCAGTCTAACAGTGTTTATACGGACATCAGCGTCCGTGGCGCGACCAAAGACCGGACGCTCAGCAGCCACTAGCCCGTCGGCCTTTTACGTTGCGTGGCCATGCGCGCCAGCCTACTTCAGCCCACCCGCCACCTTCCTCTCCCGCCACAGACACAGCAAGTCACACGCGACATGCGCGGCCGCGATCGCAGTGATGTCCGCATGATCGTACGCAGGCGCGACCTCGACCACATCCGCGCCGACCAGGTTCACCGCCCCAAGCCCACGCACGATCGCGAGCGCCTGCGCTGACGACAACCCGCCCGCAACCGGCGTCCCCGTACCCGGCGCGAACGCCGGATCGAGGCAATCGATATCGAACGTCAGATACACAGGCCGCGCGCCGACGATATCGACGATCCGCTCGACCGCCGCGCGCGAACCGTGGTCGTGCACCCACGCGGCATCGAGCCGCTCGATCCCGAGAAAGTCGTCGTTCCACGTGCGGATGCCGACCTGCACCGACGTCGCGGGATCGATCAGCCCTTCCTTCACGGCCTTGTAGAACATCGTCCCGTGATTGAGGCTGTCCGGATCGTCGTCGGCCCACGTATCGCAATGCGCGTCGAAATGGATCAGCGACAGCGGCTTGCCGTAGCGCTCCGCGTGCGCGACCAGCAGCGGATACGTGATGTAGTGGTCGCCGCCGAGCGTCAGCATCTTCGCACCCGAGCGCAGGATCGTGCGCGCGTGCTCGACGATCGCGGGCTTGATCGACCGCGGATTGTGCGCGTCGAACCAGCAGTCGCCATAGTCGACGGCCGCGAGATCCTCGAACGGATCGAAGCCCCACGGATACGGCTTGAGCTCCGCGAGCTGCACGCTCGCCGCGCGGATCGCGGCCGGACCGAGCCGCGCGCCGGAGCGATAGGTCGTCGCGAGGTCGAGCGGCACGCCGGAAATCGCGACGTCGACGCCGTCGAGCGCGCGCGAATAGTTGCGGCGCATGAACGACAGCACGCCCGCATAGGTGTTTTCGATCGAGGAACCGTACGGCGTCGCGCGACGGATCGCGCCGTCGCCGTAGAGAAGTTCGGTCATGGTCGGACCTGTTTTCGTGGGGGGCCGGCCCCGCCCGCTTTGCATGGGCGCGTGGGCCGGGCACGGCATGGATACATCGGGCACGCATCGGCTTGCGCATCCAGTCGCGCGGCCGGGCGGGACATCGACAACGGACATACCGCGGCGATCATAGCAAGCCGAATCGAAGTCGTTGCCCCGGTTCAGCCGGGGCAACGCGTAGAAGAAATCCGGCGGCCATCCCGGCCGCGTCCTAGAAGGATTCGCCGGTTTTCGCGCGCCCTTTCTTCCGGATAATGGCCGGCAGCCGCGCCGCCGACGGCGCGCCGTCCACCGCAGACAACAACAAACCGGAGACACCCGCCTTGATCGCCACGCTTCCCGCCACCTACCGCCGGCTCTGGCCGCTCGCCGTCGCCGCCGCGCTGCTGTACGGGCTGTCGCTCGCCGCCGCGCCCTATCCCGGCCAGGCCGCCGCGAAAGCCGCGATGGGCATCCTGCTGCTCGCAGCGGGCAGCACCTGCGGCGCGCCGCGCGAACGCGCGTGGCTGTGCGCGGCGCTCGCCACCGCCGTGCTCGGCGACGTGCTGCTCGCGCTGCCCGACTGGCCGCTGTCGTTCGTCTTCGGCCTCGGCGCGTTCCTGCTCACGCACCTGTGTTATTGCGCGATCTTCTTGCGCTGGCGCGCGCGACCGCACGGCTGGCGCATCGTCGCGCTCGTCGGGCTGTGGATCGCCGCGCCGGCGTTCTACCTGGACTTCTTCCCGCACCTCGGCGAGCTGCTGGCGCCAGTCGCCGTCTACCTGCTCGTGCTGTGCGTGATGGCGAGCTTCGCGCTCGCCGCCCGCACGCACGGCCCGCTGGTCGCGCTCGGCAGCCTGATCTTCGTCGGCTCCGACACGCTGATCGGCGTCGGCCGCTTCCTCGGCGGTTTTCCGGGCATCGATTACCTGATCTGGGGCCTCTACGCGCTCGCGCAGGTCACGATCGTGGCCGGGGTTTTCCATGAGACAGCCGCCCGATCGATCCGCCCCTGATTCCGTTTCAAACAGACCGCCGCGCGCCGGCGGTCTCGTCCACCGCGTGTCTCGCCCCCATCGACGGGCCTTTCCGTGAATTCCGCGATGCGGAAAGCGGCCCGTTCCAAACCCCGCTCAGCCTTTTCCCGTCTGGCTTCCGGCCCTTAGAGCGCCACTTCTAGCCTCTTGCGGTTTCCGGGCTCACCCACTATCGTTACATCAACCAATGTAACATTAAAAAATGAGCCAAATCGGAGACACCCGGATGAATGCTCGCACGTTGCCTTTCGGTCCGCCCGGCCATGACGGCCTGGACGAAACCATCGATATCGCCATCATCGGCACCGGCTTCGCCGGTCTCGGGATGGCGATCCGCCTGCGGCAAACAGGCATGACCGACTTCGTCGTCCTCGAGAAGGCCGCGTCGGTCGGCGGCACGTGGCGCGACAATCATTACCCCGGGTGTGCATGCGACGTGCAATCGCACGTCTATTCGTTCTCGTTCGCGCCGAACCCGCGCTGGACGCGCATGTTCGCGCCGCAGCCGGAAATCCGCGCGTACCTGGAAGACTGCGTGCAGCGCTTCGGGATCGGCCCGCACCTGCGCCTGAACCACGAACTGCAGCGCGCCGAGTACGACGAGGCCGCGCAACGCTGGCGCCTCACGTTCGCGAACGGCAAGCGGCTGTCCGCGCGCGTGCTGGTGTCGGGGATGGGCGGCCTGTCGCGCGCCGCACTGCCGGCGATTCCCGGCGTGGAAAACTTCCAGGGCCGCGCGTTCCATTCGCAGCAGTGGGATCACGACTACGCGCTCGACGGCAAGCGCGTCGCGGTGATCGGCACCGGCGCGAGCGCGATCCAGTTCGTGCCGCAGATCGCGCCGCGCGTGAAGGAACTCGCGCTGTTCCAGCGCACGCCGCCGTGGATCATGCCGAAGCCCGACCGCAACCTGACCGGGCTCGAGAAGTGGCTGTTCCGCACGCTGCCGTTCACGCAGAAAGCCGTGCGCAGCGGCATCTACTGGATGCTCGAATCGCGCGTGCTCGGCTTCGCGATCCATCCGTCGCTGATGAAGAACGTGCAGAAGCTCGCGCTGCGCCACATCCGCAAGCAGATTCCCGATCCGGAGCTGCGCAAGACCGTCACGCCGAACTACACGCTCGGCTGCAAGCGCGTGCTGATCTCGAACGACTACTACCCGGCGCTGTCGCGCAAGAACGTCGACGTGATCACGACCGGCATCGACCACATCGAAGCCGACGCGGTCGTGACGACCGACGGCCGCCGCCATGAAGTCGATTGCCTGATCTACGGCACCGGCTTCCAGGTTGCCGATCCGTATCCGCGCGGCGCGATCGTCGGCCGCGGCGGCCTCGACATCGTCGACGCGTGGCGCGACGGCGCGCACGCGTATCTCGGCTCGACGCTGCCCGGCTACCCGAACTTCTTCATGATCGTCGGCCCGAACACGGGCCTCGGCCACAACTCGATGGTGTTCATGATCGAGTCGCAGATCGAATACATCCTCGGCGCGCTGCAGGCGATGCACCGCGAGCGCGCGGATGCGATCGAGGTGCGCCCGCTGGTCGAGGCGCAGTTCAACAGCGACCTGCAGGGCAAGCTGAAGAAGGCGATCTGGTCGACGGGCGGCTGCAAGAGCTGGTACCTCGACCCGCGCACGGGCAAGAACACCACGCTGTGGCCGGGCTTCACGTGGCGCTTCCGCCAGGCGACCGCGCGCTTCTCGATCGCCGATTACCACGCGTATCGCGCCCCGCAGCACGACACGATCGCGCGGCCCGTCGCCGCGCCCGCCGCTTCCGCCGAAGCGGCCTGAGCCAGACAAGGAGCAAACGACATGAGAGATTTCGCCAACAAGGTCGCCGCGATCACGGGTGCCGGCTCGGGCATGGGCCGCTCGCTCGCGATCCAGCTCGCGCAGGCCGGCTGCCATGTATCGCTCGCCGACAAGAACGGCGTCGGCCTCGCGGAAACCGAACGGATCGTCCGCGCGATCGCGCCGAACGTGCGCGTGTCGACGCGCGTGCTCGACGTCGGCGAGCGCGACGCGATGTTCGCGTGGGCCGACGACACCGCGAAGGAGCACGGCAAGGTCAACCTGGTCTTCAACAACGCGGGCGTCGCGCTGTCGAGCACGATCGAAGGGATGGAATACAGCGATCTCGAGTGGATCGTGAACATCAACTTCTGGGGCGTGGTGCACGGCACGAAGGCGTTCCTGCCGCACCTGAAGGCATCGGGCGACGGCCACGTGATCAACACGTCGAGCCTGTTCGGGATCTTCGCGCAGCCGGGCATGAGCGGCTACAACGCGACCAAGTTCGCGGTACGCGGCTTCACCGAGTCGCTGCGCCAGGAACTCGACATGATGAAGTGCGGCGTGTCGGCGACCTGCGTGCATCCGGGCGGCATCCGCACGAACATCGCGCAGGCCAGCCGCGTCTCGAAGAACATGGTCGGCTTCATGGTCGCAAGCGAGCAGCAAGGCAGGGACACGTTCGAGAAGTTCTTCATCACGACCGCCGACGACGCCGCGCGCACGATCCTCGCCGGCGTGCGCCGGAACAAGCGCCGCGTGCTGATTGGCCGCGATGCGAAGGCCGGTGACTGGATGGCGCGCATCCTGCCGTCCGCCTACCAGGCGCTCGTCGTGCTGGCGACGCGCCGCGAGGCCGCGAAGGCCCGCCGCCACGCCGCACGCGGCACGCCGGCGCCCGCGCCGCTGCACGCCACGTACAACAACGCAGGCAATCAGGGAGGAGAACAATCATGACGACCCCGAACATGATGCCGGTGCGGCGCGACATCCGTTTCGCGCTGCCCCCCGAACGCGCGCGCGACTGGCACGTGCAGGGCGTACCGGTCACGCACTTCATGAACGCGCTGTCGCTGCTGTTCCCGGCCGGCGAGCGCTTCTTCATGGATTCGGTGCGCCACTACCGCGACCGGATCGAGGATCCCGAGCTGAAGAAGCAGGTGCTCGGCTTCATCGGCCAGGAAGCGATGCACACGCGCGAGCACATCGAATACAACGACCTGCTGCAAGCGTCGGGCCTGCCGGCGCACAAGCTCGACAAGCGCCTGTGGACGATCCTCGGCTGGTTCAAGAAGGCGCTGCCGCATTCGATGCAGCTCGCGATCACGATCGCGCTCGAGCACTACACGGCGATCCTCGCGAACCAGCTGCTGTCGGGCCACGAGCACCGGATCGACGGATCGGTCGAAGGCTACCAGCAGATGTGGATGTGGCATGCGATGGAGGAAACCGAGCACAAGGCGGTGTCCTACGACGTGTGGTCCACCGTGATGAAGCCGGGCCTCGGCAGCTACCTGCTGCGCACCGGCACGATGCTGACGACGACCGTGTTCTTCTGGGCGATCGTATTCGACTTCCACGTGCGCCTGATGCGCGCGCACCGTCGCGAACACGGCAAGTTCGGCGGCATGTGGCGCCTCGTGAAGTATCTGTACGGCCCGAAGCACGGCGTGTTTCCGAGCATCGCGCGCGAATGGCTCGACTACTTCCGCCCGGGCTTCCACCCGTGGGACCACGACAACCACCAGTACCTGCAGGGGCTCGACACGCTGCTCGAAAACATCGACGCGACCAACGCGCGCTACGCGACGCAGGCCGCCCCGCGCCGCGTGCCGCTGCACCCGGTTCCGCAGGCATGACGCCATGGCGCGCGCACACGCGATGCTGACCGTCCAGTCCGGCGACGTGAAACTCGCCGTCTACGCAAGCGGGCCGCGGCGCGCGCCGCCGCTGATCCTCGTGCACGGCTACCCCGATTCGGCGGCCGTGTGGGCGCCGATCCGCGCGCGGCTCGCGAAGCGCTACCGCGTGATCGCCTACGACGTGCGCGGCGCCGGCGCGTCCGATGCGCCGCGACGCCGCGCCGACTACACGCTCGCGCGGCTCGCCGACGACCTGAAGGCGGTAGCCGACGCGACCTGCGGCGACCGGCCGTTCCACCTCGTCGGCCACGACTGGGGCTCGATCCAGTGCTGGGAGGCCGTGACCGACCCCGCGTTCCGCGGCCGGATCGCGTCGTACACGTCGATCTCGGGCCCGTGCCTCGATCACGTGTTCCGCGCGAAGATGCGGCTCAAGCAGAGCCTGAAGTCGTGGTACATCGCGTTCTTCCACCTGCCGCTCGTGCCGTCGCTGGTGTGGCGGCTCGGCGGAGCAGCACTGTGGCCGCGCTGGCTGCAGTTCACCGAGCGCGTGCGCGCCGAGCGCGATCCCGTGCAATTGAAGAACGCGCTGAACGGCCTGCAGCTCTACCGTGCGAACTTCCTGGCGCGGGCGCGCAAGCCGCGCGAACGGTACGCGCAGGCGCCCGTGCAGATCCTGGTGCCGGTGCGCGACCGTTACGTGACGCCCGAGATGTCGGTCGACCTCGATCGCTGGCTCGGCGACCACGTGCGCGAGGAAATCGACGGCACGCACTGGATCGTGCTGCGCCACCCGGACATGATCGCGTCGCGGATCGACCGCTTCGCGTCCGCGCACGAGCGGCCGGCGGTCACGACCGCCGCCGTTCAGCGCAGCGTCGGCGCCGGCAGGCGCCTGAACAGCGTCTCGTAGTCGACGACGAGCCCATCGTCGTCGATGTCCATCTCGGCCGTGAAATTTCGGAAGATCCCTTCGTAGCGGTAGCGCCGGCCCGGCTCGATGCAGGCGTAGGCCTGCTTGACCGGCGTGACCTTCAGGTCCGGCGTCGAGATGTACGCGACGTCGATCGGCCGCCGCTCGCCGCGCGCGAGCCCGAGGCGGCCGATCGGCAGCGAATTCGTGAACGGCGTCGCCGCGATGTCGATGTCGATGCAGCCGTCCAGCGCCGGCAGCGCGCGGCCCGTGCCGTCGCGCCAGCGGCCTGCGCCGTCGCCGCGCAGTTCGAGCGTGCCGCCGCCCATCACCTTGAGCACCGCATACGTCGCGCGCCATTGCGGATCGCACTCGACGCGATACGCGAGCCCGTATGCACGGCCGTACCGCTGGCCGACCACCGCGCTTTCGACGACGATCCCGCCGCCGCTCCGGTCGAACGTCAGATGTTCGACCCCGTCGCCCTCGAGCGACGCCCAACGCACTTCGCGCATCGTCCGGCCTCCCGGTTTCCCCGATGCGGGGCATCGTCGCACGAATCCCGCAACGAAAACGCCAGCAGATTCCCAAATTCGCTACCAAAACAGATAACGCACCAAAAAACGCTAACGCAGCCCAGGTCAAACACGGGAAAACATCCCCATTCCCCGATCTGGGGCATCGCCCACAAATCCTGACTATCCAGAATTCCCTATTCCGGTGCATGGGTTTGTGTCCTATGCTCGCGGCTCGTCCTGTTTCGCCGCCACCATGTCTACCGCCCGCTCCGCCTCGCCATCGATCGACCTGCGCATCCTGTTGCGCGGCATCGGGCAGATCGTGCTGCAGGCGAATGCGTTCACCGGCACGCTGCTGCTCGCGGCGCTGGCGCTGACCGACTTGCGGCTCGCGTGCGCGGCGCTGGTCGGCTCGGCCGCCGCCAGCATGACCGCCGTGCTGACGGGCGCCGAACGCCGCGACGTCGAACAGGGGCTGCACGGCTTCAACGGCGCACTCGCCGCGCTGATCGCCGTCGTTTTCGCGCCCGATCCCCACGTCGCCCTCAGGCTGACGCCGCTGGCCGCAATCGGTGCGGCACTCGTGCAGCGCGCGATGCGCGCGCCGCTCGCCCGCTGGCGCCAGTGCCCGTATTCCAGCCCGTGCCTCGCCGTCACAGCGTTGTGGCTGCCGTTTGTCGCGCTGCAGCATGCCGATGGCGCCACGGCCGCCGCGACGACGCTTGTGTCGGCGGGCGCCGCGCTGCTCGCGGGCGTCGCCCAGACCACCTTCGCGCAGGGCGCTTGGGCCGGCGCGCTGATCGTCGCCGGCATCGCCGTCGCGTCGCGGCGTGCGGCCGCATTCGCGCTCGGCGGCGCGATCGTGTCGACCGTGCTGCTGGCCGCGCTCGGCGCCGACCACGCGTTGTTCGCGGCCGGCCTGCTCGGCTTCAACGGCGCGCTTGCCGCGCTCGCGCTGATGTCGCGCGGCGTACGGGCCGCGCTCGCGGCCGCCGCACTCGCCGCGTTGATCCAGTGGCTCGCGACGCGCGCGGGCATGCCCGTGTTCACGGCGCCGTTCGCGCTCGCGTCGTGGGTCACGGTAGCCGTCGCGCGCCGCTTCACTCTTGGAGAACCCGATGTCGTCATTCGCACACCGTCCTGATGCCGTCAAGCCCGGCGGCCCGACCTCGGACGCCGAACGCCGGCTGCGCGTCGACCTCGCCGCCGCGTATCGGCTCGTCGCGCTGAACGGCTGGGACGACCTGATCTACACGCATCTTTCCGCGACCGTGCCAGGCGAGCCCGGTCACTTCCTGATCAATCCGTTCGGCCTCACGTTCGACGAGGTCCGCGCGTCGAACCTCGTGAAGATCGACCTCGCCGGCAATCGGATCGGCGACAGCGAGCATGCAGTCAATGTGACCGGTTTCGCGCTGCACGCGGCCGTACACGCCGCGCGCGCCGATGCCGTCTGCGTGATGCATCTGCACAATACGGCCGGCATCGCCGTGTCGATCCAGCGCGATGGGCTGCTGCCCGCGTCGCAGCACGCGCTGCGGTTTCATGGCGACCTCGCGTACCACGACTACGAGGCGCTCGCGTTCTCGCCGGCCGAAGGCGCGCGGCTAACCGCGAGCCTCGGCGCGAAATCCGCGATGCTGCTGCGCAATCACGGCACGCTGACGGTCGGCCGTACCGTTGCCGAAGCCTATGTGCTGATGGATACGCTGATCAAGGCGTGCGACATCCAGGTCCGCGCGCAGGCTGGCGGCGGGTCGCTCGTGCTGCCGGACCCGGCCGTCGCGGACCGCACCGCCGAACAACTGCGCGACGGCGGCGCGATCGAAGGCGAGCTGGAATGGCCGGCGCTGCTGCGCCGGCTCGACCGGATCGATCCGTCGTATCGCGACTGACGCCGTCGCCGGCCTCTCAACGAATCGTTCACCCCAACCATCGGAGCATCCAGTCATGCCGACTTTCAATATCCAGTTGTTCGAAGGCCGTACCGTCGAGCAGAAGCGCGAATTCGTCGAAGCGATTACACGCGTCACGTGCGAGACGCTCGGCTGCACGCCGGGCTCGGTCGACATCATCCTGACCGACGTGAAGAAGGAGAACTGGGCGACGGCCGGAAAGCTGTGGAGCGACGAGCGCTGAGCGACAACGGCGGCGTCACTTCGGCACCGCTCGCAATGCGCTGACGCATACCCGCGTCGTCCGCGACGGACACTGCAGGCGGCTTCCTCCGCCCTCTCCCGTTGTGCGCCCGCACATCGCTTTGTCACGCAATCGGCGCATAATGCCGGACACACGCAGCAGCCAATGGCCACCCGACGAGGAGACCGCCATGGAAGCGAAGAACGAAGAAGTCGTCGCACACCTGCTCTCCGACGTCGTCGAATTCGCGCGCGGGCGCCTGCCCGAAGCCACGTTCCGGATCGTCGAACCCTTCCTGCATCATTACTACGATTTCGTCGACGCCGACGATCTGCAGAACCGCAGCATCGCCGATCTCTACGGCGCCGCGATGGCGCACTGGCAGACCGCCCAGAAATTCGTGCCCGGCAACGAACGGCTGCGCGTATACAACCCGATCCTCGAACAGCACGGCTGGCATTCCGACCACACGGTCATCGAGATCGTCAACGACGACATGCCGTTCCTCGTCGACTCGGTGACGATGGCCGTGAACCGCCTCGGGCTCGCGCTGCATTCGGCGCTGCACCCCGTGTTCCGCATCTGGCGCGGCGCCAACGGCAGCATCGAGCGCGTCGACGCGGGCGGCGCGACGCCCGGCGACGCCCAGTCGCAGCTCGCGTCGTTCATCCATTTCGAAGTCGATCGCTGCGGCGACGCCGCGCTGCTCGATACGCTGCGCGAGGACATCGCGCACGTGCTCGGCGACGTGCGCGCATCGGTCGAGGACTGGCCGAAGATCGTCGACATCGCCCGCGCGACGATCAAGGAGATGAAGGCGCGCGAATCGACCGCGGAAGACATCGAGGCGCGCGCGTTCCTCGAATGGATGGCCGCCGATCACTTCACGTTCCTCGGCCAGCGCGACTACGCGCTCGTGTCGCACGGCGCGGGTTTCGGCCTGCGCGGCATCGAGGGCTCCGGCGTCGGCATCCTGCGCGAATCGCTGCGCACGTCGGGCGCTCCCGACGTGACGCCGCTACCGCAAGCCGCCGCCGACATCATCACCGGCCCCTGGCCGATCTTCCTGACCAAGGCGAATTCGCGCGCGACCGTGCACCGGCCCGGCTATCTCGACTATGTCGGCGTGAAACTCGTCAGCGCCGACGGCAAGGTCACCGGCGAGCGCCGCTTCATCGGGCTCTACACGTCGACCGCGTACATGGTGTCGAGCGCCGAGATCCCGATCGTGCGCCGCAAGTGCGCGAACATCGTGCGGCGCGCGGGCTTCCTGCCGAAGGGGCATCTCGGCAAGACGCTCGTGACGGTGCTCGAAACCTATCCGCGCGACGAGCTGTTCCAGGCCGACGAAGACCAGCTCTACGACATCGCGCTCGGCATCCTGCGGCTGCAGGAACACCAGCGCACGCGCCTGTTCGTGCGCCGCGACCGGTTCGACCGCTTCGTGTCGTGCCTCGTGTTCGTGCCGCGCGACAAGTACAACACCGACCTGCGCCGGCGCATCGCAAAGCTGCTCGTCGACGCGTACAACGGCGTGAACGTCGAATTCACGCCGCTGCTTTCGGAATCAGCGATCGCGCGGATTCATTTCGTCGTGCACGCGGAACCGGGCACGATGCCGGACGTCGACACGCGCGAACTCGAAACGCGGCTCGTGCAGGTCGCGCGCCGCTGGCAGGACGATCTCGCCGACGCGCTGCTCGACGCATTCGGCGAAGAGCAAGGCAACCGCCTGCTGCAGCGCTATGCCGATTCGTTCCCGGCCGGCTATCGCGACGACTACCCCGCGCGCACGGCCGTGCGCGACATCGAGCTGATCGAGCGCGTGAAGGATTCGGGCCAGCTCGCGATGAACCTGTACCGGCCGATCGAGGCCGAGGCGCGCGCATTCCGCTTCAAGGTCTATCGCGCGGGCGACCCGATCGCGCTGTCGCGCAGCCTGCCGATGCTCGAGCATCTCGGCGTGCGCGTCGACGAGGAGCGGCCGTACCGGATCCAGACGCAGGACGCCGCACACGCATGGGTGCACGACTTCGGCCTCGAGCTCGCCGACGATACCGAGTTCGACATCGAGCGCGTGAAAGGCCTGTTCGAGGATGCGTTCGACCGGATCTGGAACGGCCGGATCGAGAACGACGACTTCAACCGCCTCGTGCTGCGCGCGCACCTGAGCGCGCGTGAAGTGACGATCCTGCGCGCGTATGCGAAATACCTGCGGCAGGTCGGCTCGACGTTCAGCGACGCGTATATCGAACGCGCGCTGACCGGCAATCCGGCAATCGCGCGGCAGCTCGTCGAGTTGTTCCTGCTGCGCTTCGACCCGCTCACCGGCGACACGCGCGACGTGCAGGCCGAACGGCTGCTGAAGGCGATCGAAGGCGCGCTCGACCAGGTGCCGAACCTCGACGAGGACCGCATCCTGCGCCAGTTCCTCGGCGTAATCAACGCGACCGAGCGCACGAACTACTTCCTGCTCGACGCGAACGGCGAATCGAAACCCTACCTGTCGTTCAAGTTCAATCCGGCGAAAGTGCCGGGCCTGCCCGAACCGAAGCCGATGTTCGAGATCTGGGTGTATTCGCCGCGCGTCGAAGGCGTGCACCTGCGCGGCGGGCGCGTCGCGCGCGGCGGCTTGCGCTGGTCGGATCGCCGCGAGGATTTCCGCACCGAGGTGCTCGGGCTGATGAAGGCGCAGATGGTGAAGAACGTCGTGATCGTGCCAGTCGGCTCGAAAGGCGGCTTCGTCGTGAAGAACCCGCCACCGCCGAGCGATCGCGAAGCGTGGATGCGCGAAGGCATCGCGTGCTACCAGACGTTCCTGCGCGGCCTGCTCGACCTGACCGACAACCTCGCCGGCACCGCGATCGTGCCGCCGCCCGACGTCGTACGCCACGACCCCGACGATCCGTATCTCGTCGTCGCCGCCGACAAGGGCACGGCCACCTTCTCCGACTACGCGAACGCGATCTCGCACGAGTACGGCTTCTGGCTCGACGACGCGTTCGCGTCCGGCGGCTCGGTCGGCTACGACCACAAGAAGATGGCGATCACCGCGCGCGGCGCATGGGAATCGGTCAAGCGGCACTTCCGCGAGATGGGCGTCGATACGCAGACGACCGACTTCACCGTGGTCGGCGTCGGCGACATGTCGGGCGACGTGTTCGGCAACGGGATGCTGCTGTCGCCGCATATCCGGCTCGTCGCCGCGTTCGATCACCGGCACGTGTTCCTCGACCCGAACCCCGATCCCGCGACGAGCTTCGCGGAGCGCCAGCGCATGTTCGCGCTCGAACGCTCGAGCTGGGCCGACTACGATTCGGCCGCGATCTCGTCGGGCGGCGGCGTCTACCCGCGCACCGCGAAGACGATCCCGCTGTCGCCGGCCGTGCAGGCCGCGCTCGGCATCGACGCGCACGCGCTGGCGCCGACCGAGCTGATCCGCGCGATCCTGCAGGCGCCGGTCGACCTGCTGTACAACGGCGGCATCGGCACCTACGTGAAGGCTGCGCGCGAGACCCACCTGCAGGTCGGCGACCGTGCGAGCGACGCGGTACGCGTGAACGGTGCAGACCTGCGCTGCAAGGTCGTCGGCGAAGGCGGCAATCTCGGCTGCACGCAGTTCGGCCGCATCGAGTTCGCGCAGCGCGGCGGCCGCATCAACACCGATGCGATCGACAACTCCGCCGGCGTCGATTGTTCGGATCACGAAGTCAACATCAAGATCCTGCTCGGACTCGTCGTCTCCGACGGCGAGATGACCGAGAAGCAGCGCAATGCCCTGCTCGCGGAGATGACCGACGAAGTCGGGCTGCTCGTGCTGCGCGACAACTACTACCAGACGCAGGCGCTGTCGATCGCGGGTCGTTATGCCGTCGAGATGCTCGACGCCGAGGCGCGCCTGATGCGCTGGCTCGAACGCGCGGGCCGCCTGAACCGCGTGATCGAATTCCTGCCGACCGACGACGAAGTCGCCGAACGGCAAACCGCGAAGCTCGGCCTCACGTCGCCGGAACGCGCGGTGCTGCTCGCGTACAGCAAGATGTGGCTCTACGACGCGCTGCTCGAATCCGACGTGCCCGAGGATCCGCTGGTTGCCGCGATGCTCGTCGACTACTTCCCGAAGCCGCTGCAGCAGCGCTTCAGCGAACCGATGCGCCGCCATCCGCTGCGCCGCGAGATTCTCGCGACGCACCTGACCAACGCGCTCGTGAACCGCGTCGGCTGCGCGTTCGTGCACCGGCTGATGGAGGAAACCGACGCGAAGCCGGGCGACATCGTGCGCGCGTGCATCATGGCGCGCGACGTGTTCGACCTCGATGCGGTATGGCGCGACATCGACGCGCTCGACAACCGTGTCGCCGACGACGTGCAGGCGCGCATGTTCGTCGACGTCGCGCGGCTGCTGGAGCGCGCGGCGCTGTGGTTCCTGCGGCATCTGCAGTCCGGCGCGGTGGCCGACGGCGGCGTGGCCGAGCTGATTGCGCGCTGCCGCGACGCGGCGCAACGGCTTGCGCCGCAACTGCCGTCGCTGCTGCCGGCCGACGATCTCGATGCGCTGTCCCAGCGGCAGCGCGTGCTGGTCGAAGCCGGCGTCGACAGCGCGCTCGCCGTGCGTGTCGCGAGCGGCGACATCTCGGCCGCGCTGCTCGATATCGCCGAAGTGGCCGCGACCTGCAACCGCAGCCTCGAACTCGTCGCGGGCGTGTATTTCTCGCTCGGCACGCTGCTCAATTACGGGTGGATCGGCGAACGCGCGGCGACGCTGCCGACGCCGACGCACTGGGACATGCTGGCGCGCGCGGCCGCGCTCGCGGAAGTCGCGCGCCTCAAGCGCACGCTCGCGACGAGCGCGCTCGCGGAATCGCCGGATTCGGCCACGCCGGAGACGATCGTCGGCGCGTGGCGCGAGCGCCGCGAGTCCGCGCTCGCCCGCTACGAGCACCTGCTCGCGGACCTGCGCGCGTCGGGCGGCGCAAGCCTCGCGGTGCTGCTCGTGGTCGTGCGGGAGATGGCCGTGCTCGAACGGGCCTGACCGATCCGCCCGGCATCCGGCGAATTCGCGCCGCCGGCCCGGTGTGCCCGGAACCGGCTCGCACGTATGTGCTGGCTTGCGTGCGACGCTAGACCGTCGCGACCAGCAGCTCTTCCGCGTTGTTCGGCGGCCTGAGACCGTCCGTGCGATCCGCGAAGTAACGCCGCGTCAATTCGGCGGCCGACACATGCCCTGCCTTCGCGAAACCGGCTTTCAGCGCGAGCGCCTGGATCTGCGCCGGCATGAAGAAGCTGATGAACGGCGTGCCGCTCGCTTGCGCGCCCTTCGCGGCCATTTCCAGCCCCGGGCGCACGTCCGGATCCGCGTTCTCCAGCGGCAGCAGGAACGTCATCGCGAACGTCGAGCCCGGCGCGAGCGACGCGACTTCGCGCAGCGCGGCCGCGTTCGCGTCGCGCGTCAGGTACATGCTGACGCCGGTGGACACCACGACCGCCGGCTTGCCGGCATCGAAGCCCGCGGCGACGAGCGCATCGCGCCACGACTGTTTCGCCTCGAAATCCACCGGCACGAAACGCAGCCAGTCGGGCACGCCGAAGCCGAGTTCGACCAGGCGGCGCTGCTTCCATGCCTGCGGCACCGGCGGGTCGACTTCGAAGACGGTCATGCGCGACGCCATGTCGGGCCGGCGCTGCACGAAGCTGTCAAGGCCGGCACCGAGGATCACGTACTGGCTCACGCCGCGCGCGGCCTGTTCGACCACGAGATCCTCGATGAAGCGCGCCCGCGCGACGATCGATGCGCGGAACGGCCGCGTGAACTGCGGATCCATGTCGCCGCGCTGCTGCCAGCCCGGCTCCGGCGCGAGCAACCGCAGCCCGACTGTGTCGGCGAGCACGTGCGGCGGCGCGTCGAGTTCGACGTGCAGCGCACGCCACAGCGCGACGCGCGCGGCGGTGCTGTCGGGGGCGTCTTCGCGGGTATCGGTCATATCGGCCTCACGCGCCATGCCGGCCCGGCGCCTGCAGCCGCCACACGCGGCCGTCGGGGTCGCGCACGGTCATGTCGCGCGTGCCCCAGTGCGTATCCTCGAACGGCGTGACGACGTCGACGATCGGTTGCGGGCGCACCGCCTGCTCGTCCGGCACTTTGAGCACGACCTGCATGTCCGGCGTGTCGCCCGGCGGCACTTCGGCAATGAACAGATAGGGGCCGTCGCTGCTGCGCAACCGGCCCGACTGGTGATCGGTTTCGAATTCCAGCGTGAAGCCCAGCGCCTGGAAGAACTTCGCCGACTTGCCCCAGTTGTGCGTCGTCAGGAACACGGCTTCGATTCGCTCGGATGACATGTCATTCCTCCTTGGTGGACGGCCCCGCGCCCGGCTGCGGAGCGGCCAGGTACGCGCGCAACGCATCGGCCACCAGCGCGGACAGCGATTGCTCCGTTTCGATGGCGCGATGCTTGACCTGCCGGATCAGGCTCAGCGGCAGGTACACGTTGAATTGCTTCACTTCTTCGTCGATCATGGAAGCTAGTATGCTAGCAATCTAGTAAATGTCAACCGCGAGCGGTGGAGAGGGATGGCTTGATCGGGTGCGGCCCGTGTGCGGGCCGCCTGCGCGAACACCGTGCGTTCGCGTTATTGCCCGGCGCGAGCCGCCAGCCGCGCAAACAGCGCGTCGAGATCGAATCCCGCCGTATTGATGCCGATCGTGTCGCGCAGGCACGCACCCCACGCGGCCGCGTCGTCGAACGTGACGGTGCGCCCGGCTCCCGCCGCGTCGCGCAGTGTCAGCACGGTGTTGAGCAGCGCCGCGCGGCCGTCCGGCAGCACGCGGCACGCGATCAGGTCGTTCACGAAGATCGATTCGGGATACGTCGACGTGAACCAGTTCGCGGCGTCGTAATCGATCCACTCGGCCGGTTTCAGCGAGAAGCGGTAGGTGGTCTGCCAGCCGTCGGGGATCTCGAACTGCATGTCGAATTCACCGTCGACCGGCGCGTCGACGACGCGAAACGCGCCGTGCGGCGTCAGTTGCCGCTCGCCCGGCACGAAGCGCAGCGGCGCGGTCAGCGTCGCACTGCCGAAGCCGATGTCCGCGAGCCAGACCGCGCCATCGAGATCGATGCGCAGCAGCATGTGCGTCTGCGCCGTGACGATCTCGGGCGGCCGCATCCAGCGCACGCGCGCGATCAGCGGCGTCACGCGAAAACCGATCGTCGTGAGCGCGGTGTAGAACAGCTTGTTGAGTTCGAAACAGTAGCCGCCGCGGCGGTGCCCGATCACCTTGTCGACGATCGCGGGCAGGTCGAGCGCGACGCGCGCGCCGGTCAGCGGATTGAGGTTTTCGAACGGAATCGCCTGCGGGTGCAGCAGATGCAGCCGGCGCAGCACGTCGAGCGTCGGCTCGGCCGGGCCGTCGTAGCCGATGCGGGAGAAATAGCGCGAGAGGTCGAACGAGTCAGTCATGAACCTGCACCGATAAAAGGGACACGCCACGATAGCATCGCGCGAAATCCCCATGTTGTGCGGGACCTTTGTTCTTCGTCGCGCGCGATGCCGGCACCGCATCGCGCGCAATCCCGCGCAGCATTACGGCAGCAGCTTCAGCGCGGACGACGCGACCGACGGCACCGAAATGCCCTGGCTCGTCGCGAACTGCACGGCCTGGCTGAGCGTCGCCGCGAGCGACTGCAACTGGCCCGGCGCGCTTTGCGCGATATACGACGCGGCCTGCATGTTTTGCGGATTCAGGCCCGACTGCAACAACGACGCGGCACTCGTCGAACCGAGATTGCCGAGCCCCGACTGCAGTTGCGAATACTGCGTGAGCCCCTGCCCGAGCGACGCGAGGCCGTTGCTGAACGCCTGCTTGTCGATCGGGCCGTGCGTCGCGCCGCCGCTCGCGAATGCCTGGCCGAGCGCCTGCGACACCGACTGCTGCGCGCCGCCCATTTGCGACAGCGCGGCCGGCGTCAGCGCATCGCCGCCGCTTAGCCGGCCCGCGGCCTGCTGCGCCTGCCCGGCCGCACCGGTGAGCCCCATCGCCGACGCGAGCGACGACTGGCCGGCCAGCACCTGCTGGTTCGCGCCGACGTAGGCCTGCAGCAGTTGCGCGACGCCGCCCTGCGCGGACGCCGCCTGCTGCTGCCCGCCGCCGAGCAGCGACGTGCCGATCGACTGCAGGTCGAGCTGCGCGTGCGCGGCGCCGCTCCCCAGGATGCCGAACGCAATGCCTGCCGATGCCAGATGCCTGGCCGTCGCGCGAATGTGCTTCATGTGTTTCCCTCGTGCCCGAATTGTTGAGGCCGATATTGTCGAAGCGCGTCGCGCGCCGCCGCAACGACTGAAACACATCGAAACGAAATCACGCCGCACGGCCGCTTGCAATTTCGCGACCGCGGTACGCAGTCGCGCGGATTCGTCCGCGTTTGCCGCGCGATATCGGGCGCGTAGCGGGATTCGTTCTCCGGCCGCATCAATGACGGCGGCTTCCGGCCTCCGCAAGCGGCGCGACGAAGCGCATCGCCGCCTGGCGCTGTCGGGCAACGCGTTCGTGGCCGGCACGCGGAGCGCGGACGAACATCCCGTTCCGGGATCGAAGCAAAACGGGCGGCTCGCCGCCGCCCGTTTCGCCACCCGCTACCGGCTACCCGCCGGCCGCGACGTTACGCAGCCATCCACGCCGGCAGCCGCCGGTCGACCCAGTCGGCCGCCTGCTCGTAGCCGCGTGCGAGCTGCAGCACGGCGAGATCGGCGCGCGGGCGCCCGATCAGTTGCATCCCCATCGGCAGCCCCGCGTCGTTGAAGCCGACCGGCACGTTGATCACCGGGCAGCCGGCCAGCGTCCACGGCACGACCGTTTCCATCCAGCGGTGGTAGGTGTCCATCGCGCGCCCCGCGATCTCCTTCGGCCAGCGCTGGTCGACGTCGAACGGGAACACCTGCGCGGTGGGCGCCGCGATGAAGTCGTAGCGGTCAAAGAAGCTCAGCACGGCCTGATGCCACGCGGTGCGCTCGACGCTCGCATCGAACACTGCCGCGCCCTGCATCGCGAGCAGTCCTTCGACCTCGTAGATCGCCTCGGGCTTCAGCAGCGCGCGCCGCGCCGGGTCGCGATAGTGCGCGAGCAGCCCGCCGCCGGACAGCAGATGCCGGTGCGCGAGCCACAGGCGCCAGATCCGGTCGGGCGCGAACGCCGGCAGTGCGGCATCGACGTCGCAACCGATCTCGCGCAGCGTCGCCAGCCCCTGTTCGCACTGCGCGAGCACGCCGGCTTCGGTCGCGAGATAGCCGTTCCAGTCGCCGACCCACGCGACGCGCTTGCCGCGCAGGTCCGTGTCCAGCGGCTGCGCGAACACGGCCGGATCTTCCGCGAGCGACAGCGGATCGTTGCGGTCGTAGCCGGCCTGGATCGCGAGCAGCTGCGCGACGTCGCCGACCGTGCGGCCCATCGGCCCTTCGATGCCGAGCTGCTGCACGAACACGTCGACACCCGGCCATCGCGGCACGCGGCCCTGCGACGGACGGAAGCCGTAGATGTTGCAGAACGCGGCCGGATTGCGCAGCGAACCGCCGAAATCGCTGCCGTCCGCCACCGGCAGCATCCGCGACGCAAGCGCCGCCGCCGTGCCGCCGCTGCTGCCGCCCGCGCTCTTCGTCAGGTCGTACGGATTGCGCGTCGCGCCGTAGACCTCGTTGAACGTGTGCGAGCCGAGCCCGAATTCGGGCGTGTTGGTCTTGCCGATGAAGATCGCGCCGGCCGCGCGCATCCGCGCGACGCCCACGGAATCGGCCTGCGGCACGTTCTCGCGGAAGATCGGCGATCCGTAGGTCGTCCGGAGCCCCTTCGTCATCGCCAGATCCTTCGGCGCCTGCGGCATCCCGTGCATCCAGCCGTGGTACTCGCCGCGCGCCAGCGCGGCATCCTTTTCCGCGGCTTCGGCGAGCAACACGTCGCGGTCGCGCAGCGCGACGATCGCGTTGACCGCGCCGTTCACGCGCTCGACGTGATCGAGATACGCGCGCATCGTCTCGACGCACGAGACAGCCTTGCTGCGGATCGCCGACGCGAGCTCGCCTGCCGACAGGCGCACGATCGGGTCGACGGGGATGGAAGCGGGAGCGAGAAGCTGCGGGGCGCCGTGCGGCATGCGGGGTCTCCTGGGAAGCGGTATCGAATGGCGGGCCGCTGGACGGCGGCCGACGCTCTACTCTACGCGACGCCATCCGCTCGACCTCCGATATTTTGCGGCGCAATTCATTGCGGATTCGACTAAATCGGGGTGGCGCGGGCGGCCGGCGATGCGCTTGCCGACGGCCGCCGCGGCCGCAGCGATCCGGCGTCATCGTTTATGCGCATAAACTTAAATTTCTTATATTTTTAATCTGCGCGTCACGGACCCGCACGCGTTTACGACTTTTTTGCATGGGCACCCGATCTCTTTAGATCGTTTCGTCCGGCCGCAGGCTACGCTGGAAGTACTTCGTTCCCGGGACATCGTCCATGCTCAAGTTGCTGGTTCCGGTCGGCCATTCGCCGCGCTCGCTTCAGGCGGTCCGGCACGCGACGTTTCTGTATCGCGAGCGGTACGCGTCGGAGATCGTGCTGATCAACGTGCAGGCACCACTCGAATCGACACGGCTCGAGGCCTATCACCCGCTGTCGCGGTTGCGCGCGATCGAGGAGAAATTCGCGACCGACGATCTCGCGATGGCCGAGCGGACTTTGCGCGACGCGGGCGTGAAATTCAGCGTCGTGATGAGGGTCGGGCCGGTGGCCGACACCATCGCGGCAGCGGCGGCCGAGACCGGTTGCGACGAGATCGTGGTCGTCGCGCCGAGACATGATCCGCTGCATGCGCTGATGGCGATGTTTCGCCGCAGCGTGATGGATCGGCTGGTGCGGATTTCGAATGTGCCGGTGACGGCGGTGCAATGACAGGGATGGCGCGCCACGCCCGCGCACGGCACTCACGCGTGTGGCGCAGCGCTTATTCGATGACCTTGCGCCAGAACACGAAATAGGCGGCCGCCGAAGACGCAACCAGCAGAATTGCCCACATCGGAGCGAGACTGATCAGCACAGAAGAGACGTTCAACATTTGGATTCCTCACTATTTAGACAGCGATATTCAACACGTGCCGGCTTGCCGGACCCGATGCACGCGTCACACATCGCGCTCCGTCAAATCATGCATTCATGCTATCGCTTTGAACGGCCGAGCGACCGTCGCCACCCGCCCGCACCCTGACATTCGTCAAACTCTCGAGAATCACACGCCTGTCGCGCTGAAATCCGTCGCGCGATTGCGTCGCTGTACGCCGGGCTTCGTCTACCGGCCGCATTGAAACCGCTGGCCGCCGGCCTGAAAGCCGCCGCCTTCCTGTTGCACACGAAACATGAAAAACGGGACGGGATCACCCTGCCCAGCCACCATTTCAGCAGACGTTTACCGGGGGAAGCCCCAAGTGCTTCGTCGTACGTGTCCGCGTTACGCTTGGGCAACGAGGAGACGAACCATGAGACGAGCCGTACATATCGCTGTTTTCGCGCTGCTGGCCTATCTCATCGGCGATCGCGCGATCCTGCATGCGCAGGGCCGCGACGCCAGCCCGCTTGCGTGCGAACAGGGCGCCGCGCAGGTGAAGGGCGACGCGCTCGGCCGCGGCTTCGGCGAAGCGGCCGCCAGCAGCCAGAGCGAGGCATTCATGTCGGGCTGCCTGGTGACGGGGCGACGCACCCAGGACGTCGCGATGGCGGCCCGCTGACGTGAGTCCGGCGGAATGAGCCATCCGAACACCGCGTTGATCCAGCGCTTTTACACCGCCTTCCAGCAGCGCGACATCGACGCGATGCTGGCCTGCTATGCCGACGACGTCGTCTTCAGCGATCCCGCATTCGGCGAACTGCGCGGCGAGCTCGCGCGCGACATGTGGCGCATGCTGGTCGCGCGTGCGCAGGAATTTTCATTGACGTTCGGCGAGGTCGGCGCTGACGAGCAGGCCGGACGCGCGGAGTGGATCGCGCACTACCGGTTCACCGCGACCGGCCGGATGGTGGTCAACCGGATCGAAGCACGGTTCCGGTTTCGCGACGGGCTCATCGTCGAGCATCGCGACAGTTTCGACCTGTGGCGCTGGGCGCGCCAGGCACTCGGGCTGAAGGGAGCCCTGCTCGGCTGGACGCCTTTCATGCAACGCGCCATCCGCGCGCAGGCGCGGAAGAATCTCGACGCGTATCGAGCGAAGCGGAGATAAGGCACGCGCTGCTATTGCTTCATCGTGGCGTGGATCAAGCCACGTGACACAAAGCGCCGCGCGCGCACCGTTTCATGCGCGCCCGTGCAGGTATGTGCCGCGTCGGCAATCTGAATCGCATTCAGGGGCTTCGTTGGCTGGTGCATGCCAGCGCCCGTCGCGACCAGGAACGCCCCGCTCCTGTTCCACATGACGAAAGCCAGACCCGGCAGGGCCGACCCGACGTCGGCGGACGCCCCGAAATCGCGGTCGGGCAGCTAGCCGCAGATCCCCTCCGTCCCCGCCGGCAACCGCCAGAACCACCCGGACCACCTTGCCTGCAAAGGCGCTCAGGCAAGCCTCCGAATCACGCCCGACAAGGCCGACGCCCCCATGCCCCCCGATCTCCCATGTCTTGTGTTTCAACTCTTATATAAGACATAAGACATTTGACGTTCCAGTGCATTGAGATTAGAATCCCGCTCAAAGCAGTGCCTGGAACAGCCCCGGAGTGCCGGAAAGGCCTTCCCCTCAAACGCAATATCAGCAGGTCTCCCCATGCTTGAAAACTTTCGTGCTCACGTGGCCGCCCGCGCCGCGCTCGGTATTCCTCCCCTGCCGCTGACGGCACAGCAGACCGCCGAACTGGTGGAACTGCTGACGAACCCGCCCGCCGGCGAAGAGCAGACGCTGCTCGACCTGATCACCCACCGCGTGCCCGCGGGCGTCGACGAAGCCGCCCGCGTGAAGGCCGGCTTCCTGGCTGCCGTGGCCAAGGGCGAGACCGCCTGCGCGCTGATCTCGCGCGAGCGCGCCACCGAGCTGCTCGGCACGATGCTGGGCGGCTACAACATCCAGCCGCTGATCGAACTGCTGTCCGACGACGCAGTCGCGGCCGTGGCCGCCGACGCGCTGAAGAAAACCCTGCTGATGTTCGACCAGTTCCATGACGTGAAGGAACTCGCCGACCAGGGCAACGCGCACGCGAAGGCCGTGCTGCAGAGCTGGGCCGATGCCGAATGGTTCACCAGCCGTCCGGAAGTGCCGCAAAGCCTGACCATCACCGTCTTCAAGGTGACGGGCGAAACCAACACCGACGACCTGTCGCCGGCCCCGGACGCCACCACCCGCCCGGACATCCCGATGCACGCGCTGGCGATGCTGAAGAACGCACGCCCGGGCATCACGCCGGAAGAAGACGGCAAGCGCGGCCCGGTCAAGTTCATCGAGTCGCTGAAGGAAAAGGGCCACCTGGTCGCGTACGTGGGCGACGTGGTCGGCACCGGCTCCTCGCGCAAGTCGGCCACCAACTCGGTGCTGTGGTTCACCGGCGAAGACATCCCGTTCGTTCCGAACAAGCGCTTCGGCGGCGTGTGCCTCGGCAGCAAGATCGCCCCGATCTTCTACAACACGATGGAAGACGCCGGCGCGCTGCCGATCGAACTCGACGTGTCGCAGATGGAAATGGGCGACGTGGTCGAACTGCGCCCGTATGACGGCAAGGCGCTGAAGAACGGCGAAGTGATCGCCGAGTTCCAGGTCAAGTCCGACGTGCTGTTCGACGAAGTGCGCGCCGGCGGCCGCATTCCGCTGATCATCGGCCGCGGCCTGACCGCGAAGGCACGCGAATCGCTGGGCCTGGCCCCGTCGACGCTGTTCCGCCTGCCGCACCAGCCGGCCAACAGCGGCAAGGGCTTCTCGCTCGCGCAGAAGATGGTCGGCCGCGCGTGCGGTTTGCCGGAAGGCCAGGGCGTCCGCCCGGGCACGTACTGCGAACCGAAGATGACCTCGGTCGGCTCGCAGGACACCACGGGCCCGATGACCCGCGACGAACTGAAGGATCTCGCCTGCCTCGGCTTCTCGGCCGACCTCGTCATGCAGTCGTTCTGCCACACCGCCGCTTATCCGAAGCCGGTGGACGTGAAGACGCACCAGACGCTGCCGAACTTCATCAGCACGCGTGGCGGTATCGCGCTGCGCCCGGGCGACGGCGTGATCCACTCCTGGCTGAACCGCATGCTGCTGCCCGACACCGTCGGCACCGGCGGCGATTCGCACACGCGCTTCCCGATCGGCATCAGCTTCCCGGCAGGCTCGGGCCTGGTCGCCTTCGCGGCCGCCACCGGCACGATGCCGCTGGACATGCCGGAATCGGTGCTGGTCCGCTTCAAGGGCAAGATGCAGCCGGGCGTCACGCTGCGTGACCTGGTCAACGCGATTCCGCTGTACGCAATCAAGCAAGGCATGCTGACGGTCGCCAAGCAAGGCAAGAAGAACATCTTCTCGGGCCGCATTCTCGAGATCGAAGGCCTGCCCGACCTGAAGGTCGAGCAGGCGTTCGAACTGTCGGATGCGTCCGCCGAGCGTTCGGCCGCCGGTTGCTCGGTCCACCTGAACAAGGAACCGATCATCGAATACCTCAACAGCAACGTCACGCTGCTGAAGTGGATGATCGCGCAGGGCTACCAGGATCCGCGCAGCCTGCAGCGCCGTATCGAGGCGATGGAGCAGTGGCTGGCCGACCCGCAACTGCTGTCGCCGGACGCCGACGCCGACTACGCGGCCGTCATCGAGATCGACCTCGCCGACATCCACGAGCCGATCGTCGCATGCCCGAACGACCCGGACGACGTGAAGACGCTGTCCGACGTCGCAGGAGCTACGATCGACGAAGTGTTCATCGGCTCGTGCATGACCAACATCGGTCACTTCCGTGCCGCGTCGAAGCTGCTGGAAGGCAAGCGCGACATCCCGGTCAAGCTGTGGGTCGCGCCGCCGACCAAGATGGACCAGAAGCAGCTGACCGAAGAAGGTCACTACGGCGTGTTCGGCACGGCCGGCGCGCGGACCGAAATGCCGGGCTGCTCGCTGTGCATGGGCAACCAGGCACAGGTGCGCGAAGGTGCGACGGTCATGTCGACGTCGACCCGCAACTTCCCGAACCGCCTGGGCAAGAACACGAACGTGTACCTCGGCTCGGCGGAACTGGCGGCAATCTGCTCGCGTCTGGGCAAGATCCCGACCAAGGAAGAGTACATGGCCGACATGGGCGTGCTCAGCGCCAACGGCGACAAGATCTACAAGTACATGAACTTCGACCAGATCCAAGACTTCAAGGAAGTGGCCGACACCGTGCAGATGTAAGCACGCTGTCGGGCTGCGGCGGGTTGTTGCCGTCGCAGCGCCACGCAATGGCGCCGCCGGGTGAATGCCCGCGGCGCCATTTTTTCATGCGGCGCCGCTATGCGGCACTCACGCGGCATCGCCGCCCGGCGCGCGACGGATCACCAGCTCGTTGAAGCCGGTGCCCGCGTCGGGTTCGCGAGAAAAACGATGCGCGGGAAGCAGCGCGAGCAGGATCTCGGCGGTCGTGCGCACCACGCAGCCACTCGCCACATGGCCGCCCGACACGCGGCCGCCCGCATCGGAAACGGACATGTGCAAGTGCGCGCCATCCGGCGATACCGAGCCGGCCAGCGTCAGGATTTCGAGGTCGCCGCGCAGTTCGGTCGGCAGGTCGGCGCCGGCAAAGCGCAACTGCGCGACGCTCAGGCTGCCGATGCCCTGGATCACGAACGCCGCGTGCGATGCGTGCCGACGCAATGCAAGCTCGATCGACGCGCGCAGATCGTCGCCGGGGGACAGTCGCAGTGGATGGGCGTGCATGGTCGATATCCTGTTCGCGGGCCGCGGTTTCGGCCAAGGGTAAGTTTGTGCCGGCAATCCGGCAAGCCCGCCAATCGATCGGCGGATCGGAGATCGAGCCGCAGACACTCGAATTCGACCGCGCCATCGCATGGCAACTCGCCAACGTCGATCGTGAAACCGAGTACGTCGATATCCCTCCAGCGTTTCCCCGGCCTCCCGTCGTGCCCTCCCGCCCGTCCCGGAGCGACGTCGCACTCATGAGATTTGCTGATGAATCCACCGCCAAAGAATCGTTTGTTGCGGTGGATTCCGACTTCGATAATTTGTCCCGAGGCCCGCATCCTGTCCCGCTCAGGTCAGGGCAACAAACTCAACAGATGCCAAGGAGACGAGACAATGAACGCCCCCGCCGAAGTCAAACAATTCCCGCTCGTGCAGCTCGAAACCGTCCTGAAGCCGATTGACCAGGCTACGGGCCTCAGCAACGAGTTCTACACCGACGAACACTACTTCAAATACGAACGTGATGCGGTGCTGAGCCGCGACTGGGTCTGCATTGGCTTTGCCGATGACATCAAACAGGCGTCGTCCGTCCGGCCGATCGACTTCATGGGCCTGCCCCTACTGCTGATGCGCAATCGCGAAGGCACGCTCCAGGTCTTCCACAACGTGTGCAGCCATCGCGGCATGAAGCTGGTGCACGAAGCCGGTGAGATTCAGGGCGTGATTCGTTGCCAGTATCACTCGTGGACCTACGATCTCAACGGCTCGCTCAAGGGCACGCCGCATGTCGGCGGCATCAACCAGCACAAGGACCCGCGCTTCGCGTGCGAAAAGCACGGCCTGAAGGCACTGCGCAGCCATGTCTGGATGGGCATGGTGTTCGTGAACCTGTCGGGCACGGCGCCCGATTTCGAAGAAGCGATCAAGCCGCTGACGGATCGCTGGCAGGAATTCCTCGGGACGGACGGCCTGTCGCTGATCAGCGCACCGCACGACAGCGGCTCGTGGTCGCTGGAGGTCAACTGCAACTGGAAGCTGGCGGTGGAGAACTACTGCGAGGCCTATCACCTCCCGTGGGTCCACCCGTCCCTGAACTCGTATTCGCGCCTGGAAGACCACTACAACATCGCATTCGCCGAGCGCTTCGCGGGCCAGGGCAGCCGCGCGTACAACCTCGCCGACGTCGAAGGCACGTCGCTGCCGACCTTCCCGACGTGGCCGCGCGACCGGATGCGAACGGCGGAATACGTCTCGTTGTTCCCGAACGTCCTGCTCGGGATCCAGGCTGACCACGCCTTCGCGATGGTCCTGCAGCCGATGGCGGCGAACCGCACGGTCGAGCATCTGCGGCTGTTCTTCGTCGGCGACGATGCCGCGCACGATCCGGGCTACGCGGCGAGCCGGCACGCGGTGCTGGCCGCATGGCGCGTCGTGTTCTCCGAAGACATCGGCGCGGTGGAAGGCATGCAGGCTGGCCGTCAATCGCCGGGGTTCAAGGGCGGTGTCTTCTCGCCCGAAATGGACGCACCCACGCACTATTTCCATCGCTGGATGGCCGGCAAAGTGCTCGAGAACGGACAGGCGTAACGGGAGCCGGTCATGGAAAACTCACTCAACCGACATTGGCTGAACTACATCGACGGCGAATGGATCGACAGCCCGCGCCGTCTCGACGTCGCGAATCCAGCCGACGCCGAACCATTCGCAACCGTTGCATTGGCTTCGAACGACGACGCCGAACGTGCACTCGACGCTGCGACGCGATGCGTCAACAGCGGCGCACTGACTCGCCCGCGCCCCGCCGAACGCGTCAAATGGCTGCTGCGCATCGCCAACGAAATCCGCTCGGTGACGGACGAAGGCGCGCGCATTCTGTGCCGGGAAAACGGCAAGCGCCTGAGCGATGCTCGTGACGAGTTCGTCGAGGCAGCCCGCTACTTCGAATACTACGCAGGCCTCGCCGACAAGCTCGAAGGCATCTCGGTGCCGCTGGGCGACGACTACGTCGACTTCACGCACTACGAACCGATGGGCGTGTCGGTGCAGATCGTGCCGTGGAATTTCCCGGTGTCGATCTGCGCGCGCTCGCTGGCGCCGGCGCTGGCCGCCGGCAACGCGGTGATCGTGAAGTCGCCGGAACTCTCGCCGCTGGGCATGTGTGTGCTGTTCGAGGCGATCGAGCGCGCGGGCCTCCCGCGCGGCGCGGCACAACTGCTGTGCGGGCTGGGCAGCGAAGTCGGCGCTCATCTCGCGTCGAGCCCGAAGACCAGGCAGATTGTCTTCACCGGCTCGGTGCCGACCGGCCGCGCGATTCTCGCCGCCGCCGCGCAGTGGGCAACGCCCAGCGTGATGGAGCTCGGCGGCAAGTCAGCGGCCATCGTATTTCCGGATTGCGACCGCGAACAGCTGCTGGCTAGCGTCAAGAGCGGCATCTTCTTCAACGCAGGCCAGGTGTGTTCGGCGATGTCGCGCCTCGTCGTGCATCGGAGCATCCATGACGAGGTGGTTACCGCTGTCGCCCGTCTGGCGCGCAGCCTCGTCGTCGGCCGTGGCGAGCAGGATGCCGATCACACGCCGCTGATCAGCGCGAACCAGCTCGACCGTGTCGCGTCGATGTGCCGCGACGCGATCGACGAAGGCGCGCGGGCCGTCGCCGGCGGCGATCGCATCAATGACCGGAGCGGGCACTTCATGCAGCCGACCGTGCTCGCCGACGTGCATCCGCAGATGAAGATCGCGTGTGAAGAAGTGTTCGGGCCGGTACTGGTCGTGATGCCGTTCGACACGGAAGACGAAGCCGTCGAGATCGCGAACGGCACGCCGTTCGGCCTCGTGGCCGGCGTGTTCACGCGCGACGTCAATCGCGTGCTGCGCCTCACGCGGCGCCTGCGGGCCGGGCAGGTGTTCGTCAACGAGTGGTATGCCGGCGGCATCGAAACGCCGTTCGGCGGCATCGGCCTGTCCGGGTTCGGCCGAGAAAAAGGCCAGGAAGCGATCTACAGCTACGTGCAGACGAAGAACGTGGCGTTCCGCGTCGCCCGCGATTGAGAGAGGCACCGACGATGAAGAAGTGGCTCTGTGTCATTTGCGGGCTGATCTACGACGAGGCCGAAGGCTGGCCGAAGGACGGGATCGCGCCCGGCACGCGCTGGGAAGACGTGCCGGATGACTGGAAATGCCCCGAGTGCGGCGTCGGCAAGTCCGATTTCGAAATGATCGAGATCAGCGTCGAGACGGCACCGATCGCGCCCGCCGTTCCCGCAACGCCGGTGCCGTCGGCCCCCGCATCGGCTCCTGCCATCGCCGCGAAGCGCGCGAGTGCGCCGATCGTCATCGTCGGCTCCGGTCACGCGGGCTACAGCCTTGCGCAAGCCGTGCGCCAGCGCGATCCCGACGCCGACATCGTGATCCTGACCCGCGAGTCGGGCCATCTTTACTCGAAGCCGGCGCTGTCGATCGCGACGTCGCAGGGCCGCAGCGCTGACGCGTTGATCGCCGAGTCGCCGTTCGAAATCGAACAACGCCTGAAGCTCCGCGTGTACCCGCATTGCGACGTGCTGGCAATCGATGCGGCGTCGTACGTCGTGCGCACCGCGTTCGGCCCGATGCCGTACGCGAAGCTCGTCCTCGCGCTCGGCGCGAGCCCGGTTCGCATCGACGTCGCGGGACGCGCCGACGCACTGCTCAGCGTCAATAACCTCGACGACTACCGCGTGCTGCGCGAGCGACTGGCAACCGCATCGCGCGTGGCAATCATCGGCGACGGGCTGATCGGATGCGAATTCGCAAACGACCTGGCCGCCAGCGGCTTCGACGTGAACGTCATCGGCATCGGACAGTGGCCGCTTGAACGCCTGCTGCCGCAGCAAGCCGGGCTGCACCTGCAGCGCGCGCTGGCCGCCCTCGGCGTCGGCTGGCATCTGCGCAACGCGGTCACGGCCATCGACGGCGAGCCCGGCCGCTGGACGCTCACGCTCGCGAACGGCAGTCGGCTCGACGCGGACGTCGTGATTTCCGCGGTCGGTCTCGCGCCGAATGTTGCGCTGGCCGCGGCATGCGGCGCCGAAGTCGGCCGCGGCATCCGCACCGATACGCAACTGCGCACCAGCGTTCCCGACGTGTACGCGCTCGGCGATTGTGTCGAGATCAACGGCCGCCCGGCGCCCTATCTCGCGCCGATCAATCACGGCGTCGGCGCGCTCGCGCGCACGCTGACCGGCCAGCCGACCGACGTCCGCTATCCGCCCATGCCTGTCCATGTGAAGACGCCCGTCGCACCGCTGAGCTTCCTGCCGCCGCAGGCTGACGTCGCCGGCGAATGGCGCGTCGACGAGACCGCGGACGGCTTCAGTTGCGCACACGTCGACAGCACGGGCCGCCTGTGCGGCTTCGCATTGATCGGTCAGCACGCACAAACGCTACGGGCCCGCTGGGTGGACGAATGCAAGTCCGCTACCGGACAAACCGCCTCTTGATTCCGACGAATACCATGAACCTGCCCCACGACGACCCCAACTGCGGCTGGTATGCCGCGCTGCCTCCCCCCGCGCCTGCGCACCGTCTCTCCGGCCGCCAGGTAGCCGACTACGCGGTAATCGGCGCCGGTTTCGCCGGCCTCGCCGCCGCCCGCCAGCTCGCGCTTCACGAACCCGATGCCCGCATCCTGCTGGTGGATGCACAGCGTGTCGGCGAAGGTGCGTCGGGCCGCAATTCAGGCTTCGTCATCGACCTGCCGCACAAGTTCGCGCTCGAGAATCCGGACCCAGAATTCAAGCAGCGCCTGTTGCGGTTGAACCGCGCGGCGATCGCACAGTTGCAGTCGCTGATCGGCGAGCACGGCATCGCATGCCAGTGGTCGCACGCTGGCAAATACCAGGGCGCGGTCGGCGAGCGCGGTCTTGGGTATCTCGAACACTTCGAGAAGCTGATGTCCGGCCTCGGGGAACCATATCGGTCGGTCGAGGGCGCCGAACTGGCGAAGGTGCTCGGCACGTCGCACTACAGCCGCGCGGTGTACACGCCGGGCTGCTACCTGATGCAGCCGGCCGCGCTGGTTCGCGGGCTCGGCCGGTCGCTTCCCGGGAACGTCGAACTGCTCGAAGAATCGCCGATCCTGCGCGTCGAACGCGACAGCGGCGGCTATGTGCTGCACGGCGCCGACGGACAGATCCACGCGCGCCGCCTGCTCCTCGGGACCAGCATCTTCACCCGCGAATTCGGCTACCTGCAGAATCGCCTGTTGCCGGTGATGACGTTCGCGAGCTGGACGGCGCCGCTCGACGACGCGCAGAGCAAGCGCTATCGCGGGATGCTCGACTGGGGACTGACGCCGGCCGACCATGCCGGCACGACCGTGCGCATGACACAGGACCGACGCATCATCATCCGCAATACGTACCGGCACGTGCCGAAGTACGGCCGCAGCGTCGACGAAGCGACGCGTAACCGGATTCGCGCCGATCATCGCAAGGCATTTCTCGCACGTTTTCCGGAACTGTCCGATGTGCCGTTCACCCATACCTGGGGCGGCGTCTACGCCATTTCGCGCAACTTCACCAACTTCTTCGGCGAACTCGAGGACGGCGTGTTCGCGTCCGCCTGCGACAACGGCGTCGGCGCGGCATGGGGCACGATCTCCGGCACGCTGCTGGCCGACCGCGCGGTCGGCGCGTCGTCGCCGCTGCTCGACGACATTCACGCGGTCACCGGCATGCCGTCCCTCAATCCGCCGGAGCCGCTGCTCGGCCTCGGCGTGCGGACGCGCATCAGGCTCGCCGCGTGGCAAAGCCGGAGCGAGGTATGAACGCGCGCACCGACACACCGGCCCAGGCACGACTGGTCGACCACGCCGATCTCGGCTTCGTGGTGCGGGGCGGCCCGCCCGGCGCCGCCTACGTGGCGCGTGCGCTGCCCGACGACGTCTCGCCGAACCTCGGCATCGGCTTTGCGCGCTGGGAAGGCGCGAAGGTGAGCTGGACCACGCTGTACGAAGAGGTCATCTTCACGCTCGAAGGTAGCCTGGAGGTCGAGACGGGCGGTGTCACGCACCAGGTCAATCCGGGGCAGGTGCTGTGGCTGCCGAAGTACACGACGCTCGTCTACTCGGGCTTCGCGCTGTTCGGCTACGTGGTCTACCCGGGAAACTGGAAACAGACGTGCGACGCCGCGGATCGGGACGTGCCCGACCTCCACGCGCAGCAACGCTGAGCGGCACGTTCGGGTAGTGTCGCTCTCGACTTGACGGCGACGGCGGCTCGGGCAGAATTCGATCGTCAATCACGAGCCCGACAAGCAGGACGCCCGGCGGGAAACGCCCGCCGGGCGCGTCTCCCGTTGCACCGCCGAAACGGGAATCGCTTACAAAAAGCTGTACGGAGACACCCGTTCCCCAATGAAGATCCAGCCATTGCCCCCGTTCAAGGCGCTGATCGCTTTCGAGGCGACCGCACGCCTCGGCAGCTTCACGCGCGCGGCGGACGAACTCAACGTCACCCAGGGCGCGATCAGCCGACAGATCGGCCTGCTCGAAGACATGCTCGGCGCCCATCTGCTCGACCGCACCACGCGCTCGGTGCGGCTGACACCGACCGGCGAACAGTATTTCCAGTCCTGTCGGGAGTCCTTGCTATCGCTCGCCGAGGCAACACAACTGGTCAAGCGCTGGCACGGCGACCAGCAGGTGACGGTCGCGACCAGCACGGCACTCGCGTCGCTATGGCTGCTGCCGCGCATTCCGGAATTCAACGAGACGCACAGTGGCATCGACCTGCGCATCGTCGCGTACGACCACGTGAAGGACTACCGGAAGCTGGAGTGCGACCTCGCCGTCTACTACTGCAAGAGCCCGCCCGAATCGATCAAGAGCACGCCGATCTGCAGCGAAGAGATCTTCCCGATTTGCAGCCCGGCCTATCTCGCGCGTCGCCCGGAGGTGCGCCACGCAGAAGACCTCGCTTCGTGCACGTGGCTGTGGCTCGACGAATCGGAGCGCGACTGGGTCAGTTGGCCCGACTGGTTCCGTCGCCTCGGACTCCCGCCCGTCGCACCGCGCAACAAGATCAATCTCAACAACTATGCGATGGTGATCCAGGCCGCGCTGAGCGGGCAAGGCGTCGCGCTCGGCTGGCGCAACCTGATCGACCCCTACCTGAGGGACGGCACGCTCGTGCGCCCGGTGTCGGAAACGCTGGAAACGGACGGCCAGTTCCTGATCCTCGAACCGTCCGGCCCCCATGAACGGCGCAAGAGCGTCGGCAGCTTCAGGGACTGGCTTCTGTCGCTCAGATAGGCTCGACGCTTCACGTTTTCGGTCATCCGTCATGGCGTTTCCGTCTGATGGATGCCATGGCTTGCGCACGCCGGAACCGCGCCCGACAATGTTGTTGCACGCTGCGTCTATTACAAAAAATGATGAATTGACGCACGAAATATCGTTTGTTCGGCCCGGCCGATTTCCACAAACTCTCCTTGCCAGTTGATCCAGATCAGGTCGTCAGAACCGCAATCGGCTGGACCTGCCGTCCTGCACAAACACAAGGAGACATCATCGTGTCAAAAGCCCTACCTTCTACGCCGAGCGCGCGCGACCAGTTCACCCGTGCGCAATCCGGCAAGCACCGGCGCTTCCTCGCGAAACTCACGACCGTCATTTCCGGCGGAATGTTCATCGACGGTTTCATCCTCGGCTGCATCGGCATCGTCATGCCGGCCATCAGCAGCGACCTGCACTTGTCGCCGGCCTGGGAAGGCCTGATCGGCGCCTCCGCGCTGATCGGCATCTTCATCGGCGGCCCGCTCGGCGGATGGCTGGCCGACAAGGTCGGGCGGCGCCCGATGTTCACGATCGATCTCGCGATCTTCCTGGTCGGGTCGGTCGCGCAGTTCTTTGTTGCCGATGCATGGCAACTCTTCATCGTGCGCATCCTGATGGGCATCGCGATCGGCGCCGACTACTCGATCGGCTGGCCGCTGCTCGCCGAATTCTCGCCGGCACGCCTGCGCGGCAAGCTGCTGTCGATCGTCGAGCTCGCGTGGTACGTCGGATACCTGATTTCCTATGCGGTGGGCTACGGCTTGACGGTGTCGTCGACGGCCGGCTGGCACGTGATCCTCGGTCTCAGCACGGTCCCGACCGTCATCGTGTTCCTGCTGCGCCTCGGCACGCCCGAATCGCCGCGCTGGCTGATGAGCCAGGGACGCACGGCCGAAGCGCGCGCGCTCGCGGAAGAGCACATGGAGCAGGACGAGCAGCACGATCTGCAACTCCAGCGGGCAACCGGCAAGCAGGGATTCGGTCGCCTGTTCTCGGCCGACTACATCAAGACCACGATGTTCGTGTCGATCTTCTGGGTATGCAACGTCACGCCGTACTTCGCGATCGGTTCGTTTGCGCCGATCGTGCTGGAAAAGCTCGGACTCAAGGAGGGATTGACGGGCGGCCTGGTCCTGAACGGGGTTGCGGTGCTGGGCACGATCATCACGGTGATGTTCGTCGAGCGCGTCGGCCGGCGCAAGCTCGGCATCCCGCCGTTCTTCATCTCCGCTGTCGCACTGGTGGGCGTTGCGCTGTTCTCTCACGTTTCGCCCGTCGTCATTCTCGTCTGCTTCTTCGTCTTCTCGCTGGTGAACGCGATTTCCACCACGCTGTGCGGCGTCTATCCCGGCGAGGTGTTCCCCACGGAGATCCGCGGGATCGGTGTCGGGTTCGCGACCGCCTTCTCCCGCGTCGGTGCCGCGCTGGGCACGTTTCTCCTGCCGCAGGTCATCAGCGCGTACGGGGTCAACGTTGCGTTGCTCATCGCCGCGGGCATCTGCCTTTTCGGCGGCCTCGTGTCGTACTGGCTGGCACCTGAAACCAAAGGCAAGCTGCTGAGCGAAGTCTCCGCCCCGCAGCGAGGAACGGCCGCGGTTCGCACCACCGGCTGACGCCCGCCGTCGAGTCGAATCCACGCGCGCATCGATCGCGCCGCAGCCTTCGCTGGCCGCGGCGCGATCCCGACTACGCAGTGCCGTGCCCAGTGCAAGCGATGCGGGTCCCCAACCGCGTTGCAAAAGCCACCAGCAAATGGCTCACTCCGATCCCGCACCCATGAATACCCGATCGCCACAAACGAACGTTCTCGCAGGTGCTGCCGTGCCGGCGCGCAAAATCGGCCCGTCGGCACGACAGGCTTCATCGCCCGAAAGCGCGGCAGGCAAGCTGAACATGCACGCGCTGGGTCCCGGCGACGACGTGCTCCGCGAATGGGCCGACGTCGGGCTGGTACTGCCGGATCTCGCTGCAATGAGGCGCTATCGGCTGGCGCGCATTCGTCAGGAACTGGTTCGCCGCGACTACGTGGGCATCGTTCTCTACGATCCCGTGAATATTCGTTATGCCGTCGACAGCACCAACATGCAGGTCTGGACGCTGCACAATGCGTGCCGCTATGCGTTCGTTCCGGCGGAAGGCCCGGTGATCCTGTGGGAATTCGACCACTGCGACTTCCTGAATCATCACACCGGGTCAGTCGATGAAATCCGGCCATGCGTGCCGTGGTTTCATTTCTGCGCAGGCGATCGCGCGGACGAGCAGGCCGCGCGCTGGGCCGACGAAATCGCGGCCGTCGTTCGGCAGCATGGCGGCGGCAACCTGCGCCTTGCCATCGATCATTGCGATTCCGAGGGCGTCGCCGCGCTCGAACGGCTCGGCATTAGCCTCTACAACGGCGAAGCGCCGATGGAGGAAGCGCGCAGAATCAAGTGCGACGATGAAATCCGCGCGATGCGGTGCGCCATTCACGCATGCGAAGCCGGCATCGCCGTCATGCATCGGCATCTTGAGCCGGGGATCACGGAGCAACGCCTGTGGAGCTACCTGCACGCCGAGAACATCGCACGTGGCGGCGAATGGATCGAGACACGATTGCTCGCATCCGGGCCACGCTGCAACCCGTGGTACCAGGAGTGCAGCAGCCGCACGATCGAAAACGGCGATCTCGTCGCGTTCGATACGGATCTGGTCGGTACTTTCGGTTTTTGCGTCGACACGTCGCGCACCTGGCTCTGCGGCGACAACACGCCCACTGCCGAGCAGCGCGAAATCTACCGGCTCGCGTACGAGCAGGTGCAGCACAACATCGCGCTGCTGCGCCCGGGCCTCACGCATCACGACCTGACCCATCGCGCGCTGCGCTACGCACCAAACGAATTCCGGCACTACTCGTGCCTGTATCACGGCGTCGGGTTATGCGACGAAGCACCGAACATCTACTTCCCTGAATCGTGGCAGTCGTGGGGTTATGACGGTGTCATCGAACCCGGCATGGTGCTGTGTGTCGAGAGCTATCTCGGACGGATCGACGGCGGCCCGGGCGTGAAACTCGAGGAGCAAGTACTGATCACCGACACGGGGCACGAAGTGCTGACGGCCTACCCGTTCGAAGACCGGCTTCTCGCGTAGCAACCCGCCGGCAATTTGTGCAATGCCGCCCCCCCTCCACCACCGACCACTCGACATCATGAACGCCGCGGACGCAATTGGCATCGTAGGTGTGATCTGCTATCAAGTCGCCTATGCGGGGCTGCAACTCGGCCGCATGCTACGCGACGACCGCCTGTACTTCTATCTGAACCTGTTCGGCCCCTGCTGCCTGCTGTATTCGCTGCTGTTTCATTTCAATCTCGCGGCCGCAGTCAGCCAGGTGCTCTGGCTCGTGTGGAGTCTGCTCGGCGTTGCCAAGGGCGCGCGGGCGCGGCGCCGGAAAGCGATTGCCGCTGCCGGCACTCACATGATCGCCGACGGATCCGCGCTGCACGCGACGAATGGATTTGCCCACACCCCAAGCGTCGCGCACACCGTCCTTCCCGCTTCCGGCGACCACGCGACGGCTTCGGGGAAGCGGACCGACGGGCTGTGCTGATACGTTGCATGCCGAATAGCGCAGCCTCCCTCGGGCCCCCTGATACCGCCCTCGCCTCGCGGCATCGCACAGGCCTCACACGGTGAAACGCTCGCTCGCGAACTGCGCATCCGGCACGCCCGCCGCGACCGCCACCTCCCGCACACCCTGCACGAGCGGCGGCGGCCCGCACACATAGATGTCCGGCGCCGCATCGGCCTGCGCGAGCGCCGCGCGCAACGCGTCGACCGGCGTGCCGCTAAACCCGGCCCACGCCCCGCCCGGGCGCCATACGCACAGATCGACTCGCAATGGCGGCAGGTCGGCCTGCAATCGCGCCAGCTCGTCGAGCATGAACAGTTCGCTTTCCTCATTGACGCCGAAGAACAGTCGCGCGTCGGCCATCTCCTGAAATTCGGCCAAGCACCGCAGCATCGACAGGATCGGCGCGAGCCCCGTGCCGCCCGCGACGAACCAGCGCGGCCGCAGGCTGTCCGCGAACAGCCCGAAACCGCCCATCGGAACACGCACGGTCAGCGCATCGCCCGGCCGCGCACGCTCGCGCAGGTAGGTCGAGAACCAGCCGCCCGGCCGCAGCCGGATCAGGAACTCGAGGCGGCCGTCCCAGTTGCTCGTATTCGCGAGCGAATACGGGCGGCGCAGGCCGCTGCCCGGCACCTCGAGTTCCGCGAACTGGCCCGGCTCGAACTCCACTGCCGAGCCGAATGCGTCGTCGGGCTCGACCTGCAACTCGACGCGTATCGTGTCGGCTGCGATCGGTTCGAGCATCGCGATCCGCGCGGTGCGCACGGGCACCGGATGCAGCAGCACCTTGGCCCGGTCGTACGGCGCGGCGACCCGCAGATCGCCGCGCGGCGTGGTCCGGCACATCAGGACCGCGCCGCGCTGACCGGCCGGCAGCACGCCGACGCTGTCGGCCTGCATCTCGTATGCCCCCTCGACGACGGTCGCCTGACACGCCCCGCAGCTGCCACGCCGGCATTGCGACGGCAGCGTGATGCCGGCTTCGGCCGCCGCCGCGAGCAAATCCTGCCCGGCGTCGCAACCGAAACCGAACCGTTCGCCATCGCGCGTCGTGATCTCGATCCGAAAAGTCATCGAACGATCCCGCTCAGGCGGCCTTGCGCGCCAGCGACGCGGCAAGGTCGGTACGGGCGTCGCCGATCGGCTGGATGCCGAACTGCTCGACCAGCACCGCAAGCACGCCCGGCGTGACGAATGCCGGCAGCGTCGGCCCGAGGCGGATGTTGCGCAGGCCGAGCGCGAGCAGCGTCAGCAGCACTGCCGCCGCCTTCTGCTCGAACCACGAGATCACGAGCGACAGCGGCAGGTCGTTCACGCCGCAATCGAACGCGTCGGCGAGCGCCGTGGCGATCCGGATCGCCGAATAGCTGTCGTTGCATTGCCCGACGTCGAGCAGGCGCGGAATGCCGCCGATATCGCCGAACGCGTGCCGGTTGAACCGGTACTTGTTGCAGCCGAGCGTCATCACGACCGTATCGTCGGGCGCCTGCTCCGCGAACTCGGTGTAGTAGTTGCGGCCCGGCGCCGCGCCGTCGCAGCCGCCGATCAGGAAGAAATGGCGAATCTGTCCGGCCTTGACCGCGTCGATGACCTGGTCCGCGACGCCGAGCACCGCATGCCGGCCGAACCCGACCGTGATCGTCTCCTCCGGCGCCGTGGCCGGGAAACCGGGCAGCGCTTGCGCGGCGCGCATCAGCGTCGAGAAATCGTGATGCTCGAGATGGCGCACGCCCGGCCAGCCGACCGGCCCCGTCGTGAAGATCCGTTGCCGGTATTGCGGCATCGGCTCGATGATGCAGTTGGACGTCATCAGGATCGGCCCGGGGAAATGCGCGAAGTCGCTCTGCTGGTCCTGCCACGCGCCGCCGTAGTTGCTGACCAGGTGAGGAAACGCGTTGAGCGTCGGATACGCGTGGGCCGGCAGCATTTCACCGTGAGTGTAGACCTGGATGCCCGTGCCGGCCGTCTGTTCGAGCAGCGCGTGCAGATCGCCGAGATCGTGGCCCGACACGAGGATCGCCTTGCCCGCCACCGGCGACACACGCACGGCAGTCGGCTGCTGCGCGCCGAAGCGGCCGGTATTCGCGCTGTCGAGCAACTCCATCACCGTCAGGTTCAGTTGGCCGAGTTCGAGCGCCTGCGCGAGCAGCGCGTTGACGTCGTCGGGTTCGCGCGCGAGAAACTCGAGCGCCGCCTCGACGCCCTCGTAAATGTCGTCGCGCTCGTAGCCGAGCACCCGCGCATGATGCGCGTACGCGCACACGCCCTTCAGCCCGTACAGCACCAGCGCGCGCAGGCCGACAATGTCCGCGCCCACCTTGTCGAGGCCCGTGTCGATGCCGACGGCCGCGGCCTGTTCCAGCAGGCCGGCGAGATCGCCCGCCGGCTGCCATATCGCCGGCCCCTGCGGCGCGGGAACGACCGTTCCCGCGGCCCGCGCGCTTGCTTCGCATGCGGCTTTCACGCGGTCGCGCGTCTGCGCCGCTTCGCGCAGCAGCGCGACGAAGCGTGCCGCATGGAAGTTCACGTTGGTCAGCGTCGTGAACATCGCGTACAGCACGAACCGATCCGCGTCGCGATCGGGCTCGCCCATCGCGCGCGCGATCGCGCCGTATTGCGCGATGCCCTTCACCGCATGGACCAGCAGGTCCTGCAGGTCGGCCGTCGTTGCATCCTTGCCGCAGTTGCCTTTCGCCGATGCGCAGCCGGGCCGCGCGCCGGTCCGGTCGGTCTGTTCGCATTGATAGCAAAACACGGTGCTCTCCTTTCTCGATCATGGGGGCGCGGGTCGGCGCGAACGGCGGCAGAACGCAGGTTCCTTGCCGCCGGGCATCCCGCCCGCTTCAAGATGCGTGTTTTATGCATCTTTTTTCATGATGTTTCGGGACGCGTTTCGCCACCGTGATGCAGATCAAGAAACGGGATACGTACCGGTGGGACAACTTGTCGCTATGACTGCTCGCCGGCTTCGGTCGCGTTGTCGGCGTCCGCACATTCGATACCCCAGTCGCCGTATCGATACCAGTCGTCGCCGAGCAGTTCGCTCGGGTGCTGCGTGCGGCTGGAGCCGTTGCCGCAACGCATCGCGTGCGTCGGGCAGTAGTTGTCGCATCCCCAGCAGATCCTCTCCGGATGCACGGGATGCAGCGGAAATTTCTTGGCCATGGTTCGTTGTCTTCCCGGTGTCGTTTCGTCCGCAACCGTTCGACTCTAGTTCACCGACGCACCCGGGCAATGCGGCATTCTTTCGCAGTGGCGGCCGTGTGTCGGCCCAGGCATGCGAAGGCGATCGGTCTGGTCTGCAAGGTAATCCGCGACGCAATCCGCCAAAAGCAAAAAGGCCCGGACATCGCCCGGGCCTCGTCGCATCATCCGCCGCTACCGGCCGCCCTTACGCTTCAAGCGCTTCGAGCACCTTCCCCTTCGTCTCGATCCCGACGAAGTGCACGGTCACCGCCGCGATCAGCGGCACGACGCCGATCAGGTAGAACGCCGGCGCGAGGTTCCCGCCGATGATCGCGTGCGGCACCACCATCGGCGCGACGAACGACGCGATCTTCAGCCACGCGCTGCCGAGCCCGCAGCCCGACGCGCGGATGCTGGTCGGATATTGCTCCGGCGTATAGACGTACGCGGTAATGAACCCCGACGCCATCAACCCGAGCGACAGCGAACAGAAGAGCGCGACGACATACACCGACGATGCGTGGTAGATACCCGCGAGCGCCAGCGACAGCGCGCACAGCACGAACGACCACACGATCACCGGCTTGCGGCCGAGCTTGTCGACGAGCAGCGCCGACGCCAGTGAACCGAGCACACCCGCCACCGAACCGATCACCGCGAGGTTGAGCGCGAGTTGCAGCGGCGCATGATAGAAGTTCTTGTAGATCGTCGGCAGCCACGTCGACAGCCCGTACTGGATGAACCCGCAGGTCGCCCACAACGTCGCCACCGCGAGCGTGCGCTTGCGATATGCGGCGCTGAACAGGTCGCTCATCTTGCGCTTCGGATGCTGACGCACCATCTCGTCGAACGCGGCCGTCTGCGTGACGGGCGGCAGTTCGCCGCGCACCGACGCTTCGAACACGCCGACCGCACGCCCGGCTTCCGCGAGCTGCCCGCGCGACGCGAGCCAGCGCGGCGATTCCGGCACGAGACGCGTGAGCACGAGCGACAGGATCAGCGGCAGCCCGCCGACGAAGTACATGATCTCCCAGCCGAACCGCGGCACGAGCCACGCGCCGAGCCCCATCGACACGAGCAGGCCGATCGGGAACACGATCTCGTACAGCAGCACGAAACGGCCGCGGCCATGCGCGCGCGTGATCTCGTTGATGTACGTCGCCGCGACCGGCAGCTCGCCGCCGAGCCCCAGCCCCTGCAGGATCCGCAGCAGCACGAAGATCTCGAAGGTCGGCGCGAAGCCGCATGCGATGCTCGTGATGCCGATCACGGCCGAGCTCCACGCGATCGCCTTCACGCGGCCATGCTTCTCGGCCAGTGCGGGAAACAGGAACGCGCCGATCAGCTGGCCGATCGCGCCGGACGCGATCAGCATGCCGATCTGCGTTGGCGACAGCCCCCATTTGTGAATCAGCAGCGGCAGCGTCGCCGCGATCGTGATCACGTCGAAGCCGTCGAAGAACGTCGCGGTGCCGATCAGCACGCGCGCGCGGATCTGCATCGCGTTGGCCGGAAGCCGCTCGAGCCGTGCGATGATCGCGCCGGGCGTGGAGGCGGCAGCTTCCATCGTGGCGCGACCGGCCACGACGTTGTCGAAAGTGCTCATGCGGGGTGTCTCCTGGTCGTTTGCCGGTCAGGCAAGCGCTTTGGTTGTGTCTGCCAGGGCTTCCGTATCCACTGCCCGGCCCTGGTTCATCCATTTGCGCGCGAGCTTCAGCTCACGCGCGTTGTTTACGGCGATGACACCTCTCACATGCCCGTCGCCAAGGAAAAACAGCGTCGCGCGGCGCGCGGCGAGATCGCCGCGCACGACGAGCTGCGCATCGGCCGGCAGATCACCGAGGATCTGCAGGTTCACGTCGTACTGATCGGACCAGAACCACGGGATCTCGGCGTACGGCGCGCGCACGCCGAGCACGGCTTTCGCGGCCGCGATCGCCTGGTTCTGCGCGTTCGCCCACGATTCGAGCCGCACGCGCCGCTTCAGCCAGCCGTTGTGATGATTCGCGACGTCGCCGCACGCGAAGATCGCCGGGTCGCTCGTCGCGCCGAATTCGTCGACGACGATGCCGTCGTCGACGGCCAGCCCCGCGTCGCTCGCGAGCGACGCGTTCAGCGCGAGGCCGATGCCGGCCACCGCGAAATCGGCGTCGATCGTCGTGCCGTCGGCGAGCGTCGCGCGCACTTGCGACGCGTCGTCCGGCTGCGCGTCGAGCGACGCGAGCGCTGCGCCAAGGCGCACGTCGACGCCGTTCGCGCTATGCAGGTCGAGCAGGAAATCCGACACGATCTGCGGCACCGAGCGGCCACACAAGCGCGGCGCACCTTCGACTACGACCGCTTCGACACCCAGCTTGCGCGCGGTCGCCGCGACTTCGAGGCCGATCCAGCCGCCGCCGATCACGAGCACGCGCCGGCTGGCGCGCAGCTTCTCGCCGAGCGCGGCCGCTTCGTCGAGCGTGCGCAGGTAGTGCAAATTCGCCGTCTTCACGATCGCGTCCGGCAGGCGGCGCGACGTGCCGCCGGTCGCGATCACGAGCCGGTCGTATTCGATCTCGCGGCCGCTGGCGGTTGTCACCACGCGGCGCGCGCGGTCGATCGACGCCGCGCGTTCCGGCTGCCATGCTTCGACGTTCAACGCGTCGAATTCGTCGGGACGCACGACGCGCACGGTTTCGATATCGGCGTCGCCGGCCAGCACGGCCTTCGACAGCGGCGGACGCTCGTACGGCAAGTGCGGCTCGTCGGCAATCATCACGAGGCGGCCCGCGTAGCCTTCCGCGCGCAGCGTCTTCAACACCCAGCCGGCCGCCTGCCCGCCGCCGATCACGACGACCGTGGCCGGCGCGGGCTGCGCCTGCGTGTTCGCATCGGTCATGATTTGCGCTCCGTCATGAACTTGCCTTCCGGCGCCTTCGCGTTTTTCTGCCGGCGCGTGTTGCCGTCGAGGCCGCCGTCGACGGCCCACTCGGCGAACACAGTCGGGCCCGGCTCGAATTCGCGCGGCTGCCACTCGGGCGTCAGGACGTCCTCGTCCGCGTAGTACTCGATCAGGCCGCCGGCCGGATTCTGGAAGTACCAGAAGTACGCGGACGACACCGGGTGGCGGCCCGGGCCGAGCTGGGTTTCCCAGCCGCAGCGGTCGATGTGCATGCCGCCACCGAACACTTCATGGATATCGCGCACGGTGAACGCGACGTGGTTCAGGCCGCGCTTGCCATTCGGCAGCGCGAGCAGGAACAGGTCGTGGTGGCCGCCGTGCGGCGCGCAGCGCATGAACGCGCCACGGCCCGGGTAGCGGTCCGACATCTCGAAGCCGAGCAGGTCGTGATAGAACGTTTCCTGCGCGGCGAGGCAGTTCGTGAAGAACACGACATGCCCGACCTCGACCGGCTCCGCGCGTGCATAGATCGGGCTCGGCTGGTCGACGCGCAGCGTCTGCCCCCACACGTTCGACGGCGAGCCCGTGATGTCGAGCGAGCGCTTGCGCGTGACTTCGACACGGATCGCCATCCCGTTCGGATCGATGCAGCCCACCGCATCGTCGTGCGTGTAGTAGCCCGGCTGGCCGGCGAGCTTGTCGCGCAGCGCGTCGAGTTCCTGTTGCGTCGCGACGCCCCACGTGACTTCACGCAGTGTCGGCCCCGCTTCGAACGCGGGCGGCAGCGCCGGATCGTCGGCCTTGACGGCCAGCACGGTGCAGCCGTTCATCGTCTCGAAGCGCGCGCGCGTGTCGTCGTGCGCGACTTCCTTCAGCCCCCAGTCGGCGAAAAAGCGCCGGCAGGTCGCGAGGTCGTCGACGCCGTACGTGATCTGCTCGATTCCCAAAATGCTCATTGCGTCATTCCCCTTCGCTCAGTTCGCCCACGGCAGCGGCGCGTCGTTCAAGCCCCAGTAAAGGCTCTTTTGCTGCATGTACTCGCGGATGCCGAGACGACCCTTCTCGCGGCCCATCCCGCTCTCCTTCCAGCCCGAGAACGGCGTGGAGATCGAGAACAGCTTGTACGTGTTGATCCATACGGTGCCCGTTTCGAGCGCGCGCGCGATGCGCCATGCACGCTTGTAGTCGCGCGTCCAGATGCCGGCGGCAAGACCGAATACGCTGTCGTTGGCCTGCGCGATCAGCGACGCTTCGTCGTCGAACGGCATCGCGACGAGCACGGGCCCGAAAATTTCTTCCTGGCAGATGCGCGCGCTGTTCGGCAAGCCCTCGAGAATCGTCGGCTGATAGAAGAAGCCATTCTCGCGCCCGTCGCCCGACGGCCGCTCGCCACCGCACAGCAGGCGGCCGCCTTCTTCCAGCCCGAGCGCGACGTAGCGCTCCACCGATTCGCGGTGCTTCGCCGTGATCAGCGGCCCCATCTGCGTGTCGGGGCGCGTCGGGTCGCCCACCCGCAGCTTGCGTGCGCCGGCCACCAGGCGCTTCATGAATTCGTCGTACACCGAACGCTGCACGAACAGCCGCGAACCCGCGATGCAGGCCTCGCCCGACGAGCTGAAGATGCCGTACAGCACGCCGTTGACCGCGTGATCGAGATCGGCGTCGTCGCATACGATCGTCGGCGACTTGCCGCCGAGTTCGAGCGACACGGGCATCAGCTTCTCGGCCGCGATGCGCGCGATGCCGCGGCCCACTTCGGTGCCGCCGGTAAACGACACCTTCTTCACCAGCGGATGACGCACGAGCACGTCGCCGATCACCGAACCCTTGCCCGGCAGCACGCTCAGCACGCCCTTCGGCACGCCGGCTTCCTCGCAGATGCGCGCGAGCGCCAGCGACGCGAGCGGCGTGACTTCGGCCGGCTTCAGCACCACCGCGTTGCCGCCCGCAAGCGCCGGCGCGAGCTTCTGCGCGTCGGACGCGATCGGCGAATTCCACGGCGTGATCGCCGCGATCACGCCGATCGGCTCGTACACGCTCATCGTCAGGTAGTCGCCGCGCGACGGCGTCAGTTCTTCGTCGAGCGTTTCGAGGCAGGCCGCGAAATAGCGGAACGTGTTCGCGGCGCTCGCCACTAGCACGCGCGTCTCGCTGATCGGCTTGCCGTTGTCGCGGCGCTGCAGGTTCGCGAGCACCTCGTGGCGCTGCATGATCAGATCCGCGATGCGGTACAGCACCTGCGCGCGCTGGTGCGGCTTCAACCCGGCCCAGTCGGCGCGGCGCCATGCGGCGTCGGCGGCCTCGACGGCTTCGGCCGCGTCTTCCGCGTTCGCCGTCGACACTTCCCTATTCAGCGACTGGTCGGCCGGATAGATGCTCGCGTAAGGCACGCCACGGCCGCGCCGCCACTCGCCGCCGATCAGGATGTTGCCGTCGGGTACGAGGCTCGTATCGAAAGAAGTCATGTCACAAGTCCCACAAGTCTGTCTCTGCACACCCACCCTCGCCGTGGCGCGGGCGGACGCTCAATGGCCCGGTCAGATCACGCAGCGGGCCGCGCGGTTGCGCAGCGCGCGGATCGCGCTGTACGCCGTCAGCGCGGACGTCTTCGGGTTGTCGGGCAGCGGCTTGCCGCTCATTTCCAGCGACATCTCGCCGAATGCGCCGCGCGCGGTAATGCGGTGCACGTTGCGCGAGACCGCCGGATCGGCGATCAGGCGCACGCGCGTCGCGTCGAGGCCGAGGCCCGCGAGCGCGACCGTCGCCGCGACGTTCGCGTTCTTCGGATACAGTCGTGCGGCGTCGCGCGCAGTGCCGTCGAAGATCACCTTTTCTTCGGTCATCGCGCGCAGGTCGCATAGTTCCTCGGCCGGCGTGCCGAGCCAGCCAAGCGGCGGCTTGCGGCCGACGTACAGCACTTCGTCGAGGCCGCCCTGCTGCGCGGACGCCAGCGCATCGATGCCGCCGATCGCACCGGACAGCAGCGTCACCGTCGCGTTGCCTTCGTCGGCCGCCTGCGACAGCACGTCGAGCAGCGCGAGGTCGGACAGCGCGCCGATCGACGCGACCGCGCAGTCGGTGCCGGCCTTCAGGAGCGGCACGACGTGATCGACGAGCGCACTGTGGCCCGCGCATTCGAGCGCGAACTCGGGGAGGCGGGCGAGCGCGTCGACCGACGACACGACCTCGACCGCACCGCCGAGCACGCCCTGCACCGCCGCGCGCTGGTGCTCCGGCACGATCACGTGCGCGATACGCAGCGATGCATCGTGCTCGACCGCGTGGTACACGGCCGCGCCGATCGCACCGAAGCCGATCATCGCGACGTCGACGGGTGCGTGTCCGTTACGCATACTGGCGCTCCGTGGGCGCTTCCTTCTTCACCGGCGGGCCCGCGAAAACCGATGCGAACGAGCCGACCGACAGCATGTCGACTTCGACCATCACCGGCCCTTCCTTCGCCATCCCTTCGCGCACGATCGCTTCGGCCTGGTCGAGCGACGTGATCCGGTAATGCGTGAGGCCGAAGCTCGCGCAGAACTGCGCGAAATCGGGCTGGTGCAACTGCACGAAGCAGCGGCGGCCACCGTAGTGCGCGTCCTGGATGTTGCGGATCACGCCGTAGCACTGGTCGTTCATCAGCACGATCATCACGTTCGCGTTTTCCTGCACGGCCGTCACGAGTTCGCCGACGTTGACCATCAGGCCGCCGTCGCCGACGAGGCAGACCGTCTTCGCCGCCGCGTCCGCCAGCGCCGCGCCGATGCCCATCTGAATCCCCTGGCCGATGCCGCCACCCAGCGCATGCACGCCCGCGCGCGGCTCGAAGATCTTCAGCAGGCGGTTGCCCCACGTGCTGTTCGAGATCGTCACGTCGCGCACCCAGTTGTAGTCGCGGCCGACGGCGCCCTGCAGCGTGTCGACGAGCGTCTTGTAGGGCCCGAGGCCCTTCGACACGTCGGCCACGGCCTGTTCGCGGGCCGCCGCGAGATCGGCCGCGAACTGCGGATCGACCGACAGGCGGCCTTCGAGGCGATCGGCCAGTTCGGCCAGCACGCGCTTCGAATCGCCGTGCACGAACCACTCGTTGCGATAGCCGCGGTTGTCGGCGAGCGCGTCGGCATCGACGCGGAACAGCGGCTGCGGCAGCGCGAGCTTGTACTTCAGCGTCTCGTTGCCGCGCAGGCGCGAGCCGACGACGACGAGCGCGTCGCAGGTCTTGTAGAACGCTTCGACGGACGCGTGCACGTTGAACGCGCCGAGCGTCGCCGGGTGATCCTCGGGCAGCACGCCGCGGCCCTGCACGCTCGTCACGACGCCGAAGCCGAGCTTCACGAGGCGTTCGACTTCCTCGCGTGCGTGACGCGCGCCGCCGCCGAGCCACAGCAGCGGGCGGCGCTTGGCCGCGAGCGCGTCGGCAAGCTTCGCGACGCGCGCGGCGTCGTGCTCGCGCACCGTGACGTGCGCCGGCGCGAGATCTTCCGGCCATTCGATTTCGGCAGCCTGGATGTCGATCGGAATCTCGACCGACACGGGGCCCGTCGGCGCGGTCTGCGCGATGCGTACGGCTTCGCGGATCGTCGGCAGCACGGTCTCGACCGTACGCACGCGGAACGCGGCCTTCGAGATCGCGTTCAGCATCGTCAGCTGGTCGGGCGCTTCGTGGATGTACGCGAGATCCTGGTCGAGATACGGCGTCTCGATCTGCCCGGTGATGTGCAGCATCGCGGTGCCGGCCGTCAGTGCCTCGACCATCGCGCCGGCCGCGTTGCCCGCCGCCGTGCCCGTGCTCGTGAACGCGACGCCGAGGCCGCCCGACACGCGGGCCAGGCCGTCGGCCATGTTCACCGCGCCCGCTTCGCCGCGCGCGCCGACATACCGGATGTTGCCGCGCGAGTTGATCGCATCGAGGATCGGCATGTTGTGGATCGAGATGACACCGAATGCGGTTTTCACGCCGCACTGCTCGAGAAAGGCGGCAATCAGCTCGCCAACCGTGGTTTTTTTAGACATGGCGTGCAAACCCTCCAGAAACGTCGATATGGCTGCCCGTCGTATAGGACGACAGATGCGTTGCGAGATAAAAAAGTGCCCAGGCCGCCTCGTCGGGCTTGCCGAAGCGATTCAGCGGAATGTTCTTCTTGCGGGCGAGCGCGCCCGTCCAGTCTTCCCAGCTTTCGCCGGGCTGCGCCTGCGCTTCGTAGCGGCGGCGCCACTGGCCCGACTCGACGATGCCGATCAGGATCGAGTTCACGCGGATGCGCTGCGGCGCCAGTTCGGTCGCGAGCGACTTCACGAGGCTCAGCACGCCCGCACGCGCCGACGACGTCGCGACCATGTGCGGTTCCGGCTGCAGCGCGAGCAGCGAGTTCACGCAGGTGATCGTCGGCGCCTGCGCGTCGCGCAGCAGCGGCACGAACGCGCGCGTCGGGCGGACGATGCTGAAGTACTTCAGTTCGAGCTCTTCGCGCCACGCGTCGTCGGTCGTGTCGGCGAAGGTCGACACGCGGCCCTGGCCCGCGTTGTTCACGAGCATGTCGGCTCGGTCGAAGCGGGCGGACACGGCTTGCGCGAACGCGGTCACGTCGGCCTCGTCGAGCACGTTGCAGCGCACGGCGAGCAGTTGTGCGCCCGGGTATTTCTCGTTCAGCATGGCCTCGGCACGCGCGAGGCGCTCGCCGTCGCGGCCGCAAATCGCGACCGACGCGCCAGCCTGCAGGAACCGTTCGGCGGTCGCGAGGCCAATGCCGGACGAACCGCCCGTCACCACCGCCACCTGCCCGGTCAGATCGATCTGAATCATGTCGTCGGTCCTCGCCGGGCCGTCCCAAGAGGGCCGACAGCCCCCTCGGGGGGCAGCGCGCAAAGCAAGCGTGGGGGTCTCATTTCAGTCCTAACGCCTTCAGAAACGTGTGCTCGTCATCCGAGCGGTAATTGAGCCGCCGCGACAGTTCCGCCGCCGCGCGCTGCACCTTGTCGATCAGTCCGTCCGCGATCAGCGCCGCGTCGATCTCCGGTTTAGGCACCGTCACCGTGATGCACGCAACGATCCTCTGCGTCTCGTTGCGCACCGGCGCCGTGACCACCGAGATACCGCGCTCGAACGACGAATTGCTGACGCCGTAGCCGCGCAGCGCGTCCTCGCGGATCACTTCGTACAGCGCGTCGACCGTCGACGGCGTCGCGCTCGTCATCCGGTTCAGCGCGCCTTCCGGATACAGCGCGTGCAGTTCCTTCAGCGACAGGTCGCCCATCAGCACGTGGCCGTGGGTCGTCGCATGTGCGGGCAAGCGCGTGCCGACGTTCACGCGGATCGAGCTGAACACCGGCGACTGGCTCTGCGCCTTCGCGACGAACACCACGTCGCGGCCGTCGCGGATCACGATGTGCGTCGTGAAGCCGGTTGCATCGCGCAAGCTCTCGATCACGGGCAAGCCGAGATCGGTCAGTTCCAGCGAGCTCAGGTATTCGAAGCCGAGCCGCAGCACGGCAATGCCGAGCTTGTAGTTGCGATCCTTGTCCGCACGCTCGAGGAAGCCGAGCGATTCGAGCGTCTGCAGCAGACGGAACACCGTCGTGCGCGGAATGCCGAGCCGCTTCGACAACTCGGGCGCGCCGAGCACGGGCTCGCGCGGCGAGAATTCGGCGAGAATCCGCAGCCCGCGTTCGAGGCCCGGCACCACGTAGCTGGCCTCGGCCTTCGCGTTCTCGGATTCGGGTTGTTGCAGCGGTTCGCTCATGATGCCTCCCGCCGGGCCGCCCCAAGGGAGGCATCCGCCCCCTCGGGGGGCAGCGAACGAATGTGAGCGTGGGGGCAGTTCATACCAGTCCTCGCTGCATGTCGCATTGCCGACAGAACGCGTCGATCAGTGCGGAATAAACGGCCGGCGCTTCCACGTAGCCGGCATGACCGGCCTGCGGAATCACCTGCAACCCGACGTGCGCGGCCGCGGCGATCCGCTCGCACGCAGCGGGCGGCGTGATCGCGTCGTTCGCACCGACCGCCACGGCCGTGCGACCGCGAAAGCCCGCGAGATCGCTTGCCAGATCGGCGTTCGCGAGCAGATGCGTGGCCTGCGTGTAGCCGGCCGGCACGATGCGCGCCATGTTCCAGCGCACCCAGGCGCGGGCATCCTCGCTCGCGAAACCCGACAGCATGTTGCCGCTGCGCTGCTCGGCGAGACCGGCCGGGCCGAGTTCAGCGAGCATTGCGAGCCGCGCGTCGCGGCGCGATTCGCGTGTTTCGGCCGGTGCGCTGCCGTAGCCGCCCGCGGGCGAGACCAGCAGCAGGCCGGCGATCCGCGCGGGCATCACGCGGGCGAGACCGCCCGCAATGATCGCGCCGAGCGAATGACCGACCAGCACGCAGCGTTCGATGCCGAGTGCCTCGAGCCACGCGTTCAGCGATGCGGCGTAATCGGCTGAGGCCGGCGACGCACAGTGCACGGGCGTCGACACGCCATAGCCGGGCGCATCCCACGCGAGCACGCGCCGCGATGCGCCGAGCGCGTCGAGCTGGCGGACCCACGATGCGGCACCCGAGCCGATCCCGTGCAGCAACACGACGGGCAGCGCGCGGCCCGCATGCTGCGCACCGGCCTCGCGATAACCGATCGTGCCCGCCGCACCGGCCGCGCAACGCTGCTCCGGAAACTGCCCGAGCAGCGCGGCGAACGCCGCGGTGCGGTCGCGTTCACGTTTGTCGATGACACTCATTGCTTCATCCGCTCCGTCTCAACGCTTGATCTTCGCGAGCGGCGAATCGGGCGGATACGTCGGCGTGATGGGCTTCGACGAACCGAGCATCACGCACATCAGCGCATCTTCCTCGCCGATGTTGATTTCCGTGCGATACACGCCCGGCGGCACCGAGATCAGGTCGCGCTCGCCGAGGATCGCTTCCCACGTCTCGCCGTCGCGCTCGCAGATCACCTTCATCTTGCCGCGCAGCACGAAGAAGATTTCCTCGACGTCGATATGGATGTGGCTCGGGCCGATGTTGCCGGCCGGGATGACCATCGTCGAGAACGTGAAGTTGCCGGCCGGCACCGTGTTGACGTCCTTCGCGACGCCCGTGCCGCCCGTGCCGACGTAGCGCATCTGCGCACGGCGGTACTTCGGGTCGTAGTCGGCCTGGAACTTCAGTGCGTCCCAGTCGTAGCGCCGCGTCGCATAGCGCGCAACGCGCCCTTCCATCCAGTCGTCAAAGCTTGCGCCTTCCGGCTGGTCCCACGACTTGCGTTCGAGATCGGCGTCCGCCATCGTCCTCTCCTTCATCAAGGGTAAAAACATCAATTCATTACGAAGCCGCCGTTCACCGGCAGCAGTTGGCCCGTCACGAAGCGCGCGCCGTCCGACAGCAGGAACAGCACGGGGCCCGTCACGTCGTCGGGCATCTGCGCGCGCGTCAGCGCACGGCCCTGCATGTAGAACGCATGGCGCTCGGCCGGCACGTAGGCTGTCGCCTCGACTTCGGTCAGCCCCGGCGCGACTGCGTTGACCGTCACGCCGTGCGCGCCGAACTCGCGCGCCTGCGCATGCGTCATCGCGATCACCGCGCCCTTGCTCGCGACGTACGCGAGCAGCTTCGGCGCGCCCCACAACGCGGTGTCCGATGCGAGGTTCACGATCGCGCCGCGGCCCGATTGCGCGAGGTACGGCAGCGCCGCATTGCTGACGAGCCACACGCCGCGCACGTTCACGTTCATCACGGCGTCCCAGGTCGACACGTCGAGCTCCGTCGACAGCTTGCCGCCCGAGTTCGTGATCGCCGCGTTGTTGATCAGCGCGTCGATGCCGCCCAGTGCCGCCGCGCCCTGCGCGACGAATGCGGCAACGCTCGCCGGATCGGCCAGGTCGAGCGCGAAGAAATGCGCGGCATGGCCGGCTTCCGCAAGCTGCGCGGCGAGCGCCCGGCCTTCGTCGGCCAGCACGTCGCCGAACGCGACCTGCGCGCCCGCTGCCACCAGCGCCTTCACGAACGCCGCGCCGAGACCGCGCGCGCCGCCCGTGACGAGCACGCGGCGCCCTGCGAGCGACACGACCGGTGCGAGCTCAGCCATTCGCGGGCTCCGAAGCGGCTTGCGCCGCGCGATGCGCGTCGAGCGCGGTCAGGTGTTCCTGTGCGCGCTGGCGCAACATCCGGCGCACGCGTGTGACGCCGACGTCGTGCTGGTACAGGTATTCGTGATCGCGCGCCTGCGGTGCGAGGCTTTCGAGGACGTAGCGGTCCTGCTCGAGCACGTCCCAGTGCAGGCCTTCGAGACGGTTGCGGTACATGAAGCGCCACACGTCGCGCTGCCAGCCGCTGACCTTGCGAGTGCGCCAGAAGTAGACCTGGCAGTTGTCGCCGTCGACCGGCGTCGCGAAGCCGATGATCCCGAAGTTGCCGCCCGGGCCGAACTTCTGTTTGTACGGAATCGCGAGGCGCATCCACAGGCAGCCCGTTTCGCCGAGTTCGACCCAGTCGAAGTTCACGTCGCGCTGGCCGACCTTCTCGAACATCAGGCCCGTTTCCGTCTTGCGCACACGCATGTCGGCCTGCTTGTCGCCTTCGGCCATCGAGTGCGACGTCGCGTGCAGGTACGCGCCGTGCATCGGGTCCATCACGTTGTCGATCGCGTACTGGTAATTGCACTTCCAGTTCGACACGCACAGGAAGTGGCCGTACTCGTCGGCGACCAGTTCCTCGGGCAGGTTCAGCGGCGCCGGCTCGCCGTGCGCTTCGTCGCCGAACCACAGGAAGATCGCGCCGGCCTTCTCTTCGACCGGATACGACTTCACGCACTTCGTCCCTTCCATCGGACAGTTCGACACGGCCGGCACCCGGTTGACCGTGCCGCCACCGTCGATTTCGATGCCGTGATACCAGCAGGCGATGTTGCCGCCGAGATTCCAGCCGAGCGACAGGCGCGCGCCGCGGTGCGGGCAGCGATCTTCCAGCGCGTGAACCTTGCCCTCGTGATCGCGCCACAGCACGATCTGCTCGGACAGGCGCGTGAGGCCGACAGGCGCGTTCGACACCTGCCAGCTCGGCGCGACGGGATACCAGTAATTCTTGATGCCGCGGTCGAGATAGTCACGGACCGGGTCGTGTTGGGATGCGTGTTGTACGGGGGACGTCATCAGTGTGCTCCGGATGCGGTTGTCGTCGGGTCGGCGGGTCACGCGCTCGGCGCGGTCATTCCGCGAGCGAGGCCAGTTCGGCGCGGAAGCGCTCGGGTGTCCACGGCGTGCCGTCCGGCGCTCGGAAGCCGATGCGGTTCAGGCCCGCGACGACGTCGTCCAGCTCGGTTGCACCGGCTTCGAACACGCGTTCGAGCGCATCGCCGAGGTCGTTCTCGTACTGGGTCGGCTCGGCCTTGCGGTTCTGCCAGATCCGGTTCTCGACCTGACCGGGGATCTCGATTTGCCCCTTGCCGGCGACGTTGTTCGGCTGCGGCGCCACCCACGGCTTCAGGAAGGGATTGAAGTTGACGGTCGCTTCTTTCATGTCATTCCACCTTGATCTGGATTTCCTCGCCGGCGAGGCGCACCGCGTACTGCTTCAGCGCGCGTCCGCCCGGACCCTTCAGGCATTCGCCCGTCTTGATGTCGAACACGGCCTCGTGCAGCGGGCATTCGACCGTGCCTTCGTCGACGAACCCCTGCGTCAGCAGCGCGTACGCATGCGGGCACACGTTCTCGAGCGCATACACGTCGTCGCCGACGCGGTAGATCCCGATTTCGACGCCGTCGGTCCGCTTGAACTCGATCGGCGTGTCTTCCGACAGCGCGCCGGCGTGTCCGGCGCAAATCCATTGTTCAGACATCTCACACCCTTCCTTCTGATCGACTCTCGTTTGCTTCTCGTTTGTTCCATATTAGGAACATCAGTTTATGGATGGTGATTATAGAAGCGACTTTCCACGAGTAAAACAAAAAGCTGCATGCCCTAGGGAAAACACCGACCGCCCTGTCTACCCTCGCCTCCACCTACCACGTCAAATGTGGTTTTTTGTTTGGTGACGGGTAGTTACACCCTTATCTCGGGCCTCGAGCACCGATGCCGGACATCGGCTATGGACGCATCCGTCCCGAAAAAATTATTTTTGATCCGGCGCTTGACGCCTCTATACTTCATTCCACCAGAGGCACACTGTTCCTTATATGGAACATACGAAAAAGCCCACCCGGCGGTGAAAAACGCGTGACGGCCGGCCGTCCCTACGCATGCCGCCACACCACGTTTTCATCAGGTTGGAGAGTCAGGAGATCAAATGGTCAAGCATGCGATAGCAGCAGCAGTCATCGGATTGGGCGCCGCGTCGGGCGCGTGGGCGCAGAGCAGCGTGATGCTGTACGGCAGCGTGGATGCGGGTGTCGCGTACGTGAACAACGTCGGCGGCCATGCGAAGTGGGCGATGATCCAGGGCAACACGCAGCCCGATCGGTGGGGCCTGAAGGGCAAGGAAGACCTCGGCGGCGGCCTGTCGACGATCTTCCAGCTCGAGAACGGCTTCTATACGAACAACGGACAGTTCGCGACCGCGAACACGATCTGGAACCGCGCGGCGTTCGTCGGCCTCAGCTCGGACCGCTACGGCACGCTGACGCTCGGCCGCCAGACGCCGCTGACGTTCGACTATCTCGATCCGCTCAGCACGGCCTACCTCGCGATGAGCTGGTATGCGTTCCACCCTGGCAACATCGACGGGCTCGCCGCGACCGGCAACGTGCCTTACAACAATTCGGTGAAGTACCGCTCGCCGAGCTTCGCGGGCTTCTCGGCCGCGGCCACGATCGCGCTCGGCAACACGACGAACTTCTCGACCGGCAAATCGGTCGGCGTCGCGCTGAACTATGCGAACGGGCCGTTCAAGGCGTCGGCCGTCTACTCGAACGAGCATGACCGCTCGATCCTGATCAGCCAGACGGGTATCGCTTCGTTCCAGGGGCAGAACACCGCGAACGGCTACATCGCGAACAAAGTCGAGAACATCGGCGCGGGAGCGTCGTACCAGTTCGGCGACTTCCTCGTGCACGGCCTCTACACGCGCACGAAGATGCAGTCGAACGGCTTTTCGGACACGTTCCAGAGCTATGACGCGGGCGTGAACTACCGCAGCAGCGCATTCAACACGATCGCGGGCGGCGCGGCGACCACGACGCTGGCCGGCCGTCGCTGGACGCAGGTCGAACTCGGCGACATCTACGCGCTGTCGAAGCGTACGCAGCTCTACGCGAACGTGCTGTACGAGCATGGTTCGGGCGGCGCGAAGGCCTCGTTCTTCACGGCAGGCGTGTCGAGCACCGCGAACCAGGTGATCGTGCTGACCGGGATCCACCACTCGTTCTGAGCGGTTTCACGCGTTCGGCGCCCGAAACGACAAGAGCGGCCCGCGGGCCGCTCTTGTCTTTTGCGAAGCCGCGCGTGGCGACCGGTTCGATTCGTCAGAACATCGCGACCTTGTGGCGCGCATGCGCGAACGTCGGGTCGCTTTCGAGCGGCCGGTAGTTCAGTCGCTGCGACAGGTCGACCGCCGCGCCGCACACCGCTTCGACGAGCCTTTCCTTTTCGCCGGCCTCGCCGATCTCCGAGCGCGGCACCGTCGCGGTGATCGCCGCGACGATCGAGCCGGAGTGATCGCGCACGGGCGCGGTGACGGCCGAAATGCCGCTTTCGAACGCCGCCTCGCTGACGGCATAGCCGAGCCGCGCGTAATGGCGCACGCGTTCGTACAGTTCGTCGACGGTGCCCGGCGTGCGCTCGGTGAACTGCTCGAGCCGCTTTTCCGGATAGAGCTGGCGCAGCGCGTCGCGCGTCAGGTCGCCCATCAGCACGTGGCCGTGCACGGTCGCATGCGCGGGCAAGCGCGTGCCGACATGCACCTTCACCGAACCGAACATCGACGCATTGCTCTGTGCCTTCGCGACGAACACGACGTCGCGCTGGTCGCGGATCAGCAGATGCGTCGACAGGCCGGTCGAATCGCGCAGCCGTTCGAGTACGGGCGCGCCGAGATCGGTCAGTTCAAGCGAGTTCAGGTACTCGAAGCCAAGCCGCAGCACGCCGACGCCGAGCCGGAAATAGCGGTCGCCGTTCACGCGCTCGAGGAAGCCAAGTGCCTCGAGCGTCTGCAGCAGGCGGAACGTGGTCGTACGCGGGATGCCGATGCGCTTGGACAGCTCGGGCGCGCCGAGCACTGGCTCGCGCGCGGAGAATTCGGCGAGAATCCGCAGCCCGCGTTCGAGGCCGGGCACCAGATAGGACGACGCGCCGCCGGACGGTTCGTCGTCGCCGGGCGCGGCAGGTTCGGGAGTGTCGCTCATCGTTGTCTTGACCATGGGTACATGGACGGAAGGGAATCGATCACGAAACAGGTCGTGGATCATCGTGGATATTCCGTCATGCTACCTCAGCGCGCGTGCAGACTCGCACCCCCGCGTATCGCCGCGACGCAGCATGTGCATCCACGCCCCCGTGAATGGCCCTTCACCGCCGAGAGGACAGCTGCGACGGGCAGCGCGACGCCATGCGGACATCGCCGAGCGGCGGGAAGACGGCCGCCCGGTCCGTGCGCGCGTCGAGCGGCTGAAGGACAGCTGGCGGCGCGGTATTTAACGCCGGGGCCTACAGGCGCGACAGGTGGACTCGGATATTCGCGCGGTCGTACGTAAAACCGCCGGCCGCATCCGCTTCAAGCACCCGCGCAAGATCGACCGCATACATCCATCCGCTGCCCAGACGGCCACCGTTCACGGCCCGGATCCGGCTGCCGCCGACCGCGATCGCGGCATGAAAGACATTGCCGCCGCGGGAGAAACCGACCGCGGTTCCCGCTGGAATGCTGGCGTGGCCGTCCCACTGATCGCCGGTCTCGAAGTTGAACCGCGTCCGCCAGTGCTGACCGATCGTGTCGAGCAACGCGCTGGGCGCGATCATCGCGTCGCCGCGCAGCAGATACCTGACATAGGCCGCGGCGTCGTAGCACACGCCACCGGAAACATACTCGTTGATGTCGGCCATCCCGTACATCAGCGCTTGCGCGTGTTTCTGCCGTTCGGCGAAACCGGATTGGGCGACATGCCCGCCTAACTGGGACAGTTGCATGGGTAGCTCCTTCTGAGGAAATGGGTCGTCATCATCCCGCCAACGCAATAACCTCATATCTTATTACGATATCTATCGGCATCGTCCGGCTCCGAGCCTCACGGCGTGCGCGCCGCCGATGCCGGCACGACGGCGGCCGCGTCAGGATTCGGCGCGAGACGCAGGCGCACGCGCAACGGCTGCAGCATGTCCGGCGGCGGCGGCTCCGTCAGCGGGCCGGCCGTGAGCAGTTGCCGCAGCGTCGCGTCCGCGTCCGGATCGCCCAGCGACGCGAATTCGACACGCGTGACGGCGCCGTTCGCGCCGATCCACGCGCGCACGACGATCGCGGGCGGCGGCGCATCGGCGCTCGCGTTCAGCACGCGCGTCTCGAGGTAACGGTGCAGCCGGTCGGCCGCGTCGCCGTCGGCTTCGAGCCACATCTGGAACTGCTGCCCGGCGAGCTGCCCGTAACGGATCCACGTCTGCGGCACGTCGGCCGTCTGCGCGACGGCCGGCGCGGCGCCCACGGCCAACGCCGATGCGACGACGATCGCCCGCAGCCATCCGGATGCGCCCCACTCCTGCATTCGCTTCATCCCGCCTCCCGTTTCGACGAATTGTCGGCGCGCTGTTTTGCGCGCTGTTTTGCGCGCTGCCATTCGCGCTGCCCTCGTGCTGCCCTCGCGCCACGCAGCCTCGCCCGCTCACCCGATCTCGATCGGCACATACAGCCGCGTGCCGCCGCGCTGGACGAGCAGCGCGACGTTGCCGTGCGCGGCGTCGATCTCGGTCATCAGCGCGCCGATGCTCGCGACCGGCGTGCCATTGACCGACAGCACGATATCGCCGGGCTGCAAACCCGCGCGGGCGGCCTGGCCGCTCACCTGCTCGACGACAAGCGCCTGGCTGACGCCGAGCCGCTGGCGTTCTTGCTCCGTCGCCGCGCGCAGCGCCAGCCCGAACCGCGCGGGCCCTTGCTCGCCGCCGGCCGACGCCGTGCCGCTGTCGAATGCGCCCACCGTCGCGATCACATGCATCGCCCGTCCCGCGCGCCACACGAGCAGGTCGGCCTGCCGCCCGGCACGCATGCCCGCGACTGTGCCGAGCAGGTCCGTCGATTCGGCGATCGGCTTGCCATCGACCGCGAGCACGACGTCGCCCGCCTGCAGCCCCGCGTGCGCGGCCGGGCCATCCGGTTCGACGATCGTGATCAGCGCGCCGTCCGGGCTCGCGAGGCCGAACGAACGCGCGAGCGCCTGGCTCACTTCCTGCACGGCCACGCCGAGCCGCCCGCGCGTAACCCTGCCGGTTCGCAGCAACTGGTCCTTCACGTCGAGCGCGATGTCGATCGGAATCGCGAATGCGAGCCCCTGATAGCCGCCCGTCTTCGAGAAGATCATCGAGTTGATCGCGATCACGCGGCCGCCGAGGTCGAACAGCGGGCCGCCCGAATTGCCGGGGTTGATCGGCACGTCGGTCTGGATGAACGGAATCGCGCGCTCGCCAGGCAACGATCGCGATTTCGCGCTGACGATGCCCTGCGTGACCGTGTTCGCGAACCCGTACGGCGAACCGATCGCCATCACCCAGTCACCGACCTCCGTACGCGCGGGATCGCCGGTCGCGACGACCGGCAGGTTGCGCGCGTCGATACGGATCACCGCGACGTCGGACACGGGATCGCTGCCGATCACGCGCCCCTTGAACTGCCGCTTGTCGGTCAGCTTCACGTCGACGCTGGCCGCGTCGCCGACCACGTGCCGGTTGGTCAGGATCACGCCGTCCGCGCTGACGATGAAGCCGGAGCCGAGACTCACTTCCTCGCGGTTGCCGATCACGCGCCGCGCGAGAAACGGCGCGAGCGGATGATCGGGCGCGATGCCGGGCGGCAACTGGATGCCCATCTGCGTGACTTCGCGCGTGACGCTGATGTTGACGACGGCCGGGCCGACGCGCCGGACGAGCGCGGCAAAGTTCGGCAGCGCCACGGTCGGCGGTGCGGTACCCGCCTGCGCGGGCTGCTCGGCGGCCCGTACCGTCGTGCACGCGCAGGCGAACGCGAGCGCGCCCGCGATCGCACGCACCACCACCACCCGGCCCGTGTGCTTGCCCGCTTTCATATCGCAGTTCCTCGTCGGTTCGCGCCGGAACGCCGTCGGCGCATCGATGCCCGCGCCGCGTTGCCGGCCGCATGCATCACTTCGGCGGCACCGCAACCGGCGCATCGGGCCGCTGCGGCGTCACCGACCGGCCCCAGTTCGAGCCGAAGCGGTTCCGCTCGGTCGACAGGTTGAACGTGCCGAGACGGTTCGACGGCTGCTTCGACAGCCGCTCAGAATCCGTCTGCGACGCGCCGGGCTGCGGCTCGGCCTTCGGCTTCAGTTGCCGGCTCAGGCAGTCGTACGACAGCGCGCGCTTGCCGTCGACTTCCGCATCGACGCACACCGGCTTCGCAGCCGAACCGGGACTGGCCGGCGCAGGCGCGGGCGCACTCGCCGCCGCACGGCTGCCCTGCGCGTGTGCGCCGGCCGCCAGCAGCAGGCAGACGATCGTCGCGATTCCGTTTCGTCGCTTCTTCATGCGCGCCTCCTTCCGTGATAGCTCCATCGCGCTCGCGCCGCCGCACTCACACGCTCGTGCCCGACGCCGGCGCGCGCGCCAGGAAACGCGCGAATGCCGCGCGGTCGGTCGTTTCGACGGCCGGCTCATGCACATCGGCGTGCCGCGCCCACGCATCACGCATGCCGTCGACCGGCTGCCACGCATGCACCTGCGCACCGGTCGGATACGGCGTGACGAGCGGCTCCCGATAGTCGACGCGAAAGAGCGGTGGCGCGTCGTTGCCGGGCGCCCACAGATCGCCGACGTCGCGCACGCTCGCATCGAACCAGAACCGCACCCAGCGCACCGTAGGCGCGCACGCATCGGCGCCCGACGCATCGGCGCCCGACGCATCCGGCACGCGCAGGAAGCCGGCCAGCACGAGCAGCACGGCCGCGAGATCGTCGTCGCGCGACATCCGGTACGACCAGAGATCCGCGACGTCCACGCACGCGATCACCGCGATGAAGCGCCCGATCGTGAGCGCGGGCCACGCGCGCCGCATCAGTGCGTAATGGCGCGGCCACTGCGCGATGAAGCGCTCGCGATTGAGCGCGGCGACCTGCGCGTCGCGCGAGCCGCGAATCGTCAGCTCCTCCGGCTGATACTGGCGCGTCGTGAGCACGCACTGCGCGGAGCACCGCGTGCTCCGGTGCCGCGCATAGCCGCCCGCACCGGGCAACGGCTCCAGCGCGCCGAAGCAAAGCGGGCAATGCGTCGGCCATTCGCCGGGCCGGCCCGGCCACGGGATCGCCTTCGGCATGCGCGGACGGTCGGACGCGGCAGCCGGGCGACGACGCCTCGGCGTGCGCGCGTCGGGCGCCTCGACGCGCGGCGTCGAACGGACAGGTGCCATGAGCGCGCCTACCGGGCAGACGCGAGCGCTTTCTTCAGCGCGTCTTCGTTGATCGGCGCGTTCGCGGCCAGCTTCGCGAGATACGCCTGCGTATTCTGCTGCGTGCGCTGCGCGCGCAGCATCGCGCGCAGTTGCTCCTTCACGTCGGCCAGCGGACGCGGCGCGGCCGCGCGCACGTCGATCAGCTTCACGACGTGAAAGCCGGCCGGCGTCTGGATCGGCGCGGAGACCTGGCCCGGCTTCAGCGCGTCGGCCGCTTGCCGGACGGCCGGCACCATCAACGGATCGGGCACGAAACCGAGATCGCCGCCGTTCGCGGCGCTCGCCTTGTCCTGCGAGTTCGCCTTCGCCAGCGCCGCGAAATCGCCGCTGCGCGCGCGGTTCGCGAGATCGGCCGCGTGCTTGCGCGCCTTGTCGAGCGTCGCGGCATCCGCGTTCGGCGGCACCGCGATATAGATCTGCGCGACGTGCAGCGCGCGCGGTGCGGTGAACGCGGCGCGGTTCTTGTCATACGCGGACTGGATCTCCACGTCCGACGGATAATCGGCCGGCGGCGCATTCACCGACGTCAGATAGCTGCGCACGACGATATCGCGCTGCGCCTGCTCGACGGCCGCCTGCACCGGGGCCTGCTTGTCCCAGCCCTTCGATTTCGCCTCGGCCAGCACAGCCTTCTGCGCGAGCGTCGAACGTACGACCTGATCCAGCGTCGCCGGGTCGGCTGCGAGGCGTTCGCGCCCTTCGGGGCTCACCGTCTTCAACAGCGCCGCAATGTCGGCCTGCGTGACCGACGCCTGCGCGGCGTTCGCGATCACGTCGTCCTGTGCGTGCGCAACGAGCGGCACGCCCAGCACGAGACTGCCCGCCACCATTGCCAGCATCTTCATCTTCGTCATCATCATTCGACTGCCCTCTGGATTGTTCTTGAAATGCGGACGCCGTACTTAACGCGCGCCTGTCAGCATCACCCGCAGAACGAGCGGCTGCGTCATCCCGCGCGGCGGTGCCGCGCCGACCGCCCGGCCGACGAGCGCAGCGTGCAGCGCGGCGTCGAGCGCCGGTTGCCCGGCCGTCGCGCTGTCGACGCGCGTCACGTGCCCGCGCCGGTCGAGCCACGCGCGCACCGGCAGCACGGGCCCGTCGCCACCGGTAGCGGCAAGATCGTCGGCCCAGCGCTCAACGTCGGCGCGCAGGCGGCACGCGGCTGCGTCGTCGCAGTCGAGCGTCGCCTGCAGCCATTGCGCGATGTGCTCCGCATACGCAACCCACGCGGCCGGCACCTCGCCGGCGACCATCGCAGCGGGTCGCGCACGGCCCGGCAGCAACGCGCGCAGCACGGCGCCGATCCGGCGGCCGGCGATCCGGCTCGCGGCAATCATGACTGCGCGGTAGCCTCTTGCCCGGCCGCCGCAGCGGCCGATGCGCCGCCCTGATCGCCCGCCGCCGCACGCGCCGCTTCCTGCTCGGCCATCGCGGGACGGTTGCGCAGGTGCAGCAGGAATTCCTGGATCAGGCGATCCCACAGCTCGATCGTCGAGCGCAGGTAGCGCTCCGACACACCGCCCGCGACGACCACATCCATCTCCAGCGCGAGAAACGGCCCGTGGCTCGCGAGACGCGCGAAGCGCTTGGTCCGGTTCCAGTCCGCGACGAGTTCGGCCGGCAATTCGCCCTGCACCTGCAGCACGCAGGACAGCGTGTAGTCGATGTACGGCAGCGTGGCGGCCTGCGCATCGGCCCCCTGCGGCACGAGCGCCGTGGCCGGATTGCCGAAGCGCACCGCGAAACCGATGCCCTGGCTCGCGCTCATCAGTTGCACCGTGCCGTTCTGCTCGGCCGCCGTCACGCGGTAGCCCGCGCGGCGCAGCACGTCGGCCAGGCGGTCGGCGCTGATCGCTTCGATCGGCGCATCGTGTGCCGCGCGTTCGTCGCCGGCGTTCGGTTGCTTGTCTTGCATGTCTGTCTTCCCCGTGTTCAATGAATCGATCGGTTCAAGCCCGGCTTCGGGCCATGCGCTCACGGCGCGCTTGCCGGTGCGGCCGACGCGGGTGCCGGTGCCGCGGCGGCCGGCCGCGCGGCCGGGTCGTACTTGCCCGCATACAGCGCATCGCCGTAGCGTTGCGCGAGATCGTCATATTTCACGCGCGCCGACTGCGCGAACGGCTGCCGCGACGAGAAGAACGTGCCGATCCCGACATGCTCGTACGCGTCGAGAATCTCGTGCCCCACGCGATACAGCTCGGCATTGTGTGCCTGGCAGGTTGTCAGTTGCGTGTCACGCGCGGCGACGTCCTTTTGCAATTGCGTGTGCTGCGCATCGCGGGCACGCGACACGGCGAGCAGATCCTCGTAGGACGACTTGTATTTCGCCAGCGACTTCGCGTCCTGCTCGCGGCCCGCCCGCTCCTGCGCGAGCGCGCGCTTCGCGGCCGCCTCGGCGCCCGAATCGCCGCGCGCCGCCGCGAGTTGCCCCTGCAACGTCTTCAGTTGCGCGAGCGCGTCGTCGCGCTGCTTCTCGGCTGCCGCCTTGTCGCTCTGCAATTGCGCCTGGTTGTCCTGCAACTGGCGCAACTCCTGCACGGTCGAGCGCAACTGGCTGCGCAGCTTGTCCTCGATGCTCTGCGCGTGTGCACCGCCGGCCGCGAGCAGCAGCGCGCCGGCCACGCCGGCCGAAAGCATCGTGCGATAGGTCGTGTTCATTCGCGGCTCCGGTCAGAAGCGAGCATTGAGCTCGATCTGCAGCACGTCGATCGATACCGGCGGCCCGTACACTTCCTTCGAGCTCAGGTAGCGGGCCGACACCCAGGTGTCGCGTGCCACCGCGTACGCGGCGCCGATCACGTAGCCGCGCGCGTTGGTGCCGCCGAGATGGAAGTCGGGATCGTTGAACGCATCGAGCACGGCGTCCGGCTGCAGGTACTTGTACGCGATCGAGAAATTCCACTGGCCCTTCTCGCGCGGCTCCGGCTCGCCGACCGTCGCCTTCGCGAGGAAGCCGTTCGGGCCGCTGCGGTAATCGGCGCGCGTCGCGTTCACCGACGTCGATTCGTAGTTGTTGACCGGCAGCGACGCCGCCGCGAACGCCTTGTTGTCGTTGTACGCGAGGTTGCGCACGAATTCGCCGTCCAGACGCAGCTTGAAGCGATCGGCCACCACCGTGTCCCACTGCGCCTTCAGGTCGAGCAGCCGGTAGTTGTATGCGAGCCCGAAGAGTTGCGGCTGCGGCGTCATCCCCGGCGCGAGGTTCGGGTTCTGCACGATGTTGCGCAGCGCGATCAGCGTGTTGCCGCCCTGCATGAACGCGGGCGCCTCGTTGTCGGTGTTGCAGCTCGTCGCACCAAGATACAGCGCGCACGGCGACGACAGCGTGCCGCGCATGTTCTGGAAGTCGTAGTACGCGATGGCGCCGCGCAGCCGGTTCTTCGCATCGATCTTCCAGTCCGCGCCGAACTGCGCGCCGAACATCCATTTCGTGTCGCTGCCGGCCTTGTCGGTGCTGTTCGACGGGAAGTTCTCGCTCGTGTACTGGATCGGAAACACGCCGAGCGTGCCGAACAGCGTGACGTCCGGATTCCACGGCAGCGCGTGGCGCAGGTTCGCGGCGAGCCCGTCCATCATCAGGTCGTCGGCGAACACCAGGTCCGACTTGAAGAATGGATTGTCGAAGCGGCCGGCCGTCAGGTTCAGCCACGACGTCGGCCGGTACGCGAAGAACGCCTTGTTCAGCCAGATGTTCTTCTTCGCGAAGCCGCCGCCGGCGGTCGACGTGGTCGACACGGGCCCGTTGTCGTTGCCGCTCGCGAGCTGGATGCCGGCGATCATGTCGTCGGACAGCGTCGCCGTCACGCCGAGCCGCGCGCGGTAGCGCAGCAGGTTGTTGCGGTTCTGCGTGGTGTTCTGCGTCGGCAGTTGCGTCGTGTTGGTGTTCGGGTTGATGTCGAACCCGCCGCCCTGGTTGATCGCCGCGAAGTTCGTCACGTTGTTCGCGTTGCGACTGCCGTAGAAGTGGTATTCGTCGCGCACGCGCAGGTCGCCGTCGAGCTTGATGCGCGACACCCAGTCGGGGAACGTGTTCGGCTGTGCCCAGTTCTCGGCCTTCGCCTGCGCGATCACTTCCTGCTTCACCTGGTCGCGGATCTGGTCGCGCACGAGCTGCGGCACGTACGGCACCGCGACGTCGCCCGGCTGCGTCGGCGGGTTGACCACGCCGCCCGCAACGACCGGTGCGCCCGATCCGCGCGCGGCCCGCGCGTGCACGGCCTCCGTGCGCGCCTCGCTGATCAGCTCGTTCGCGTTCTGCTGCGTGAGCACGCCGCGCTTGACGAGCAGGTTGATCAGGTTGATCACCACGCTTTCCGTCGGCGCGGCCTTCCCCGATGCCGCCTGCGCCTCGAGCGATTGACCCTGTGCGACGGACGCGCACGTCAACCCCAGCATCAGCACCGCCGCGCCAACACGCGACAGGCGCGCGGGCAGCGCGCCGTTGCGGGGCACCCCACCCCGTCCGTTCATCTTCCGAATCATTGAAGCACTCCGAACAATTTTCGTTTCTTTTCCGGCAGCATCCGTGCGACGGACCTGCCCCATGATTCTTTCGTGGTCTCTCGCGCGCATCGTCATGCCGGCTTTCGGCCCTGGAGCTTGACGAGCACCGGGTACGACGTCGCCGGCGGCGGCACCTCGTCGACCTTGCCGAGCGCCTCGACCGCCGCGACGACGGCCGCGTCGATCTTCGCGTCGCCGGTCGACTGCGCGACCGTCACCTTCGTGATCCGCCCGGACGCATCCATCCACAGGTTCAGGCTCCCCGTGAAACGCGCGCCGCCGGCCTCCTGCACGCCCTTGTCCTGCTCGATCGCGCGCTGCAGCACGTACACCATGTATTGCGCGTAGCTCGCATTGCCGAACTTGCCGCCCCCGCCGCTGCCGATCATTCCCGAGCCGTCGCCCGCGCCGATGTTGAAGCTGTCGGTGCCGGCCTGCGCGGGCGCATTCATCGTCATCTGCTTCGGCTGGTTGTCCGACGGCTTCGGCGCCTCCGACGGCTTCGGCGCGATCGTCGGCCGGTCGACCGGCGTCTTGACCTCCTCCTTCACCTTCTCGGGCGGCGGCTTCTGTTTCGGCGGCGGCGGGGGCGGCAGCGGAATCACCGTCGTCACCTGCGGCGCGCTCACGCGCTTCACGCCCGCGGTATCGCCCGCGAAATGCCAGATCAGCGCGGCCAGCCCTGCGAGCAACAGCGCGATCGCAACGGGCTTCACGTAGCGGCCGGGGCCTTTCTGCGGCGGGCCGCCGTTGTAGGTCATTTCCATCGCGCGCCCTAGCCCTACTTCGCCTTGCCGGTCACGAGACCGACCTGCGACAGGTCGAGGCGGCGCAACAGGTCGAGCACATCCATGACCTTCTGGTACTGCACGGCCGCATCGCCCTTCAGCACGATCGGAAATTCCGGATTGGTCGCCTTCTCGGTACGCAGCCGGCTCTCGAGCTCGTCCATCGTCACCGGGTACGCATCGAGGAAGACCTGCCCCGAATCGGCGACCGTGATCGCCTTGGTCTTCGGCTTCGCGAGGCTCGCGGACGAGCTCGCCTTCGGCAAATCGACCTTGATGCCCTGCACCGACGCGGTCGTCATGATGATGAAGATGATCAGCAGCACGTACGCGAGGTCGAGCATCGGCGTGATGTTGATGTCGTCGTACGGCTTGTCGTCGTCCTGAACCTGCATGGTGGTCTCCTGCGTGCGTTCAGTGCGGTCAGTCGGCCAGCACCGCGTGATCGGGCGTGCGGTGCGCTTCGGCGAGTCGCGTGACGAATTCGTCGACGAACACCTGCATGTTCGCGGTCACGTTCTTGTTGCGGATCAGCAGGTAGTTGTAGCCGAACAGCGCGGGAATCGCGACGAACAGGCCCGTCACCGTCGCAAGCAGCGCGGCCGCGATACCCGGTGCGATCGCGTTCACGTTCACGTCGCCGGCCGCGGCGATCGCCGCGAACGTGATCATCACGCCGACCACCGTGCCGAGCAGGCCGAGGAACGGGCCGCCCGAAATCGCGATCGTCAGCAGCACCATCGATTTCGACAGCCGCTGGTTCTCGCGCACGAGGGTCGCGTCCATCGACGCGCGGATCGCCTCGATCGATTCGGACGTGATCACCGTGCGGCCGTTGCCGTCCATGCGGCTGTGGATTTCATGCACGCCGGCCTTGTACAGCCGGTACAGCGACGACTGGTACAGCCGGCGGCCGTCGTCGCTCGCTTCGTCGACATGCGCTAGCCCGACCAGGTGACGCCCGGCCACCTCGCGAAAGCGCTGCACGAAATACTGGTTCGCCTTGTCGACGGTGCCCACGTAGCGCGCCTTCGTCCACATCACGACCCACGACACGAACGCCATGCCGAGCAGGATCGCGATCACGACCCACGCGTCGACCGTCACCGACTGCACGATCACGCCGAAGTAACCGAAGCCGAAGCCCGACTGCTTCTCGTCGGCGCCGTACGCGACGAGCTTCGATTCCGAACCCTGCGCGAGCGCGTCGACGGCGAGCGCGGCCGGCGAGCGCGCGATCTTCGACAACCGCAGTTCGTCGAGCGCGCCCGCGTAGGCAGCCAGGCCGGCCGGCGCGCCGGCCGCATCCGCGCCGATCGTCGCCGCGCCGTTCAGCGCGGGCAGCGTCGCCGCGACCTGCGCGGCCTGCTTGCCGTTCACGTAGACGGTGAGGTTCTTGCCGTCGGCCGTGACGGCGAGATAGGTCCACTGGTTCGCGGCGACCGGTGCCGCGGCGGGCGTGCGCAGCGGTGCAACGCCGCCGTCGACTTCCGCGAACGGCACGCCGTTGTCGAGGCCGATCAGCAGCGCGTTCGCGCCGTCGCGGCGGCCGTACAGCAGTGTGTTCGGCGCCAGCGCCGACGGCTTCACCCACGCGCTGAACGTGAAGCTGCCGCCTGCGGCCAGGTTCAGCGACGGGCTCGCCGGCAGCGTCAGTGACCCGTTGCCGTCGAACCGCGCGCCCTTGCCGACGATGCCGTCCTCGACCGTGCGGAACGATGCGTTCTGCGCGTTGTTGCCGTACGCGGTCGCATCCTTCGGCGGCGCGCCCGCGGCGCCGTTGAAGTGGTAGACGAGCGTGTAGTCGGCATCGAACGTCTCGGCCGGCTTGCCGCCGTCCGGGGCCTTCTTGTTGCCGTAATACATCCAGATCGACTCCGCGGCGCCGGCCGGCATTTTCGGAACGTCGACCCAGATCAGCGCGACGCCGAGCACCGGATCGTATTGTTCGACGTGGTAATTCAGCGGCGTCTTGTCGTCGGCCGCGACGAAGCGGATGTCGGCGCCGTTGTCGGCCAGCCCGTCGAACTGGAAATTGCCGGAATGCAGACGGATCAGCAGCGGCACGCGGCCGGCCGATTCCGCGAGGTTCGCGCCCTTCGCGCTCGCGTCGATCGTGATCGCCTTCCGGTACGACCAGTCGTTCTGCCACCATGCGTTCGCGATGCCCGGCAGCACGCCGAGCATCACCGCCAACAGGAAAAACAAGACTCGCTTCACGATCCACTCCCCGAATGTGCGGGCGCCGCGCTCGTCGCGTCGCCCCGGCACGGTCAAAAAAAATCCGTCAGAACCCCAGCCGTACGTAGAAATCGAAGCGCGGGCTGTACTGCCGCGTATAGACGCCTGCCTTCAAAGGCCAGCCGGCCTCGAAATCGGCGCTCACATACTTCATGATCTGCAGCCGCGTGCCGACGCCGACGCTCATCAGGTTGAAGCGCGAGGTCTGCTCCGGCAGCGGGCTCAGCAGCCACAGGTGCGCCGCGTCGAAGAACGCATGGAAGCGCCACTCGTTCAGGCGGCTGCCCACCGCACCGCCCAGCCACTTCGACAGCGACGGGCTGCGCAGCTCGAGCGACGCGATCACGCCGCTGTCCGCCGTGTCTTCCGCCTGCATGTAGCCGCGCACGCTGTTCATCCCGCCCGCCGCGAACTGTTCGCTCGACACCAGCGGCGAATTCGAGATCTGCGCGCTGACGTGCCCGTTGGCCTGCATGTCGTTCGCGAAGCGTTGCGTGTGATTGACGTCGAACTTGCCGTACACGAAATCGGGCGTTGCGTTGTAGCGCTTGTTGTCCCACGCGCCCCAGTCGCTGCCGAGGCCGCGGATGTTGGTCGTCAGCGACGCGGAGAATGACGTCTGCGAGTTCTTCAGGCTCAACTGGCCGTTGTACGAGAATGTCACCGGCACGTAGGTCAGCGGTGCGGTGGACGTCTGGCCCACCAGGCTCACGTTCTCGTCGTAATGCTTGCGGTCGATCTCGACGCTGACCGAATGCGCATACGTCTCCGTCGCGGGCAGCGCGTAGATCGCGGTGAAGCCGTAGGTGGTGCCCTTGCCGAGCACGTTGGTACCGCCGACCGACGCGACGTTGCTGTCCGAGTGCACGACCGTCGCGAGGAAACTCCAGCGCGTGTCCTTGATCGGCGCGAGATACGAGAACGCATAGACGCGTGCATCGTTCGGATGCTGCGGCGCGATCACGTAAGTGCCGGAAATCACGTGGCCGAGCTGCCAAAGGTTCGAGTAACTGAGGCTCGCGCTCGTGCGCAGCGTCGACGTGCCGGGGCTGTTGTCGTTGTTCAGTTCGAGCGTGCCGTGCAGCGGGCTGTGATCGTCGACCTTCAGGTCGACGTCGACCGTCTGCGGCATCGCGCCGGGCTTCAGCACCGGGATCACCTGCCGGTCCGCCGAGCGGTTCAGGTCGGTGAGCTGTTGCTGCGCCTGGTTGAAATCGGGCACCTGGCCCTCGGCGAGCGCAGGCACCGCGTCGCGGATGTTCTGCGGCGAGTTGTATTGCGCGCCGTCGACGCGCAGCCGGCCGACCTTCGCCTCGGTCACCTGCAGCAGGATCACGCCGTTCTTCACCTGCTGCTGCGGCAACTCGACGACGACCGACTGGTAGCCGCGCTCCTGGTAGGTCTTCTGCAATGCATCGCGTGCTGCGTTCACGTCGGCGAGCGTGCGGCCCGGCCCCTCGAACGGATAGACGGCCTTCTCGATCTCGAGCGTCGGCAGCGTCGTGTTGCCGCGCACCACGAAGGCATTCACGTCGAACGTCTGCGGTGCCGATGGTGCCGCCTTCGCGGCCGGCGCCGCGGCGGCTTCCTGCGCATGGACGCCCGGCGCGAGGCCCAGCCCTCCGACCAGCACGGCGCCGGCCAGGCATCGGCAATTCAGCCGCCATCGTTCGCGTGACTTGCGGTCTACTCTCGGCGGCATGCGCCATTCCCCTTTTTTGTTCCGGATCGCAGCGAAGCACTCGGCACGCATCGCCCGCTTCGCTATCAAATGCCTGTTTCACTTTGATGACGCTTTATTCGTCATCCTTATAATATTCTTCGCAATGCTTTTCCCGCTCTTCGATTCGAACTCAGCCGTAACGTCCCTGCACCGGCCGCGTATCCGCCGGACAAACAAACTGCGTGCACGCGAATCGCATCAGCGTATCGACGCACATCGCGAGCGACGACCGACCTGTGTCGATCGTGAGATCGGCTTTCACTGGCGGCTCGTACGGCGACGAAACGCCCGTGAATTCCGGCAGCGCGCCGCACCGCGCCTTCGCATACAGCCCTTTGGGGTCCCGCGCCTCGCAGCAGGCCAGCGGCGTACTCACATGAACTTCGCGAAATGCCGGCCCCACGATCGATCTGGCTGCGTCGCGCATCGCCGCAAACGGCGAAATGACCGAGACGATCGCGAGTGCTCCGGATTCGCTTGTCAGCGACGCGACTTCGGCGATGCGCCGCACGTTCTCGAAGCGGTCGTGCACCGTAAAGCCGAGATCCCGATTCAGTCCCGCCCGCAACCGATCGCCATCGAGCACCACCGGATGCACACATCGTTCGCGCAGCCGCACCGCCAGCGCATCGGCCAGCGTTGTCTTGCCCGCACCCGACAGTCCCGTGAGCCACAGCACCCCGCCCGCCCACTGCGGCGACGCGCCGGACACCGCATGAGTCCCGTCTACCGATAAGGACGAAACGACGCCGGAAAACCCGCAACAATCGATCTTCATCACGCTCGCCCGCCAGCGTTCGCGGGCTCGTCGTCCTCGCGCGGACGCGTCTGCCAGAAGCCGCCCTGCATCGTCACGATCGACGGCGCCTCGGCCCATTGATGCGGGCTCAGGATTTCGGCACGCCGCACGTTCGGGAGCACCTGCACGTCGAAGATCTCGTCGACGCCATTGAAGAACTGAAGGATGCCGAGCACATCGCCGCTGTTCGCGTCGAGCGCGGCAACCCCCGCGACCAGCACGTCCGATTCGCTTTCAATCGGCAACCCCTGCGGACCGCGTTTGTCGCGCAGCTTCGACAGTCCGACGAACAGCACGCCGCCGTATTCCGCGAGACCGTGCGTAAAGCCCGGCAGCTTCGCGAGCACACGTCGCGCGCCCGATTGCGGATCGATCTGCAGCACGTGGCCGCGGCCGCCTTCGAGCACGTGCAGGCGCCCGCCGATCACACGCGGCGAATGCGGCATCGACAGCCCCGACGCGACGATCCGGCCAGACGGCACCTCCATCACGATGCCGCCGCCGGCCATCCCGCCCCGCCAGCCGAACGGCTCGTCGCTCATCCCGAGCGCGGTCGCGAACCGCACCTTGCCGTCGGCAAACGCCATGCCGTTGAGGTGGCAGCGATCGTCGGGCGCCGTCGCCGTCACGAACGGCGGCTGCCAGATCGGCGTGAAGTTGAAATAGCCGTCGATCACGCTGATGCATGAATAGCGCGTATTGACCGCGAGCAGGACGTGCTTGTCGAACGCCATGTCGTGCAGGTCGAGATCGCCGGTGTAGTAGGACATGCGCGGCACGAACATCGCGTCGTAGTGATCGGGGCGAGCGGGATAGTGCGGCGCGAGCGTCGACACGTTCGCGAACACCATCAGTTCGTGCATCGTCGCGACCGCGAGCCGATTGCCGGACACGGCCATCCCCATCGAGCGCGGCAACAGGCACGCGGACAGCGTTGGGATGCCGCCGTCGACGCCGATTACCGCCACGCCGGACGGGCGGCGGCTGACGGCCAGCGAACACTTGAGCGCCTCGAGCACCTGCAGGAAGCGCCCCGTATCGCGCAGATTGATGACCGGCGACAGCGCTTCCGCTTCCCGCGCCGATACGTCGTCCGGCGCCGCGCCGCTAGCATCGTCTGGCCGGTTTTCCTCGAACTGTTCCACTGTCATGCACCTGTCGGCTTCACGCCGTCCGATGAGAAAAATGCGCGTGTCCGCGTTCGCCCGCCCGCCGACCCGACGCATGTGCATCGGTCGCGAACGGGGCCGCGTACGGCGCACCCAATCGCAGCTCCCACCTACCTAGACGGAACGAAGCGCGCATTGCCGCAATGTTTTTTTTGCGTAACGTCGACCGACCTGCCGCCACGGGCAAACGGTCGACGCAACCGGCCCGCGTATGCCCCGAACGATGCACCGGCATGCCGTGCGACCGACGAGGCGCGGACTGCAATGCGCGCGCAGCCGACCCCTCGCGCGAAGCTCGCGAGACGCGGCGCATGACCTTGCGTGGCCCCCGTTTCGTGTGCGTGTCGTCGCCCGGCCGATATCCGGCTCTTCGGCGGCCCGCACTCGCGCACGGACCACCGGCAAACGTGTCGCCGTCTTGCTGGTCAACGCGCGAAAACGCGACGCGCGAGCGTGCAGCCCGACAATCCTCGGGTTTCAACCGGGAAGTTTTTGTGACATTCCACTGAAGATATGCACGAAACGCACGCGAAACCCGGCCCGGGATCGCCGAGACCGTTTACGCACCGTGGACTCGCGATGCGCAGCGCGGCAAATCGCCGGCACGCACGAAATCCTGCGGCTTGCGACCGCCCGCTTCGTCCTAGCTATTGAGAAGGGAAAACATCCACGACAGGACGATCCATGTCACTCGCCACGATGCTCGTACGGTGGCTCGCCGGACGATTGTCCGGCGCCGTCGGAACGCCGGGCCGGCTGCTTCCGCCCGCCGCTGATGCAGCGCCGAATCCGCCGCTGCGCTGGCGCACGCCCTGGCTCGCGTGGCAACTGCTGTCGTGGACCGTGCTGACGCTGCTCGCTCCACCGATCTTGATGATCGGCACGCTGCTGCTGATCAATCCGTCGAGCGACCAGCCTTTGTTCTGGGGGCTCGCCATGGCGATCGTGCCCGTCGCAAACGGGGTCGCGATCGTCGCGACGAACCAGCGGCATCACCGCACGCCGTTCACGCGGCGCCCGGCGGTCGCGCTGCACATGTTCGGGATCGCGATGATCGCCGGCTGCACGCTGTTCGTGCTGCTGCTGTGGCGTTCGCACACTATCGCCAGCCTCGTCGGCCCGCTTGCGGCCGACGGCATGCATCCCGCGACGCTCGCGTGCTGGGTAGCGGGGCTCGCCGCACTGTTCGGCGTCACGTCATCTGCGCATGCGAGCATCGCGCATGCGTGGCTGGCGTTCGAGGTCTGAGCGCGCCGCGCCGACACTGCGGGGGCATGCGGATGGTTCGATACGGGACAGGAAGGACCGTGCGCGCGCAACGCGAACGCGGAATCGCGATCGTGATGGTGCTGCTCGTCGTCGCGCTGGCGGCCACGCTCGCGGCCAGCGTGCTGTGGCGCCAGCAGGTCGCGACGCGCGACGTCGAAAACCAGCGGCTCGCGACGCAGACGATGTGGGTCGAGCGCGCCGCGGTGGAATGGGCGCGCGCGACGCTGCGCGCGCAGAGCGCGACGTCGAACGTCACGTTCGTCGGCCAGCCCTGGTCGTCGCCGGTCGCCGACGTGCAGCTCTCGGACCTGCTGCCGTCCGACGCGCTGGCGGTCAACGCCGAACTGTCGCGCGCGTGGATCTCGGGCAGCGTCGAGGATGCGCAGGCGCGCTTCAACCTGATGAACCTCGTGTCGCGCGTCGCGCCCGGCAAGCCGTGGCAGGCCAACGGCGAAGGCGTGCTGGCGTACCGGCGGCTGCTCGGCCAGCTGTCGCTCGAACCTGCGCTCGCGCAGCAGACGGCCGACTACATGCTGCGCTCGCTGCGCGACGCGAACGGCCCCGGCGGGTGGCCGCTGCAGCTCGTATCCGTCGACGATCTTGCGCGCATCCCCGGCTACGACGCGCATGCGATCGATACGCTCGCACCGTTCGTGACGGTGCTGCCCGACCTCACGGTCGTCAACGCGAACACCGCGGCCGAACCCGTGCTCGTCGCCGCGATTCCGACGCTGTCGCGCAGCCAGGCGAAGCGGCTCGTCGACCGGCGCGCCACCGCGTATTTCGTCAGCACCGGCGACATCGCCGAATACCTGCTGCCCGCACCGGACGGCAATCCGACGCTGCCGGACGGCTCGGCCGTCGGCGTGACCAGCGGCTACTTCATCGTGCATTGCCGCGTGCATTCCGCACGCATCAACGCGCGCGTCGACACGCTGATCGCGCGCTACGGTAGCGGAAATTTCGCGTGGACGTCGGTCATCTGGGTGCGTCGACTCACGAGTTGAAGCCGGATGCGGCGTGTGCCTGCGTGGCTGCCGGCAACGACCGTCACCAGCCCGCATCCCGCATCGGCACCCGCTAATTCAGCGACGATTCGCTCAACACGACCGGGCGCACACCCTGCGCCGCCGCATCGAACGACAGCCGCGTGAGGCTCGTCTCGCGCACCTCGCCGAGCAGCCGGTTCCAGTCGTCGATCGATACGAGCAGCGCGATCGGCCGGTTGTACTTGGTGACCATCACGAGTGCCTCGCCGGCGTGCCGCAGCGCCTTCGACGGATTGCTGCTGAAGTCGCGCGTCGCCATCGCGATCGTGCGCAAGCTGAACACGTTCGCGGCCGGATCGTCGCCGTCGTCGTGCATCAGGTGCTCGAGCGTGGCCGCGCGCAGCAGCGCCTGCGACTTCGCGGACAGCCGTTGCTCGCGACGCCGGCGCCGTTCGCTGCGCGGATCGACATGCACGGCGAGCATTCGCACGATCTGGCCAAGCGCCGTCGCGGGCAACTGGTCGTAACGCGCCCACCACTCGGGCGGCAGCGCGATCATCATCCCCGCATAGGTGGCCGTCACGCCGTCGGCGATCAGCGACGGCAGGCGCTCGACGTCGCGCGCGTCGAGATCGAGCGCACCGCCGACGACGCGCGTCATCACGCTGAACGCGTTGTACGCGAACGCCGCGATCCCGCTCGCCAGCAACGCCGCGCGCGCAGGCACGGCGCCGAACGGCGCGCCGCTCGTCACGGGCTCGAGCGGCAGCGGCAACGCGTCGCGCCAGCACCGGCACGACAGCTGCACGACCTGCAACGCGTCGAACTGCGCGGCCGGCAGATCGGTCAGCAGCGCGACGGTTTCGCCGAGATCGCCAGCCGCATCGGCGCGGCGCCATTCGATCCGCCGAAACGCGCCCGACACACCACCGTCGCCGGCCATGCCGACCGGCTGCTCGACTACCCGCCCGTCGTCGAGCACGCCGGCTTCCCGCCAGTCGCCAAGCGGGCGGCACGCGGCCGGGCGGCCGTATTCGCGCACGACGAACGCGCCACCGCGGCGCGGCCAGCCGGACAGGATCGCGTCCGTATCGAAGCGCCCGTCGACGATCCACAGCTCGCCGGGCCTGACCGTTTCGAGCAGCGCGCCGACGAATGCGTGCTCATGCGACCGGCCGCGCTCGTAAGGCAGCAGGTCGACGATCATCCCGAGATCGGGATCGTAGACCGGCAGGACGCGAGTACCGCCCGCGGCAGCATCGTGCGCGGGGTCGTCACATGCGCGTCCGCAGCCGCAACCGTCGGCCCGGGGCGCGCATGCGTCGCCCACACCCTCCAGCACGCGCAGCCGCATCCCGTCGACTGCGCGCACGCCGTCGACGGTGCGCACCGACGCGACGGGCAGCAGCAGTTCGACGCTGTCCTTCGCCAGCGCGCGCCCCCAGCCGGACCGCCACCGGCTCATGCAGTCGTGCAGCGCCGTCACGGCAGCGCCAAACCCCGGTGCAGCCGCACCGGCTGCATCCGGCATCCGCTGCCACGCGGCAATCGCCGCGATCGCGTCGACGGCCAGCGCGAACAGTGCCTCGCGGGTCGACTCGCCGTCGGGTTCGTCACCGGCGTCTGTCGCGGCGCCGATCCAGTCGTCGTGCAGCGCGCACTGCAGCACGAGCCGTGTCATGATCGTCATCGGGCTCCGCTCGACAAAGCGTTCCACGATCGTGCGCATCATCGGGTTACCCCACACTGTCTAGTTGATGGCGCGGGCCGTCGTAGCGGCATGCGCACGCGTGCGTCGCGCTGCGCTCGCACTTGACGGCGCGCTGTCGACGCCGCAGCATCGTGGGCGACCGGATCCGCGCGACGACGCGCCGTCGCGGTGGTCCGCCCGCAATCGATGCACGAGGCACCGGCATGTACGTAGATCCACGCGTGGCGCACGGCCGCGCCCGGTTCGACCTGAGCGGCTCGCCGCGGCTCGTCGCCGACGAGCGCCGCTGGGAAATCAGCGACATCGTCACGCGCGGCCTCGACGATTTCGCGGGCGTGCGCAACCGCCGCAACCTGATGCGGCTGCTCGAACGCCAGATCGCGCCGAAGCTCGCGCGCCTCGGGCTCGAGCCGTACGTCGGCGCACTCGGTCACGCCGAAGGGCTGTTCGTCAACTTCTCGACGATGAGCGCCGAGCACGGCCTGCGCGAATTCCAGCTGCAATTGACGGTGCCCGACCTCGTGCTGCGCAGCTTCGCGTCGAACGCGATCCGGCCGCATGCGGTCGCGCGCTGCATGCAGCGCAACGGTGTGATGTCGCTCGCGGAAATCGAGCACGAAACGCGCATCGCGTTCGTCGCGGCGCGCGTGATGCGCTCGCTCGCACTCGCGGAAGGCTGGCAGCAGATCGGCGTGCCGACGCCGCACGGGCTGTTCGTCGGCACGCTGACCGAAGCGCACGACGTCGCGATGAACACCTATTTCCGGCCCGGCGACAACGATCGCCCGTCGCGCTGGAGCGGCTTCTCGGCCGTCTTCTCGACGATGCCGGACTGGCGCCCGGGACAGGTCCGGCACGGCGGCGAACTGCTGCAATGGATGGTCAACCATATCGTGGCCTTGCAAGAATCCGCACCGTTCGTCGAACGCTTTCCGTTTCTGCGCGAGCCGCTGCGCGACGCCGGCGATCCGCTCGACGCCGCGTGGAGCGGCGCACGTGCCGGCCTGCAGCACGGGTCGCCCTCCTGAATCGTGACGTCGGGCTTGCGTGGTCGAGTCGGCAAAACCAACACCTCGCCGCACACCGGCCACCGTGCGTGAACGGTGATCCGGGAGCCAACCGCGGCTCCCGGCCCCCGCCTCACAGCCCCCTCACTGCCCCTCTGCACGGGTCCCTCGCTCTCTCATATACAAGGTCGAAGCGGGCCCGCCTAACCCGCAGACTTTCTTGCGACGCCCGCGCGTTGCGATGTGCAAGCCATTCCAATGCGCGCAAATCCGAACTGCACCGCTCGCCGCGTCAATGCGTGCGCGTCGACCCGCCCGGCGCACCCGGCTCCTGGCGGCCGACCGTCTCCAGCACGGCCCACATCCAGATCAGCTCGCGGACCGTGCGCGCATGCTCGTCGCTCTGCGCGCGCCAGCGCCCGAACGCGTCGAGTTCGTGTTCCGTCGTGTCGCCCGCGCGCAGCCACAGCAGCCAGCGCACCGCGCCCTCGCGGATCGCGTCGGCGCGCGTGTTCGCGTCGCCGGAATCCGTATCCCGTTGCAATTCGTTCATAATCACGCCACCGCCCGAAGCTCCATCGACACACATCCCCCGCACCGCGCATCGCTGCGCGGCCGGGGCGCTTGCCACCCACGCCTCGGGTCCGACGACGCACCACCGGGCCGCCGTTGACGGCAGCCCGGCGTTTGCCGGCCCTCATGGATAAGGTCGTATCGAAGGGACGTAACCCGCAGCGCGCGGGCAGCCCGGAAGCAGGCGGAGGAGCCGCCTGGCGGAGAAAGGAAGGAAGGAGGAAAGCGCGGGAAGCCGCTCAGCTCAGCAGCACGATGTTGCCGGGCAGACGCGTGATATGCGCACCATACAGGCGGCCGACCATGTCGATCACGTCGTCGAGCCGCGTGATCGGGAACTGCGCCTGCATCCGGTTCGCGCCGAGCGACGCGCTGCGCAGGATGACCTTGCCGCGCCGGTAGCGGTTGATCTCGTCGACGACATCTGCAAGCGGCACGCCGTTGAACACCAGCATGCCACGCCGCCATGCGCTGACCGCGCCCGGATCGATCCGCGACACGGGTTGCACGCCGCGATCGTCGTAGACGATCTGATCGTCGGCCTTCAGCATGCGCGCGCCGCGCGGATGCTGGAGCGCCACCGTGCCGGACAGGCAGGTCACGCAGACCTGCGCGCCCGTGCGCCGCACATTGAAGCGCGCGATGGTCGCCTGCATGCGGCCGCCGCCCGCGACCACCGTGACCGGCTGGATCGGCGTCGCGCGGCCGGCCGGCGGCACGGCCGCATCGATCTCCGCTTCGCCCGCGACGACTTCGACGCCGTGCGCGGCATCGCTCGCGGGCAGCACGTCGACGCGCGTCTGCGTGTTCAGCTCCACCGTCACGCGCGACGACAGCGCGACGCTGCGCTGCTCGCCGGTGCCCGTGTGGTAATCGGCCGCGAGATCGCCGAGCGAAGGCCACAACTGCATCGGCGGGCGCAGCGCGAGCCACGACGCGCCGGCCGCGACCGCGAAGCCGATGAACGCGCGCCGCCCGGTGCGCATCGTGCGCTCGCGCTTTGCAACATTTGCCCAGGCAGCGGCCGTGCGCTCCTCGTGCGCGAGCTCGGTCGCGGCCGTGCGCAGCGAGCTCCAGGTGTCGCGCAGCAGATCGGCCGCCTGCGGACGATCGGCGCACCAGCGCTCGAACGCGTCCGCTTCGGCCTGGCTCGCGTCCCCCGAGCGCAGACGCAGCAGCCACGCACTCGCTTCGTCGAGTTCGTCGTGGGCAGGTTCGGCCTGGGCTTTCGTCATCGTCCGGATGCTCAAAATTTGCGCGGGCCGCCTCGCGAACCCGTGTACGGATCACCGTCTTCTTCCTGCATGCGCTGCAGGCAGTACTTCATCGCCGCGCTCAGCTCGCTTTCGACGAGTCGCAGCGAAATACCGAAATGCTCGGCGATCTCGCGGTTCAACAGGCCGTCCACGCGGGCGGCCAGCAGGATCGCACGGCGCCGCGGCGGCAGGCCGCGCAGCACGTCCTTCAGCGTATCGACCTTGCGGCGCGCCGCGACGATACGCTCGGGATCGGCCAGTTCGTCGGGCATCTCGAGCAGCGTCTCGACATCGTCGTCGTGCAGATGCCGTCGTTCGCGGCGATGCTGGTCGATCGCGACATTGTTCGCCATCCCGAGTATATAGGCGTCCGCATTCGTCACCTGCGTGGAGACGTTTGCGTTCTCGAGACGCAGCCAGGTTTCGTGCAGCGCGTCGGCGGCGCCGTCCTTCGACCCCGTCACGCGTTCGAGACGCCTGACGAGATACGCATAGCGCGTCGCCAGCAGATTCCGGAGCCCGGTGCGGTTGCTGTCGGACATCGCGGGCTAGCCCCGCACCGCCGGCTGCGGCGCCGGACAACGGAAATGCACGCCGTTGCCGGCCGGCCGCAGCAGGATCGTGACCGGCTGCGGCAGATCCGCCGGCGGCGCATCGCCCAGCTTCAGCGCGCGCAGCGCGTGCATCACCGCCGCGTCGCGGGCGGCCGAACCGCTCGATGCCACCATGTTGACCGCCACCACCGCCCCCCTGTTGTCGATGCGCACCTGCGCGACGAGTCGATAGCTGCCCGGCACCGCCGCCGGCTGCGTGCACAGCGCATCGATCAGATGCGCCTGCAGCAGGCCCGCGAACGCGCGCCGCTCGCCGGAATCGCCGATCCCGTCGATCGGCAGCGCGGCGTCCACCGGCGTGTCGACCGGCGCAGGCGCCGTCTCGGCTACCGATTGCGCGACGATGATCGCTTCGTCCGGACGCGAGAATTCCGCACGCAACCCCGTTCCGGCCAGCATCCGCTCAAGCGCGTCGCGCGGCACGAAATCGCCCTGCACCGGCGCACTCGTGCGCCCGTCGAGCAGCGGCGCCGGCGCCAGCACGATCAGCTCGGTGATCCGCGCGAAGTCCTGCAAGGTCTTCGCGAGCGGCTGCGCGGGCAGATCGAAATGCGCCACGCTGCCCGGCTGGCGGCCGATGGAACCGGTCTCCTGTGCCTGTACGCCGCGCATGCAAAGCACGACGAACGCGAGCCACGCGACGAGCGCCAGGACACCGGTCGGCGCCCGTGAACGAGTCATGAATCCCTGGACGGAAGTGGAGTTGCACGCTGCGGGCCGGAACGCGAACCCCCGTTAGCGGTTCGGCCGCAAGCGAACGACAGATTGTGAGCGGGCACTGTGACAGTCAGGTGAACCGTGCAGCGACGCGAATCAATGCGATGCACCACTTTCGCGCGCCACGCGTTCATCGCACGCCGCACGCTGCTCACGGCCTGCGCACGACGAAGTTGCCGATGCCCGTGCCGACGACCGCCATCCGCACATCGCCGGACCACAGCGTGATCGTCACCGGCACGTCGATGCTTTCGCTGCCCAGCACGATGCGCGACGGTGCGTCGTCGCCACCCGTGTAACGCACCGACAAGGCCGTCACCTCGGTGCCCCAGCGGCGCGCGCGATACAGGTCGTCCGTCATCGGCACCCACGCACCATTTTCCGTGCGCTGCACAAACCGGTAGCCACCGCCTACCGGCTGCCACGCGATCGGCATCGACCGCACCTGTGCTTCGTCGCCAGCCGATTCGAGCAGGTTCGCGAGGCGCTGTGCCTCCTCGGCGAGATCGGTGCGGCGATTGCGCGACGGCGCGAGCGTGACGACCGCGACCAGCAGCCCGACGATCAAGAGTACGACGAGCATCTCCAGCAGCGTGAAGCCGCGTTGCGTGCGACGGTGCGCGTGTTCGCGCGATCGTTTCGCATGCAACGTTCTGGTTTCGTCGTGGCCCGTCATCATGCATTCACCCTTGCATCAAAGAATGGAAACCCTCTTCTGTCCATCGCGCCGACCTGTCGCCATGAAACCGCTCGCCCTGCTCCGCACCGTTCCGTCCCGTGTCGATCTCCTGCCGTTCGTCGCGACGCTCGCTTCCGGTGCGGCACTCGTCGCCGTATCGCTGTGGGCCGTGCGTTTGCTGAGTGCGTCCGATGCGCCGGCTCCCGTGCATGTCGCGCCGCCCGCAACGTTCGACGTCACCGCGAGCGCGCAACTCTTCGGCGCGAAGCCCGACAACGGCCGCGACACGATCCAGTTGCTCGGCGTACTCGCGTTCGATGCGCGCCGCGCGGCCGCGATCGTCAGCGTCGGCGGGGAAGCGTCGCGCGTCGTGTCGCTCGGCTCGGCGATCGGCGAAGCCGCGAAGCTCGCCGAGGTTCGTGCTCGCTCGATCGTCGTCGACCGAAACGGCCTGCAACGCGAGATCGCACTGCCCGCCACGGAGAAGGCGAACGCGTTCGTGCGCTGAACGGCGGCGCTTCACTGCACCATGTTGTTCAACTCGATGATCGGCATCATTACCGCGAGCACGATCACGAGCACCACGCCGCCCATCGCGAGAATCAGCAGCGGCTCCAGCAGGCTCGTCAGGAACATTGTGCGGCGTTCCAGCTCGCGTGATTCGCCTTCGGACGCGCGGTCGAGCATCGTCGTCACGTCGCCGGTCGCCTCGCCCGAGCGGATCAGGTGCACGAGCACCGGCGGGAACGTCTTCGTATGAGCCAGCGCCCGCGACAGCGCCGACCCTTCCCGAACGCGCACGATCGCATCGTCGACGTTCGCGCTCATCGCGCGGTTCGACAGCGTCTCGCCGGCCGCCTGCAATGCACGCAGGATCGGCACGCCGGCCGCAGTGAGAATGCCGAGCGTGCTCGCGAAGCGCACCGTGTTGTAGCCGCGCACGAGCTTGCCCGCGAGCGGCGCGGTCAGCACCCAGTGATCGAACCTGAGCCGCGGCCCTTCCTGCGACAGCACCTTGCGGATCGCGAAGACGATCGCGACCGTCGCCAGGAGCGACGCCCACCACCAGTGCCGCACGAAATCGGACAACGCCATCATCACGACCGTCAGCGTCGGCAACTGCTGCTTCGTGCTGGTGAACACGTTCGCGACCTGCGGCACCACGTAGCTCAGCAGGAACGTGACGATGGCGAACGCGATCAGCATGACGATGCCCGGATACGTGAACGCAAGCAGGATCTTCTGCTTCAGCGCGTTGCTTTGTTCGATGTAATCCGCGAGACGCGACAGCACGACGCCGAGCTTGCCCGTGTGCTCGCCGGCCGCGACGAGCGCGCGGTAGATCTCCGGAAAATCGCGCGGATGCTGGCTCAATGCATTCGCGAACGAATGGCCGCCGACGACTTCCGCGCGGATCGACGCCATCAACTCGCGCAGGTATTCGCGTTCGGCCTGCTCGCTCAGCACCGACAGCGCTTCGTCGAGCGGCAGCCCCGCGACCAGCAGGCTCGCGAGCTGGCGCGTGAGGATCGCCTGCTCGCGCTGCGACAGCTTGCGGCCGAACGACAGGCGTTGATGACGCTCGCCGTGCAGGCGTTGTGCTGCCAGTTCGACGACGAGCGGCGTGAGCCCTTGCGTGCGCAACTGGCTGCGGCCCGAGCGTGCGCTGTCTGCTTCGAGCACGCCTTTCAGCGTGCGGCCGGTGGGATCGATCGCTTCGTAACGGAATGCCGACATGTCAGTGCCCTCTGCCCTCGTGTCACGCGTACGACTTTTTTCCGGCGATGTTGCATAACGGCGCCGGATGGAGTCGCCGGGGAAGACTAAGGAGCGAACCGGCGCAAATTTGTGACGAATGTTGGGCTACCTTTTTTGGCGGGCTTTATTACTTTAGATCGGTATTCTTATATTGGAAAAACGATTTCATTTCTGATAGCACCATCAATCATTCAAACATTAACGATCAGATACGCACCAATCAACGTTCTTTTATCAAACTCATTCAATCAATTTCAGGAAAATTTCAACAGATGACTCATTCGCCTCTGGAAGAAATGTTCCGTAGCATCCGCCACGAAACTGACTTGGAGTTGCGATAGCGCGGCACCGTATGCCGGGGGCCGTCCTCGTGACGTGCGGAAAGGTGCTCCAACGCCCCGCTCCAGGCCCGATCGAAGGCGCGCAGCGACGCTCCCCGGCGCAATCTCAACATCTGGGAATTCCGGTGCATGCCGAATGGCAGTCAAATCCTCGCTTTATCAATCCGAATAACGCAATGGCTTCTTTGGAGAAAATGTTACGCACCATTCGTTATGAAAAATTCACACGCGTTATTCGGATTTCCACCTACATTTACCCGGCGGTCCATAAGCATTCCAACCGCAGTAGCAGGGGTTCCCGTTTATCTTCGTCCAAGGAAATTTCTCATGAAATCCAGCAAGCGCAAGATCTGTCAAGTCCTCGCTCTCGTTGTTTCCGGTCTGGGCGCCACGGCCGCAATGGCCGCGGACATTCACGGCGGCGGTTCGTCGCTCGTCGCTCCGACCATCGGCGCGATCGGCAACACCGCGACCGAAATCGGCCTGTTCGGCACCGCCGAAGGCTCGTTCACGTATTTCTCGGTTGGTTCGGGCGCCGGCCAGAACGCGTTCCTGAACAACCAGCCGACGTACTTCGGTTCGACGGTCACGGGCACGGTCCACTTCGCGAACAGCGATGCGGCCCTGTCGACCACCCAACTCTCGTCGTACAAGGCCGGTCTCGGCACGACGAATGGCCCGCTGATCCAGATCCCGTACGTCGTCACGCCGATCACGGTGCCGGTCGTCAACGGGCCGGCCGTCACGAGCACGACGACCCCGCAAACGACGCCGGGTCAGGCGCACAGCATCGCGCTGAACGACGACGATCTGTGCGGCATCTTCTCGGGCAAGCTGACGAACTGGAACCAGGTCATCAATCCGGAAACGACCGCGGCCTATACGACGAACGCGCCGATCAAGGTGATCTACCGCTCGGACGGCAGCGGCACGACCGAACTGCTGACCCGCCACCTGGCTGCTGTCTGCACGACCGCCAACACGTCGACGGGCGTGACGTTCGTCGATTCGCTGACGTTCACGGCTTCGTTCCCGGGTGGTGCCGTACCGTCGAACTTCACCGCGGCTTCGGGCAGCGGCGGCGTGCGCAACGCGCTGTCGTCTTCCACCGGCGCTGCGGTCGCGTATCTGAGCCCGGACTACACGAACACGTTCCTTGCGCCCAAGAGCACGGTCGTGACGTCGGCCGGCGCGCTGCAGCTGCCGGTGGCCAGCCTCGTGAACGCGAAGAACGGCGTGTACTATGCGCCGACGTATGCGAGCGCGACGACTGCGCTCGGTACCGTTGCGCCCCCGAACAGCAAGCTCACCGCCAGCAGCCCGGCAGCCTGGGTGCCCGCTGCCGGCAACCCGGTTTCGGGCTATCCGGTTTCGGGTACGAGCCAGATCATCCTGAGCCAGTGCTATGCGGATGCGACGGTCAAGACGGCCGTGCATGACTTCCTGAACAACCACTACACGAACGCCAGCTTCGCATCGATCGTTCACGGCAACGGCTTCGACACGGTTCCGTCGACCTACCAGACGGCCATCTCGAACGACTTCCTGAGCAACGCGAGCACGTGGAACCTCGACATCGGCAACACGAGCGTTTGCACGGGTACGGTTACCGGTCGCTAAGCGCTATTCGGGCTGATTTTTGCCCGACGCAACTGCGCCCTTGGGAAACCGTGGGCGCAGTTTTTCTTTGCGCATGCAATCTGCGCTTCCCTTCGCCGCCAGCTCGAGCATCGCTTTCGAACATGTGGCGCACTTAGAATATCCGGTCGACACGACGGGAGAAAATCTTATGAAACTTCAACCACGCAGACTCTGCCGGATCATCGCGCTTCTCGTTTCCGGTCTGGGCGCCACGGCCGCGTTGGCCGCGCCGAACGTGCAAGGCGGCGGCTCGTCGCTCGTCGCTCCGGCCATCGGTAGGATCAGCAACACCGCAACCGAAATCGGCCTGTTCGGCACCGCCGAAGGCTCGTTCACGTACTTCTCGGTCGGCTCGGGCGCCGGTCAGAACGCATTCCTGAACAACCAGCCGACGTTCTTCGGCGCTGGCGTCACGGGCACGGTCCACTTCGCGAACAGCGATGCGGCCCTATCGACCGCCCAGCTCACGTCGTACAAGGCCGGTCTCGGTGCGACCAACGGCCCGCTGATCCAGATCCCGTACATCGTCACGCCGATCATGGTGCCGGTCGTCAATGGCCCGGCCGTGACGAGCACGACGACCCCGCAAACGACGCCGGGTCAGGCGCACAGCATCGCGCTGAACGACGACGATCTGTGCGGCATCTTCTCGGGCAAGCTGACGAACTGGAACCAGGTCACGAATCCGGAAACGACTGCGGTCTACACGACGAACGCGCCGATCAAGGTGATCTACCGCTCGGACGGTAGCGGCACGACCGAACTGCTGACCCGCCACCTGGCCGCTGTCTGCACGACCGCCAATACGGCGACAGGCGTGACGTTCGTCGACTCGCTGACGTTCACGGCTTCGTTCCCGGGCGGCATCCTACCGTCGAACTTCGTCGCGGCGTCGGGTGATGGCGGCGTGCATAGCGCGCTGACGTCGTCCACCGGTGCTGCGGTCGCGTACCTGAGCCCGGCCTATACGAACACGTTCCTCGCCCCGTCGAGCACGGTCGTAACGTCGGCCGGCGCGCTGCAACTGCCGGTGGCAAGCCTCGTGAACGCGAAGAACGGCGTGTACTATGCCCCGACGTATGCGAGCGCGACGACGGCACTCGGCACCGTCTCGCCACCGGTGGCCAAGGTCACCGCCTCAAACCCGGCCAATTGGGTGCCGAACACCGCCAACCCAGCGTCCGGTTATCCGGTTTCAGGTACGAGCCAAATCATTCTGAGCCAGTGCTATGCCGACGCGAACGTCAAGACGGCCGTGCATGACTTCCTGAACGCGCACTTCACGAACGCCAGCTTCGCGTCGATCGTCCACGGCAATGGCTTCGACACGGTTTCGTCGAGCTACCAGAGGGCCATCTCGAACGACTTCCTGAGCAACGCGAGCGGCTTCAACCTCGACATCGGCAACGCGAGCGTCTGCGCGGGTACGGTGGTCGGCCGCTAAGTCGCCGAGCTGACTTCCGGGATCCAAACGGCTGCGCCCCTGGGTCACCAGCGGCGCAGTTTCTTTTGGTCATCACCAGCACATCCGTCAGGCAACTCGCAACGTTTCCGGACATCCTGCGTTGCAATCGGATGTCCACGTGATCTCGCAGCATGCAAGGCGTCTGGAAGGACAGGTCTGCAATACAACCGTCTTTCACATCCATTCCGCTCAGTTCGTCGATCGGTAAACTTCCCGATCCCCGCGCACAACATCTTCCCGCTTCTCGTCGAACGATCCGCACGACGCCTGCCTGCAAAATAAAACGCGGGCACCGTTACAACCGGCAACCCGCGTCGCGCCGTGCATTCGTCCGAATCAGATCTTGCCTAACCTGGCGCGTTCCTCCGCCGTCAACGTGGCCCGTTGCGTGGCCCCTGCTTGACCGAAGCCAAGAATCGACACCGCGTTCGACGAATCGTAGCCCACCTGCTGCTTGTGCTTCTTCATGCCATCGCCTCCCGCATCGCCGAAACCTTCGACCTGCACCGAGATCGTCCAGCGCCTCGCCGGCGCGCCGGACGCGTTATTCTTCGCGATATCCTGCGCCACCTGGGTCGCTGCCGATGCCGCCGCACTCGCGGCCGTCAGCGCCCCAGTATTCACCGCCTGCACGAGCGGGATGCCGGTTGACTTGCCCGTTACCTGAATGTTGTCCGCGTTCACGACGCGCAGCGCCGCCACGTTCAGGTTGCCCGCACGAATGCCGGCATCGCCCGCATCGACGGTGCCGCGCGGCGCAATCAGGTTGATCGTACCGATCGGCACGCCCGGTACGCTCTGCAGCGTCGCGATGCCCGCGCCAGTGACCTGCCCGCGTGCGTCGACCGTACAGTAGTGGTTCGCATCGCACACATATTGTGGCGCGGGTGTACTGGCCGACGACTTCGAACCCTTGCCGGCGTTGATGTCGCCGTTCGAGCTCCAGATCGTCATGTCGCCGCCTTGCTCGGTGAAGATCCGGCTCTGCGCCAGCAACACGCTGCGGTCCGTAAAGATATCGATGTCACCCGTCTCGAGCGTGAGGATCCCCATCGTTCCGGGCCCGGCAATCACCTTGCCGGTGGCGGCATCGGCGATCTGCGGCGGTGCGGATGTACTGCCGATCAGCGCCTGCCCGCCCGGACCGAGGATCGATACGTTGCCGCCCTGCTGCGTCTGGATGGTCGTACTGCGAATGTCCAGGTCACCCGTATCGATCAACTTGTTCGCACCGTTGCTGCCCCCGCCGAGATTGTTGGCCGTGTAGCCCAGCGCAGCCGGGAACATCGTATTGAGCGCCTCGTATCCGCGTGCATATTTCTGATAGTACGGACTGGCGGGATTGTTGTAATCCTCACCGACGCTGGACAGCACCTTGAACAGCACCTGCTCGGCGAAAAGCTGCTGGACATACTGCGGCAACGCCTTGAATTTCGACCACGCTTCGTCCGAGGTCAATGGCTTGATCGCCGGCTGATCGTTGACCAGCCCCGTATCGATCGAGAGACCCGCCTCGTACTGCTCAATGAACGTGACGAGCGCGGGTGTCGCACTGGAAACGCCGGGTACGGATTTCGCCGGATCGACGTACGTCGAAATGAACGATGCGGTATCGATACCCGGCCCGACGCCGAACAGCACATTGACGTTCGCGCTCTCATGGGGCAGATATGGATTGTTCGCGTTTCCGATCGCATTGATGCCGGTGGCTTTGCCGCCCGGATTCGTCAGGGCCGACGACACGTCCAGCTGACTGGTCAGCGGGCCGATGTTCCGACCTGCTTCGATATCAAAGGTACCTGGCCCGCCAAGAGACAGAACCGGCACGACTGCATTGACGTTGTGTACGAGCGGCGTGTCGTAAATATCTCGCCCGGCGACAACACGTGTCACATCGGACTGACGAAGGTTCTGGCCCAGGAACGACAAGTTCACAATGTCGCGCCCGGCCTGAATCAAAGCGGACTTATCTGTAATAACAGGAACCAGATTGCCGTAGAAGCCTTCATCGAGACCGCTCGTCTGCAGCACACCGTCGACGATGTCTCCGCTAAGGCTGTAGATTCTCGCTGACGCTGTGTCGTCACGATGCAGCGCGACAGCGTCATGTGCCGCTGCCGATGCGACGGTCGGATCCGCGACAAAGACGTTCGGCTTGACCGGTGAAGGCATCGAAGACGGGTCGGCATCCAGCATGCCGAACATTGGCCTTCCGTTAGGCCCTGTTCCGTTGCTGCTCGACAGATTGATGGACTGATCGGCAACCAGAGTCAGATTGCCCGACGGCGACGGGTATAGCCCGCCGCTCGCCGCCACGGCAATACCGCCGGTGAACGCAGTCAAATTCATTGACGCAGGGAGGACGGACGAAAAATCGTTCAAACCCGCAGTCGGTGAATTGGGCGCACCGCCGCCAATCAGCCCGACGTCGGAGAGTGTACCGATCGCAACATCGCCCGTCGTCGACGCAACACTGACAGCGGATGTCGACGAATAGCCCTTCATGTCGGCTTGCTGCGTGTATGCGAACAACAGCGCCTTGCCCTGCACATACGACGGATCGAGCACGCGCCCGATGCTGACGCCTTGTCGCGCGTTGACGTCGAGCACACCATCCTGCGTAGCCAGCAACGTATCCATCGTCACGGCCCGCGCCCCGGCGAAATCCGGGGGCACTACGATATCCGACCCGATCTTCCCGCCCGCCAAGATCGTGCCCGATCCTTTCGCGACGAAATAACCACCGCTGAGAATGTCCCCGCCCGCCCGCACGGTCAGGTTGCCGCCACCAACCGTATTGACCATCGGGCTATCCGTATTGGCGCCAGTCAGATACCACGTCGTCGGCAACGACACCGACAGGTCGGAAATATTCCCGCCCGCCAACACGGACACGTTTCCACCGGTACTCAACACACCTTGACCGAATGCACCGAAGTTGATGGAGGACTGGACGATCTGCGTCGCCGGATTGGTCGCCCCGACCATTCCGGTCGGATTGCCGAGCTGCATCCACTGCCACCAGAATTGGCTGATGTTGGCGCCTTTCCGCCCGGTCACCGTGCCGTTCACATCGGTCAGATACTCCGCGCCCGTGATATCGCGCTGTGCGTGAATCGTGATATCGCCGGCCGAATCCGGATTGACGGCGGGCGTGACCAGAATATCCGGATTGCCGTTTCCGCCATGAATGATCGAAAGGCCGATGCCGGAGGCTGGCGCTCCAGCGGCAGGCGCGCCGCCGGTGTAAATCACGCCCGGAACCTGCACGTCCTGGCTGCCCGGCTGTATCGACCCGGCGTCGAACAACGTAATGTCGTTGCCCGCCGCGATATCGATCGCTCCGGTACCGGTGCGTATCATCGTTGGAGCCAGCAACGCCAGCCCGTTGCCATCCACGAACGTCGTATGCCCGTCGAAGGTCACGCTCTTGCCGTTCGATCCGCCCCCTGCGGTCGGTGCCTGGAGCGACAGCGGGTTTGTGCTGTTCAGATCTGCCCCTGCCACCACACGGAAGGAACTGCTCGATCCGCCCGTCAGCGACGCAGACACAAGCGGAATCGGAACGGTCGCAACGGACGTCGGGGACGGCGAATTGTCCGTCACGGCGGGCAAGCTGATTGTCGTGGTCGCGATGACCGAAACGGGTTGAACACTTGGAGCCGTGACAGTAGTCACGAGCGGCCATTGCAGCTGATGCTGGACCGCAAACTGGACTGAATCGGACAGATACTTCTGATACTGATTCAGATAGATCAGATAGGATCCGGGATTCGACGCTTGCTCGGCCGCGGTCGGCGCGATCGGTGCCACTGCCTGACCGGGCAGCATCGTTGTGGAGTTTAGCCCTCGGAACTTGGAGACGATCTCCATATTGGTAACGTTCGACGGCCATTGCAGCGCTGACGAAAAGCTCGTCGCGGTCTGGTCGAGGAATTGCGCATACGCCGAATAAAGCGCGTAGTACTCGGCAATCTCGTCCGGTGTACCGCCGGTCGGTTGCCCCGGACCTGACGCCAAGCCGTTTCTCGCGAAATATGGAAGTCCATAGCCTGCCAAAGCCCCGTAATATCCCGCCGGCGCTTCATAAATCGCCTGTACCGCCGACAGCGTCGACAACGGCGGCACCGGAATCGTCCCGCCACCGCCTAGCGGGTTCGCAATCTGGAAAAATCCGTCCGACAGACTCGCCTTCACTTTCACATTGTTCTCGGCTCGCAGCGTCACGACCGGCGCTTGCCCGTCGAAGCGGAATGCGAGATTCGTCGGCGACGCGCCCGCACCGAGGTTCCAGTTCGTCAGCACCTGGATATCGCCACCGTTGATCGCGGGGCTCGGGTTGTCGAGTTCGATTCCCGGCACGATGCGCGTATTCGCGATGTTCTTTCCTGCGAACGGATCGACCAGCGTATCGAGTCCGTGTTGCACGAACCCCATCAACGTACCCGGCGCCGCGGTCGATGCGTCGCCGTTCTGGTATCCGTAGAAAGTCTGGTGATCCGTATTCGCACCGTTGCTCGCCGGCGCGAAGTACATGTTGTTCAGCCCGTCGAAACCAATATCTTTATCACCACCTCGTAGCTGCGCCTGCGTGACGCTCGTCGCCACGCCGGTCGCCTGATTCGTCAGGGTGCCGCCGCCGGAGCCGTCCGGTGCGAACGAGAATGTTGCCGGCGTACCGGACGTACCTTGCGCGGTAAACGTGCCGGTCAGCAGATGCCCGCTCTTGTCATACCATCCCGCCGGGTCGATGACACCGTCGAAGTGCTTCGCCCCCGTCGTCGCATCCGTCGTGCTCCACACCGCGTAGGCCTCAAGCGAAGTCGCGCGCGAACCGACGATTCCCTTGCCGTCGTTGAACGTATCCGGCAGGTTGACCTTCACGCCGTTGTCGGCCAGCAGCGGCGCGCGGAAATTCACCGTGCCGCCGGACAAACCGCCCGCCGTCCCGCCCGACACGTCGATCAGCGCGTTCGCTCCGAGCGTGATGGCTCCCGAGTTCGCGCGGAGGATATTCTCGTAACCATAGGTTGCGTTGTACGCGGTCGAGTTGCCGTTCGCATCGACGATCGTCGGATCGAACAGCGCGGTCGTGCCGATATTGACCTTGCCGCCGCGCTGGTTCGGATCCGAACCCCGCGCCAGCAGCGAACCTTCGATGTCCACGCCGTTGCGCCCGTACAGGTCGATCTCGCCGCCCGCCTTGCCGGACGCGTCGATCGTCCCGAGCACGTTAACATTGCCGTTCGCCGTGTCGGCCGCGCTGCCCAGCCCGCCGTCGGCCGTCAGCAGCACCGAATGAGCGGTCAGCGTGTTGCCCGGCGACAGCGTCAGGTTGCCCGTCTTCGTGTGGACCGTAATCGCCTGGTTCACGCCGCTCGATGCAAGCGTCTTAGACAGTGCATCGAGGTCGGCAGCACCACCGGTATTCAGCGAGAACGAGCCGCCCGCATAGCCGCTCGCCGCACCGCCCTTGATCGTGCCGTTCAGGTTCACGACCTGCTGCGGCGCAGACAGTGCGAGGCTGCCCGCCGCACCGCCGCCGCTGGCGCCGGAGAAATCCAGCGTCGAGCCGGACTGCACGTCGACGGTGCCCGCATCGGCCGTCAGCGTGATCGACCCGGCCGGCGCGTAACGCGTCACGTCGAAGAACTGCTTCGATACGCCTGCCGAACTGACCGTCGATCCACCGCCGATCGTCAGGTTGCCGTTCGTTGCTTCGAGCGTCACATTGCCGGCCGGCGCGCTGATCGTCGCACCGTTGTCGGCCACGGTACCGCCGATGAAGGTCCACGAGCCGCCCACCGCGTCGCGGGTCAGTGCAGTGCCCGCTACGCCATTCAGCGTCAGTGCCCCCGTCGTCTTCACGGTAGCGGCCGAACTCGTATCGGCGAGGTAGACCGGCGCATTGAGTGTCACCGGCAATGCGCCGAAATCGAACGTGCCCGTGCCCTGCCCGACGATGCCGCCCGTCGCGTTCATCATCGCCGAGCCGAAACCGCTGGCGGCCTTCGTGCCCGTGCCGAAGTCGATTTCCTTCGCGTTGACCGTCAGCGTGCCGCTTCCAGTCGTCGCCGTGCCCGGCGTCGCACCCATCTCGTTCGTGAACGCAACCTGTTGCGCATTCAGCGTTACGTGGCCGCCATCGCTCGTGAACGTGCCGGCGCTCAGATCGATGCTGTTGCCAAACGTCGCGTTCACGTCGCCGACGAAACCGATCGCACCATAGCTGCGCAGCGTCACCTGCTGCGCGTTCGCGAATTGCGCTAGGCCGGCCGGGTCGACCACGAAGCCCTGCAGGCTCGCCGCCGCCGCGCCGCTCGCGTTCGTGAACGTGATCGCGGAACCGTCCGCCGTGATCGACTTGGCCGACAGCGCCGCGGTCGGATCGACCTTCAGGTCGCCGGACGAATCGAGCAGCAGCGCCTGGCCGCCCGCGAGCGTCGCACCCGCGCCGACCGTCAGCAAGCCCGTGCCCGTGCCGCCGGTACGCGTCAGCGGCGCCATCGCGCCGTTCGACACGCGCAACAGCGCACCGTCGCCGGCGATTGCGATCGGCTGGTCCTTCGCCGCCGGATAGTCGCCCTGCGCGGCAATCGATGCACCTGCGTCGACGCGTAGGCCGTTTGCAGCATTCGGATCGGTGCCGCTACCGTCTGTCTTCGTGACAAGCAGGATCTCGGGGCCTTTCAGCGTCGTGTTTCCGTCGTTCGACACGACGATGCTGTTCGCAATCGGCGTGATCGTGACGCCGCTCGTGGTCGCCGCACGCGTACCGCCGATCAGCAGGCTGCCCGCGTTCAGCGAATCGAGCGCATCGCTGCCGATCTGCAGATAGCCGGGCAGCGCCGCCGCGCCGTTGCCGGTGATCTGGATGTCTTGAGATGCGATGTCGACCTCGGCAGGCGCACCGCCCGCGCCGGCGGCCGCGTTCAACGTCGCGCCGAGCGTGAGCGCCTTCGTCGCCGCCAGCACCAGTTGGCCACCATCGACCGGCAGCGGCGGAGTCACGTTGCCCTTGCTCGCGGCAAGCTTCGTGAAGTACGCGTTCGCCCCCGTCAGCGTGTATTGCGAGTACTGCTGCCAGACGTTGTTCGACTGCACGTTGAACAGCGTCGGCGTCGCGCTGCGGCTGCCCGTCAGCGCATCCGCGAAATAACCGGCCGTCACGACCGTGCCGTCCTGCAGCACCTGGCTCGCACCCGGCACGAGATTGCCGGCCGTGCTCGACACCGTCACGCGATAGGCGCCCGGCACCGTCGCGTACTTGCCAGGCAGCAGCGTGTAGTAGCCGGCCGCCAGCCCCGGCACGCCCGACAGGTACACGGCCTTGCCGACCGCATCGCCCATGCCGGCCTGACCGACGCCGAGCGTCGCCGTCGCGGTCGTCGCCGTGCCGTTCGCATTGGTCGACGGCTGCTGCGTCTGCGCGAACGTCGGGTCGTAGGCGGCGACTGGCGATTGCTTGCCCGGCAAGATCGCATAGACGTTCCCGGCCCCCGCGTTGACAGGCACGGCCGTCGCGCCCTTGCCGCTCGCGTAGCTCACGTTGTATTGCGACAGCACGTCGCGCGTGCCGCCCGTGCCCGGCACCCATTCGGTGGCCTGCAGATCGCCGCCGCCGGACAGGTCGATCGTCGCGCCCTTGTCGAGCGCGACGTTACCGCCGTTCACGCCGACATATTTCGCGGGCGGTGCGGTCAAGTCGGTCGTCGTCGCACCGGCGACCGGATTGAACTGCCACTCGACACCGTCGACCGTCGTGCCATACGGGATGACCGCGCCTTCGTTCGAGACCGATGTCACGCTGCCGCTTGCCAGCTTGACCGAATCCGTCGCGACCAAGGGCAGACCTGCGAACTGTGCCTGCGTCGCGGCATTCGACGGATCGCCGATACCGAACACGAGCGTGCCGGACGGCGCGCGCACCGTGCCGCCCTGCACGATGTTCGTCGCATCGACGAGCAGCGCGCCGCCTGCGGACAGCGGTGTGCTCGACGCACCGTTCGACGCGAATGTGATCGTCGTCGGAGTTGGCTTGCCTGTTGTCGCATCGATCGGGCCGACCGCATCGACGATGAACGTGCTGCCGGTCGCCGGATACAGATTCGCTGCCTTGAACGTCAAGTCTCCCGGCGTATAGAGGATGCCCGGCGCCTGAGCTTGCCCGGCGCTCACCGAACTCAGGCGAACATCGCCACTGCTCGTGAAGTTCGCGTGGCCGAAATTGTTAAGTTGAAATTGGTTTTGCAGGTCGATGAACGACGCGTTCACGTTCAGGTTCGCATCGGAAACAGTCGCGACCGGCTTGAATGCCGGCGACTGCGACGTCAGCGCCGGTCCGGTCAACGCGACATACGGCGCATCGATCTCGATCGTCGTGCCGAGCGCTTGCTGCGGCGGCTGTGCGAGCAGCGTCGAGAGTACTGTCGGCGGCGTTGAGTTGTTGTCCGGCTGTTGGGCCGGCGTCGACAGCAGCGTCGCGAGTTGATCCATGCCAAGCGCGGCGATCCGGCCGGTATTCAGCGTCACCGACTCCGGCAAGCTCAGTTTCACGTTCCCGGCAAACACGATCGGCGGGACCGGCTCGGCGATATTGGACGGCGCAGCGCTGCCAAGCACGAGATTCGCAATGCCCGAGTCACTCAGCCGATCGGCGGCGAACTGAATGACGCCGGTCGGCTGGCCGATCTGCAGCCCGGTCGTCGAATCGATCGCCGTCGAAAAGCTTTGCCCAGGTGCCAGGCCGGCCGGCGTCAACTCGCCGCTTTGCCGGATGACAAGTGCGGTCGCGCCGGCAGCCCCGCTGCTCTGCTGCGGCAGAATCGTCAGCGTACCGCCCCGCGCCTGTGCGCCGCCCCCATGCGCGGCGAGCGTCGCGTCGGCAAAGAGACCATACCCGGCGGACAGCGTGATCGAACCGGCATCGCTCCACACCGGCTGGAACGCGTAAGTACCGTTCGCCTGCAACTGGTCGAAGTTCGCAGATTTGCCCGACACGTCGATCTTCGAGCCCGCCTGAGCGACCACATAACCCGCATCGCTCGACAGCGTGACCGACCCGCCCGGCAGTACCTTACCGGTGTTCGGCACGACGGCCGTCCCGCCGATCTTGACCGGCGTCGCGAGCGGATTGATCAGCGCGACGCCCGACACGTCAAGCGTCGCATCGGAACCCAGCCATACCGATTTACCGGGACTCGTGAACCCCGAGTTGAGCTGCCCCGTCTGCGCGAAAGCACCGTTCGAATCCGCGCTCAATGTGATCGCCCCGCCGGGCGCGGATACCGAACCCAATACCGTGACCTGCGTCGGCGAACCGAGGCCGATGCTCGCGCCCGCGTCCGCCTGGATCGACGCGCCGGACGACAGCGTGACCGCCCCGGTTACGCCCGGGTACGACGGCGCCGTATTCGACGTCCCCACCCACGACGAATAATTGCCCCCCGTCAGCACGAGGTTTGTCGCCTGCCGGTGATAGGTGTCGAGTTGGCCGGAAGTCGTCAACCCCGCCGTCGACAGGTTCGCTCCCGTGGCCGCCTGCTGCAGCGACACGCCGTCGGGGATGCGATTCAATTGCGTGAGCGCGACCCGCGCGCCGGGCGCGACGGTCGCGTCGTAATACGCATTCAGGACGTACTTGCCGAAGCCTTGCTGCGCAAAAAAACTCTCGGGCAGATAGATGTCCCACGGCGATGCCGACGCCGGATCGCCGCCGATCCGGAAGCCGAGCGCCTGCAACGTCAACGTGCCGCCGCCCGAGAAACCGTCGCTCAGGATCGTGCCTTCCATCGTGAGCGTGCCGGACGTCGGCTGCGTACTGGGCAGGTATGGGCGAACCCCGTCATTCCCATACTGCGAAGACGTCACGTACGTGCTCAACGCGACATTACCCGCTCGCCCCACTGGCACGCCGTTCCGCATCAGCATCCGGCCGTTCGCCAGCATCTCGCCGCCGCTCGACACGTCCAGCACGCTGCCGGGCTGCAGCAGGATCGAACCCGTCGTATCCGTGATACGGCCACCACCGGCACTGCCCGACCCTTCGTTCGTCGACAGCGAGATACTGCCGCCATTGATGAACTGACTGTTGCCGGGCGTCGTGCCCGGCGACGCCTGCACGTCGTTGTTCACCCACTGGCCGGCGGCGCTGATCATCCCCTGCGGGCCCACCACGACATTGCCGCCGCTCGTGATCGAGATCGAGCCAGCGGGCACGGCCAGTTGGCCGAGCACGTTGACGCTCGCATTTTCCGCCGGGCTGTTGAGCGTGATCGATCCGCCCGGCTGCAGGTTCAGTTGCGTGCCCTGCGCAACCGTGATGCCCTTGCCGCCCGTCTTGTCCCCGGTCACGTTCAGGTTCGCAAAGCCGCCGCCGTTCAACATCGCAACCGGCACCACCGTATCCGCCTGCACGTTGCGGGGGTCCGTGGCCGGCAGCGCCTGCAGCGCTTTCTGGTCGAGCGGTGTATCGATCGAGAAACCCGGCGCGATCTCGTCCAGCAACGGCGCGCTGTTCTGAAGCGTCACAAGGCCAATCGTGCCGGACGCACTTTCGCGGCCGTTCGACGTCAGGTCGCTCAACGCCGTGCCGCCAAGCTTCGGATCGGCCCCGAGGTTGAACGTCCCGCCGCCAGGCAAGCTGTTGCCCTGCATCTGTTTCGCGCCGCCGAACGCCTGCGCGCTGACGTCGCCGTCGAGCACCATCGACTGCGTCGCATAGACGTCGAGCGTGCCCGCGTTGCCGCCGACGATGTAATCCGGCTCGTAGACACCGCCGACGATCGAGCCCGGCACGGCGATGCCGCCCGCCTGCAACGGGTTGTACCAGGTCTTCGTCACGCCCCAGCGCGGATGCGATTCGATAAACTCGCCGGCCACACCGACGTAGGTCTCGTACGGGCTCGCCTGGCCGATCGGCACGATCGCGCCGTTCGCGTCGACGAGCCGCGTGGTATTCACCATCCCGCCGTCGTAATGCACGTATCCGCCGTTCAGGTTCATCGACGAACCCGTCGCCGTCATCACTTCGTTGCCGGACAGCGTGATCGTTCCGCCGTTCGTAAGCAGCTGATCGACCGTGCGCGGAATCAGGTTCACGTACCCCGACAGGTTCAGGATCGGGCTACCGACCCACTGCACGCCGTCGCTGCGCGTACCCGTCAGCGTGCTGTCGAACACGAGGCCCTTGTACCCGAGCAGGAACCCGTTGCGCAGTAGCGGCGAATCCGCGAGTTCGTTCTGGCCGATCCGGTCGACCGTCACGAGGGTCTGCGAAATCGGTACTTCGACGTTCGCGAGCCCCGACACGTCAATCGTCGCGCCGCTATCCAGATAGATCCGGCCGGGCACGGCTGTCTGTCCTGCCGGTGCCTTGACGCCCGATGCCGACGGCGTCAGCGCCACCACGGATACGGTCGAGCCCGGCGCCTCGATCAACGAACCGCCCTGAAACCAGATCGACCCAGCCGTCATGCCGATGCTGCCGGGCGTGAAGGTCGCGCCCGGCGTGGAAGGCGTCGTCTGGCCGTTGCCGTCCGGCATCACCGTCGTCACCGAATCGGGACCGAAGCTCAACAGCCCGGCGCGATGCGCATCGTCCGGGCCACCGATTCCGCCGGTCACCTGCCCCAGTCCGAGGTAATGGGTGCCCGTCGGGTTGTTCGAACTGTACTCGTCGACCGTGGAAATCGTGATCGTGCCGGGTGAGTTGACGCTCGTCGTCACGCCAACCACACCGTTCTGCGCAACGCGGCTGCCAAGCAGGTTCACGTTGCCGCGCGCCGCTTCGACGATGCCGGTATTGGTCAGCGTGCCGGCTGGCGTGATGTCTGTCGTCTGGCCATTCGGTCCGAGGAGCAGAATTTGCCCGCTCAGTTCAGGCAGCAGCACCTGGGGATTCGTCGTGGCACCCCTATTGGGCCGCAGGCTCACACCGACACCCGCCGCCAGCACGACCTGCCCATCCGTCGCCTTGATGTGCCCCGCGTTGGTCACATTTGGCGCGGCAATCATCACGAAGCCGCCGTCGCTCGCGTTGCCGTTCGCGTGCGTGGTGATCGATGCACCCTGTTCGATGGTGACATCGCCCCACGGTTGATACTGGCTGGCGGACGTGAGGTTGATCTGGTTGCCAAGGCCAAGCACTTCGTTCGGAACCTGGCTGCTACCATTCACCCCCGACGAACTACCCGACTCCGGATACGCCAGCCCACCCGTCGTCCCGGCCGGCAAGCTCAGGAATTGCTTGTTGCTCGCGACGATCCCCGCGGCATCCTGCGCGAGACTGCTGTCCGTCACAACCGGAACCCTGTTCTGCAGGGCCTGGTTGTAATTGTTCATGTTCAGCACATCGAGCGACGACGCCACCAGCGAATGCACATTCACCTGCGACCCGGCACCAAACAGCACGCCGTTCCGGTTGATCACATACACCGCCCCCTGCGCGGTGATGTTCCCCAGAATCTGGCTAGGCCTGCCGCTCGGATCGTTGACCCGGTTCAACACCGCCCAGTTGTTCGCCCCATTCGTCTGCGTGCCGCCCGACTGATCGAAATTCAGCGTCGTCTGCCGCCCGACGTTCATCGTCTCCCACGTCAGCACCGCGTTCTGCCCGGTCTGCTTGACGTCGACGTTCACGTGCCCGTTCGCATCGACGTTCTGCTTCGGTCCGTTCGCGTTCACCCACAGCAATGGGCTGCCGGTATCCGTGTTCTGACTGATCTGGTTGCCCTTATCGTCCGTCACGAGGGTCACACCATTCGCCACCTGCAACCCACCCGGCGCCAGCCCGTTCGGCACCGTCGACGGCAGCTTCGCCGCCGCGGCCGCCGCATTCTGCTGCGCGGCGATCTGCGCGGCGATCGCATGCGCCGCATAACCGAGGTTGCGGATCGAAGGCTGGCTGGCCTGCAGCGCCTGCTGCGGCGACACGCCGAGATTCGGCACGCCCGGCATGCCGCCGACGCCGCCCGCGCCCCCACCCGCCGCACGCGCAGTCGCCTGCCCGAGGTTCGTGATGCCCGCCGCATGCGCATGCGCGGACACGCCCGCCGCGAGCATCAGCACAACCGCCCGGTACAGTGGGCTCAGCTCCGATTTCAGGACCGACCGCGAGGCCGTGGCGCGAGGTTGCCGATCCGTACGTGCGCGTGCTGCCATTCTTTCCACCCCGATGCTAGGAAATTGCGCGCGGCGCCGGTCCGGCACCGCGCATGTCGTTGCGCCTGAAACAGGCCGCTGGAATCCAGAGACCATACGAAGCGCGAATGGCAGCGACATGGCGACTGTTACGGACCATTCCCGCCGCCTTGAAAAGGTCCGTAGCTTTTGTCATGGAAGGCCGGTCACGCCGGTTCGGCGCGTGCGCGGGCCGCCTCGCCAAGCGCCGCAGCCACCCGGTCGATCACCGCCGGCCAGTCGCCAGGCCTCACCTGCCGGAACAACTTCGCGGCCGGATACCACGGGCAGTCGTCGCGTGCGAGCAGCCAGCGCCAGTCCGGCACGCGCGGCAGCAGCACCCACACGGGCCGCCCGAGCGCGCCGGCCAGATGCGCGACCGACGTGTCGACGCTGATCACGAGGTCCAGCGTGTCGACCAGCGCGGCCGTTTCGGCGAAATCCGTGAGCGCGTCCGCGAACGACAGCACGCCGCTCGCGGCGAATTCATCCAGATCACGCGCCCGCACCTGCGGCTGGAGGCTCACGAACGTCGCATCGAGCGCATCGCACCCGACGAGCGGCGCGAGCGCGGCGAACGGTATCGAACGGTTCTCGTCGTTCGCATGACGCGGATTGCCGGACCACGCGAGCCCGACCCGCAGCCGGCCTGGCGGCGCAAGCGCGTCGAGGCGCTGCACCCACGCAGCGCGCCGCCGTGCATCGGCACGCAGGTACGGCACGTCGGCCGGCACCGTATCAAGCGTCGTGCGGAACGCATACGGCAGGCTCATCAGCGGACACTGCAGGTCGAACGCCGGTGTCGGCTGCCCCTCGGTAACGATCCGGCTCACGCCGCGCAGCGTGCCGAGCAGCTCGCCGAGCGCGGCCGGCGCCTCGACGATCACGGTCGCGCCAAGGTCATGCGCGAGGCTCGCGTAGCGGCAGAACTGCAGCGTGTCGCCGTAGCCCTGTTCCGCGTGCAGCAGCAGCGTGCGGCCCGCGAGCGGTTCGTCACCGGTCCACAGCGGTCGGTCGGCATGACGCCGGTGCAGCATCACGTCTGCGGCATCCCAGCGCGTCTCGTGCTGCCGCCATCCCTCGTCGAAATCACCCGTCAGCAGCCGGCAGAACGCCTCCGACCGGCGTGCGGCGCCGTGGTGAGGATCGCGTCGGCAAGCATCGGCGTAATCCGCCAGCGCCGCGTCGTAGTCGCCGAGATGCTGGCGCGCAACGGCGCGGGTAAACAGCGCCTGCGCGGCTTCCGCCGGCGCGGCAGCCGCGGCCGCGTGGCTCGCAAGCGCTTCGTCGTAGCGGCCGAGCTGCTGCAGCGCCAGCGCGCGGTTGTAATGCAGTTCCGCATGCGGGCCCGTCAGCGCGAGTGCCGCGTCGTAGTCGGCGAGCGCTTCGTCGAACCGGCCCAGCGCACGAAACGCGGCCGCGCTGTTGCGCCGCGCGTCGATATCGTCGGGCTTGCGCGCCAGCGCTTCGCGGTACGCGTGCGCGGCTTCGTCGTAGCGTTCGAGCCCGAGCAGCGCATTGCCGCGCCCGACCCACGCGGCGACGTTGCCGCGATTCAGCGCGAGCAGCCGGTCGCAGCGCTTCAGCAATTCGTCGCGGGCATGCAGCAGATCCAGCGCGACGCAGCTCGCGTACAGCAACTGTTCGTCGTTCGGCAGTTGCGCGAGCCCTTCGTCGAGACACGCGAGCGCGTCGGCCGGGCGGCCGAGTTCGGTCATCACGACGCCGCATGCGTAGACGAGCTCGGGCGTCTTGCCGCGCACGACCATCGCGAGCTGATAGCTGTGCAGCGCCTGCTCGCGATGGCCGAGCGCGCGCAGCGCATGCCCGCGCTCGATGTTCGCGGCCGGATCGCCCGGGTCGATCCGCAACGCGCGCTCGATGCTGATCAGCGCATCGGCGGGCCGTTCGAGCCGCCGCAGCGTCTCACCGCGCTTGCGCCACGCGGCCGCATGGGCCGGCTCGCGCACGAGCGCGCGATCGTAGGCCGCGAGCGCCGCATCGTATTGTCCGAGCGCGAGTAGCGCGTCGCCGCGCGCCGCATTCGACGGCGCATGGTTCGGATCGGTCGCGAGCGCGCGCTCGGCAACGGCGAGCGCGTCGAGATGGCGACCGACGCCGGTCAACGCCGCCGCATGGTTCGCGAGATTCCATGGCTGGTTCAACCCGAACCGCATCGACCGGGCAATCAGTGGCTCCGCGCGCGCGGGGTCGCCGAGCTGCAGATGCACGAGACCGAGCAGGTGCAGTGCCTCGACGTGGTCGGGCGCCATCGTCAGCACGCCTTCGTAGAGCCGCCCGGCTCCCGCGAAGTCGCGCTGTTCGAGCCGCGCGCGCGCATTGCGCAACGCGTCGTCGAGCACCGCACGCAACGGCGCCGTGGCTGCGCCGAGCACGGCGCCGGCCATCGGCGCGGGCTCGCGGCGCGCACTCATCGCGCGTCTCCGCAGACGAGCGTCGGCAAATCGGCCGCGATCCGCTCGACGACGGGCGCCCACTGCCCGCCCTCGGGCTGGCGGAACAGCCGCGCGGACGGATACCACGGGCTGTCGTCCCGCTCGAGCAGCCAGCGGAAATCGGGCGTATGCGGAATCATCAGCGCGAGCGGCCGGCCGAGTGCGCCGGCGAGGTGCGCGACGGACGTATCGACGCTGACGATGCCGTCCATCAGTGCGGTCAGCGCCGCCGTATCGGCGAAGTCCTGGAGTTCGTCGCCGACGAACCGCACCGCGCTCGCGTCGAGCACCGGCCGATCCTCGTCGCGGACCACCTTCTGCAGGCTGATCCACTCGTAGCGGTCGTCGAACAGCGGCAGCAGATCCGCGAGCGTCATCGAGCGGTTACGGTCGTTCAGGTGCAGCGGGTTGCCGGACCATACGAGGCCGATGCGCGGCCGCGTCGATGCGCCGAGCCGTTCGCGCCAGCGCGCGATGCGCACGGGGTCGGCGGCGAGATACGGCACGCTTGCCGGAATCGACGCCAGGTCGGTGCGGAATTCGAGCGGCAGGCTCAGCAGCGGGCAATGCAGGTCGAACGGCGGCAGCGGCTCGCCGCGCGCGACGAGCGTATCGACGCCATCGAGCGTTGCGAACAGCGTCTTCAGTTCGACCGGCGCTTCGAGCACGACGCGTGCGCCGAGCGCCTTCACGAGCGGCACGTAGCGGCAGAACTGCAGCGTGTCGCCGAGCCCCTGTTCCGGGTACAGCAGGATCGTCTTCCCGTCGAGCGGCATCCCGTGGGTCCAGCGCGGCTGCGCGAAGGTGCGACGGCTCGCGTCGAGCTGCGTATCGCGCCAGCGCCATTCGTACTCGGCCCAGCCCGCTTCGAAATCGCCGATCGACAGGCACAGGAATGCACGCATGCAGTGCGCGAGCACGTAGTCGGGATCGACGTCGATCGCGTCCGCATACGCCTGCCGCGCGTCGTCGTGACGCCGCAGCGCGCGCAGCGCGTTGCCCTTGTGGAAGTGCGCGAGCTTGTCGCGCGGCGTCGCGTCGATCACGCGGGCGAAATCGTCGAGCGCAGCCTCGTAGCGATGCGTTTCGAGCTGCACGCGGCCGCGCGTGAACCAGGCAGGCGCATAGCTCGTATCGAGCGCGAGCGCGCGGTCGCACATGTCGCGCGCATCGTCGTGACGTTCGACGCGCATCAGCGCGCTCGCATAGTTGCACAGCACGCCGATGCTGCCCGGTTCCGCATCGAGCGCGCGTGCATAGCTGTCGACCGCATCGCGATAGCGCTCCAGGTGGCTCGCCGCATTGCCGCGATTCGCGAGCGCCCGCGCATGGCGCGGATCGATCGCGAGCACGCGGTCGCAGCGCCCGAGCGCCTCGTCGTGCCGGCCGAGCTGCTCGAGCGCGATCGAGCTGTTGAAGATTGCATCGACGAAGGTCGGACTCGCCGCGATCGCCGCATTGAAATCCGCGAGCGCGCGTTCGGGATCGTGCAGGTCCAGATACGCGACGCCACGCAGGAACAGCACTTCGACGCTGCCCGGCGTCTGCGCGAGTGCGTGGCCATAGCTGTCGACCGCATCGCGGAAACGGCCGAGTTCGCGCAGCGCGAGCCCACGCCCGCGCATCGCGTCGAACGAACGTCCCGCGAGCGTGATCGACCGCTCACAGTCGGCGAGCGCTTCGTCGTGGCGGCCGAGTGCGCGCAGCATGTCGCTGCGCCTCACATAGCCGTCGGCGAAGCCGGGCGTCAGTTCGAGCAGGCGATCGTAGACCATGCGCGCGTCGTCGTGCCGCCCGAGCTGCGCGAGCAGGCCGGCGCGCTGGAACAGTACGCGCTGATGGACAGGATTGATCGCGAGCGCCTCGTCGAGCCGCGCGAGCGCGTCGTGCTCGCGCCCGAGCCCGGCCAGCACCGCCGCATAATTCGCGAGCGCGAGCGGCACCGGCTGGCGCTCGACCGAGCGCCGCATCAGCGGCTCTGCATCGTCGAGCCGCCCCTGCTGGAAGCGCACCGCGCCGAGCAGGTGCAGTGCCTCCGGGTGCTCGGGATCGAGCGTCAGCAATTCGGCATACGCATTCTCCGCATGCTGCAGCGCGCCCTCGTGGTGTGCCTTGCGCGCACGCAAGAGCAGCCGTTCGAGCTGCGCGGTGTCGGGCGGACGGCGATCCGGCGCGACCGGCGCGCTCGCGAATGTCGTCCCTTCCCCGTTCGGTGTCATCGTGTGGCCCCCACTGATCGCTGTTCGTATCGCGTGTCGTGTCTAACGTGTCATCGGCTGAATCGCAGCGCGCACCGCATCGATCGCGCCCGTCCAGTCCCCCGGCGCCGGCTGCCGGAACAGCCGCGCGGACGGATACCACGGGCTGTCGCCGCGCGACCGCATCCAGCGCCACTCCGCCGGATCGGGCAGCAGCACCCAGACCGAATGACCCAGCGCGCCCGCCAGATGCGCGACCGCGGAATCGACCGCGATCACGAGATCCAGCGCGCCGATCAGCGCGGCCGTATCCGCGAAGTCGCCGAGTTCGTCGTCGACGCGCAGTATCGGTGCATCCGCGAGCAGCGCCTCGTCGCGTTCGCGCATGGGCTTTTGCAGGCTGATCCATTCGACGTCGAGATCGAACAGCGGCGCGAGCCGGGCGAAATCGATCGAGCGGTTGTGATCGTTCCGGTGCTCCGGATTGCCGGCCCATGCGAGGCCGATGCGCGGCCGGCGCCGTGCGCCGAGCAGCGCACCCCACTGGCGCATGCGCTGCGGGTCCGCATGCAGGTAGGCATCGGCGCGCGGAATGGTGGCTTCGTCGGTGCGGAACGCATGCGGCAGGCTCAGCAGCGGCGTCTGAAGGTCGAACGCCGGCAGCGGCTCGCCGCGCGCGATCACGTGCGCCGTACCGTGCAGCGACGCCATCAGCGCGCGCAGCGGCGGCGGCACCTCGAATACGACGCGTGCGCCGCGCGCGGCCACCAGCGGCACGTAGCGGCAGAATTGCAGCGTGTCGCCGAACCCCTGTTCCGCATGAATCAGCACGGTCCTGCCGTCGAGCGGCGTGTCGCCCTGCCACGCCGGCTGCGTGAACGGTCGGTAGTGCCGCGCAAGCTGCGCATCGCGCAGCCGCCATTCGTATTCGGGCCAGCCGCGCACGAAATCGCCTTCGATCAGATACAGCGACGCGCGCGCGAAATGCGCTTCGGCATAGTCGGGATGCAGCGCGATCGCGCGGTCGTACGCGGCGAGCGCGTCGTCCGTGCGTGCCGTTTCGAAATGCAGGTTGCCGCGATTGAGCCAGTTCGTCGCGTGATCGGGACGCAGCGCAAGCGCGCGGTCGAGCGACGCCATCGCTTCATCGTAGCGGTGCAGGTCCTGCAGCACGCTGCTGCGGTTGGTCCACGCTTCGGCGAAACGCGCGTCGCGCGCCAGCGCGGCATCGTAGCTGGCCAGCGCGTCGTCGTAACGTTTCAGATAACGCAGCGCGGTCCCGCGGTTGCACAGCGTTTCCGACGAGTGCGGATCGAGCGCCAGCGCGCGCGCATAACCGGCCAGCGCGTCGTCGTAGCGCTTGAGCTGCAGCAACGCATTGCCGCGGCTCGCATGGGCACGGACATGATCCGGATCGAGCATCAGCACGCGCTCGCAGCGGGCGAGCGATTCGTCCGCGCGACCGAGCCGTTCGAGCGCCACCGCGCTGTTGTAGAGCACGTCGATCCGCGCGGGATCGGCCGCGATCGCTTCGTTGAACGCCGCGAGCGCCTCGCTCGGCCGGTCGAGATCGATCAGCGTGCGGCCGCGCTCGGCCATGATCGCGGCCACGCCGGGCCGGATCGCGTTGGCGCGGTCGAAGCACTGCAGCGCATCGGCCGGCCGCTGCAGTTCGCGCAACACGAGGCCGCGGTTGAACCACGATTCGAACGAACGCGGGTCGACCATCAGCGCGCGATCGTAGGTGTCGAGCGCTTCGTCGAAGCGGCCGAGCGCACGCAGCGCGCTGCCGCGATTGCAGAGCGCATCGAGCACGAGCGGCGACACGGCGAGCGCGCGGTCGAACGATGCCAGCGCGTCGCCGTAGCGGCGCAGCCCGATCAGCGTATTGCCGTGACGCACGAGCGTCTGCACGTCGTCGGGCGTCGCGCGCAGCGCGGCCGCGAAATGCTTGAGCGCCTCGTCGACGCGGCCGCGCTCGCCGGCGATCGCGCCGAGATCCGACAGCGCGCGCGTACCGGGTGCGATCGCGATCGACTGGCGCAGCAACGCTTCGGCGTCGTCGGCCGCACCGCGCTGGAACTGCAGTACGCCGTACAGATGCAGCGCCTGAGGATTGTCCGGCTCCTTCGCGAGCACGGCGAGATATTCGCGCGCAGCGTCGTCGAACCGCCCGGCGCTGTGCCAGTTTTGTGCGCGGCTCAGGATCGCCGCCGCTTGCTGTAGCCCGCGCGCGTCGTTCCCTGACGCGCCCGCGTGTGCATCATGCCGGTGCTCGACCGTCACGTTCGCCCCCTTCCCGTTTGCCGATGCCGCCGCTGAACCAGCCAATGGAACCGGTCGCGGCGGTCATGCTCGTCACGAGACTAACGGACGGGCAATAACAGACGTATGACGAAAGTTACGGACCTTTTTGCCCGGGGGACGGAACACGTTTCGGGCCGGGGCCGCCCGCGCCGCCGTCACTGTCCGATCGGAATCGTCCGCACGTATTCGACCGCCGGCGAGCCCAGCGTGACCGCAAAGCGGACGCCGCGCGGCAGCGGCATCCCGAGCGACGTGATGTTGCTGACGCCATGCTGCGCGAGAAACTGCGCGTAGGTCTGCTCGACGGTCGCCTGGCTCGTTGTCCAACCGCTCGGCGGAATCCACACGGCAAGCTGCATCGACCGCGCATCGTTGCTGACGACCACGCGCGCGAACGCGTCCATGTGATGCAGCGCGTCGTCGACCTCGGCCAGCGACGCGAGCGGCTGCGACGCGCTGCGCACGAGCTCGCGCCCCTTGAGCTGGTAGCGCACGACCTGCACGTGCGTCGGCCCGCCGCCGACCCCGAGATGGCGCACCATCACGAGTTCGCCGGGGCTGATGCGCAGCGGCGGCCCGAACACTTCGTCGGCCGTCACGAGGTTCATCAGGTCGAACTGCAACTGGGAGAAATAGCGGCCGAGCAGACGCGTTTGCGCCAGATTCGACGCGATATCGTCGCGGCCGCGGATCGTCGCGTCGAGGCCGCGCCACGACAGCAGCGCGATCACGGCGAGCAGCGTGATCGCGACCAGCATCTCGATCAGCGTGAAGCCGCGGGCGCGCGCCGCCGCGCGCGGTTCAGCGGCGCGCTTCATTCTGGATCACTGTGACGACTTCGGCGAGCACGTTGCGGCTCGACGCGGACGGATAGACACTCACCGTCACGCGACGCACGAGCGGGCTCGGCAGCGCGGCCACCGACTGGCGGCACACGAACCGGTAGCGGCCCTGCGGGCACGCAAACGTGTTCGTGCCGACGGACGGCCAGGCCGACGCGATGCGGATTTCGCCGAGCGCATTGTCGGCGCTCCATAACGCGAGCAGGCGCATGCGGGCCGTATCGGTATCCGACGCGAGCGCGCCGATCGCGCGCATCACGGCGCCCAGCGCCACCGCCACGATCGCCAGCGCGATCAGCACCTCGATCAGCGTGAATCCCCGTTCCGGCGCCCGCGCCGTGCGCGATCCGCCGCGTGCATGGCGGTTGTAGTCGGTTCTGTCGTCGCACATGACCTGCATTCTTGTCGATGGGTCGTCGCCCGGCGTCCGGCGCCCGAACCGCGGCGCAGGCCGCATCGCCGGCGCGACGGACGCCGTGCAAGGACGTTAAGCGCGGCGTATGGCACACACGTGTCGAATGGTACGGACCATTTGGCGCGGCAAGCGCGGGCGGACAGGCGCGACGGCGCACCGCATGCAGTGTCGCGCGATGCGCGCATCGCGGCAGACGGGAAACGATCGGGAAAAAACCGTCCGGCAGCGGGCGGTGGACGGCGAATGCGATCCCCAGGCGGGATCGACGCGACGGCGTCAGGCCGTCACGGCGGCGTCATATTCGGCGCGGGCAAGCTGGCCGGCGGCGTAAGCCTCGGCTTCGCCGCGAAAGCCTTCCCGGCTGAATGCGACGACTTTCACACCGACACCGGTCGCCCGCTTCACCGTCAGCGCCCATTGCCATCCGCCGTCTTGTTCAAAGACGTGCAGCGAGGGTTCGAAGGAAGGGTCGAATACGGTCACGCGTTATGCTCCTGCCCCGTTACGCGTTGCATCGGCAACGTACGGGGGCATGTCGAAAAAGGTCGCGCCGCCATGCGACGCGTCTCAGCCAATCGACAGTCTAGTCAATAATTGTTGCGACGCACCATCAGAGGTTTCACTCATCTATCGGAACCGGACGGTCGATCGAATATCCCTGAAACCCATATGGAACGGGCCTCCGAGCCGTATCAGGCTGCACGGTACAACATCCGTGCGGCAACGTGCCGCACGCCAGGCCGATTGCCAGCATCGGTCATTCGTGGATCGTAGAAACGGGGCGCGATCTATCCGGCCAGTATCACACGCCGAAATGTCAGGTTGATGCGCTCGCCCTGCACGCCCGGCGCCTTCGGCACGCAATGCTGCCATTCGGCCTGCGTGCGCCCGCGCATCACGAGCAGGCTGCCGTGCCCGAGGCGATACGCATGCGTGACGCCGGTCGCGCGATGGCGAAGATCGAATACGCGCATCGCACCGAGGCTCACCGACGCGATCACCGGCGCGTCGCCGAGTTCGGGTTCGTTGTCCGCGTGCCAGCCCAGGCTGTCCTGCCCGTTGCGGTAGCGATTGAGCAGCACGCTGTTGAATCGCGCGCCGCAGGTCGCCTCGACCGCGCGCTTCAGGTCGAGCACGGCCGGCGTCCACGGCGCCGGCACGTTGCGAATCCCCGAATACACATAAACGGCATCCGGCTCGCCCTGCCACGCGGTGAGCCTCGGCAGCGGAATGCGGCCGCGCGGTGTGCGGATCGTGTCCTGCCGCCACGCGACCTCGCCAATCAGCGCGGCCAGCGCGCGATCGGCGTCGGGCGGCGCAAGCCAGTCCGGGTACCAGTCCACGTCGGGTGCAGGTGTGTCAGCGAAGAAATCAGGCGTCGACATATCGGAACGAACAGGCGATGAACGGGGCGAACGATGCATGTCTGCATACTAGCCAACGGCGTCGCGCGCCGCCATGCGCTGTCATTCGCCGCCGACAGGAAACCGCCGCGCACCGCGATGCGCTTTCGCGCATCACGCTATCATCGCGGCGTGTCGCGGCACGCCCTGCCGATGGGTGCCGCTTTCTCCCGCCATGCCGGCCGGCGCGACCCGGCCGCCTTCTTCCCGGATCCCATCATGACGACGCTCTCCGATTCCGCCCTCGATCAACTGTTCCTCACCGCGCGCACGCACAACGCGTGGCAGGACAAACCCGTCGACGACGCGCTGCTGCACCGGCTGATCGACGTGGCGAAATTCGGCCCGACGTCGGCGAATTCGAGCCCCGCGCGCTTCGTGTTCGTCAAGTCGCCCGAAGCGAAAGCGCGCCTGAAGCCCGCGCTGTCCCAAGGCAATCTCGCGAAGACGATGGCCGCGCCCGTCACCGTGATCGTCGCGATGGATTTCGCGTTCCACGAGCACCTGCCGCGCCTCTTCCCGCATGCCGACGCACGCAGCTGGTTCGCCGGCAACGATGCGCTGATCGAGGCCACCGCGTTCCGCAATTCGTCGCTGCAGGGTGCATACCTGATCCTGGCCGCGCGCGCGCTCGGCCTCGACGCGGGCCCGATGTCCGGCTTCGACAATGCGAAGGTCGACGCCGCATTCTTCGCGGGCACCGCGATCAGGAGCAACTTCCTCGTGAATCTCGGCTACGGCGATCCGGCCGGCCTGTTCCCGCGCAGCCCGCGCTTCGACTTCGGCGACATCGCCCGCATCGAGTAACGGCCGCAGGCTAACCGCCGCGGGTCAACCGGATCAGCGTGATCTCGGACGGCACGCCGAAGCGGTTCGGCGGCCCCCAGTACCCGGTGCCGCGGCTCGTATAGAGCCACAGATCGCCGAAGCGGCTCAGCCCGCCGATCACCGGCTGCTGCAGGCGCACGAACGGCGGCCACGGCAGGAACTGGCCGCCGTGCGTATGCCCCGACAATTGCACGGTAAAGCCCGCCCGGTTCGCCGCTTCCGCGCTGCGCGGCTGGTGCGCGAGCAGGATCTTCGTGCCGACGTCGGGCGGCGCGCCAGCCAGCGCCTGCGCGGGGTCGCTGCGATGGGCAGGATCGAACCCGCCCGCCGTGAAGTCGGTCACGCCCGCGAGCACCGCGCGCGCGCCGCCGCGCTCGATCAGCACGTGCTCGTTCAGCAGCACCTTCAGCCCGATGCGACGAAATTCGTCGATCCACGCATGCGCGCCCGCGTAATACTCGTGATTGCCGGTCACGAGGAAGCTGCCGTGCCGCGACTGCATGCGGCCGAGCGGCGCCGTGTGTTCGCGCAGGCGCTTGACCGAGCCGTCGACCACATCGCCCGTCACGACGACGAGATCGGCATCGAGCGCATTGACCGCGCGCACGATCCGTTCGACATAGGGCCGCTTGATCGTCGGCCCGACGTGGATGTCGGACAGTTGCACGATCGTCAGCCCGTCGAGCGCGGCCGGCAGCCCCGCGACCGGAATCGACACGCGCTTGACCGCCGCTGTGCGGCGCGCGCCGACAAACCCGATCGCGGTAACGAGCACCGCGCCCGCCAGCACGCCGAACGCCGTGTCGGCTGCGGCGCCGCTCCACGCGCCGTCGTGCCCGAGATGCCGCCATGCGAACACACCGAGCAGCACGAATTCGCGCAGGAACGTCAACGCGAGCAGCGACGAGAAGAAACCCATCACGAACGAGCCGACCCAGCCGGCCAGCGTCGCGGCCCAGCCTTCGTCGAAGCGGCGCGAGAACATGCCGACCGGGATCAGCACGACGAAGCTCGCCAGCACGAGCGCCGCGATCGTGCGCAAGACCGGCGACGCGAACGCATCGGGAATGATCCGCATCCCGACATACAGATGGAACAGCACGCCGATTGCAATGAACCGGACAAAGAAACTTCGCATGGAACGTTCACCTTCGTTGCGATACCGCTTCCGCGACGCGCGTCGCACGAGGCCGTGACGCCCCGTGCCGCGCTTCGCGCCGTACGCACGATGGTACACAGATCGCGGCCGCGACGACCGGTCGCGGTCGCCGGTGGGGCCTCGCGCGGCTTGGCGCGACAATCGGCCCTCCTCCCGCAACCACGGCCATGCGCTTCGATCTCGCCGACCTGCTCGCCGAGGATGCGCCTGGCCAGCCGGACTGACCGGATTCACGCGTGTTCGAGCAACAATCGACCGCTTCCACTCCGATTCCGCTGCGTCAGCACAGCAAATTCCACCACCCTTCTTTCGTCTGACGATCCTTTACAGTCCGTTAGCAACCCTACGCGAGCTGACGCTGGCAGAATCGCGGCGATCCGGCCACCGCTGCCGAAAACGCGATGCCGGACGAGCCAGCATGGCCGCCGGAGCGGCCGCGACCGGCCACGGCCCGTACCACGAACGCGGGCCAGCCGGCTGGCGGTCCGCATCGCGCTGCTTTATTATCGGCTCCGTATCGCGGAATCGTCGTCGCGGCGACGAACCGCATTGCGCCGCGCCCGGCACCACCCCCATCGTCGAGCTCGTCACACCATGAGAAAAACAACGCCGCGCGCGCCCCTGCGCGTCGCCGCCGTCCTGGCGCCCGCCCTGCCGCTCGCGGGCTGCGCATCGCGCGGCGCACCGTCGTACGTCCTATTCGGCGCGTATTTCCCGCTCTGGCTCGTCAGCGCGATCGTCGGCATCGTCGGTGCGATCATCGCGCACCGCGTGTTCGTCGCGACAGGCTGGGCCGCCACGGTGCCCTACCAGCTTGCCGTCTGCACCGCGATCGGGCTCGTGGTCGCCGTGATCGTCTGGCTCACCGGGACGGGGCCGTTCGCATGAAGGCCGCCGGAATCGCCCGCCCCTCCATGAAAGGCCGCGTGATCGCGCTGGCGATCGTCGCGCTCGGCATCGCGGCGCTCGCGTACGCGTACCACCGCACGACGGCCTATCCGTCCACCGACGACGCGTCGATCGACGCGGACATCGTGCATGTCGCATCGCCTGTCGGCGGCCGCATCGTCCGGCTCGCGGTGCATGAAAACCAGCGCGTCGCAAAGGGCGACCTGCTGTATGAAATCGATCCCGTGCCGTACCGGCTGACGGTTGCGCAGGCGCAGGCCGACCTCGAGCTCGCGCGCGCATCGCTCGACACGCGCCGCCGTTCGCTGATCGGCGAGCGCTCGAACGCGTCGGTCGCCGCCGAGCAGGTCAAGCGCGCGACGCAGAACCACGACCTCGCGACGCGCGACGTGAACCGGCTCGCGCCGCTCGCCGCGCAAGGCTATGTCAGCGCGCAGCAGTTCGACCAGGCGAAGGTCCGCCAGCGCGACGCGGCCGTGTCGCTCGCGCAGGCACAGGAGCAGCAGCGCGCGTCCGCGCAGACGATCGGCGACGACGCCGACGCGATCGCGACGCTGCATGCGCGCGAGGCCGCACTGGCCCGCGCGCAGCACGCGCTCGACGATACGATCGTGCGCGCGCCGCACAACGGCCTCGTGACGGGCTTGAGCGTCCTCGCCGGCGAAACCCTTGCGCCGAACCAGTCGATCTTCACGCTGATCGACGCGAGCGAATGGTTCGCCGTCGGCAATTTCCGCGAGACGTCGCTGAACCGCATCGAGGTCGGCGACTGCGCGACCGTCTATTCGATGATCGACCGCAGCCGCCCGATGACGGGCAAGGTCGTCGGCATCGGCGCGGGCATCGCGGACAGCGCTCGCATCAACCTGCCGCGCTCGCTGCCGATCGTGCAGAACTCGGTGAACTGGGTGCACGTCGCGCAGCGCTTCCCCGTGCGCGTGAAGCTCGACGAACCCGACGGCAAGCTCGTGCGCGTCGGCGCGAGCGCGATCGTCGAGGTCCGGCATGGCACTGCCTGCCGCTGACGTCCGGTCGCCGGGCCCGCGCGAAGTCCTGCGGCTGCTCGTGCCGTTTCCCGGGCGCACGGCGATGGCCGTACGGGTCGCGCTGATCTGCGCGCTGGTCGTGCTCGTGACGAGCGGGTACGGCACGCCGGAAGCCGCGATTTCCGCGTATGTCGTGTTCTTCCTGAACCGCGCCGACCGCGTAACGAGCGTCCTGCTCGCGGTCGCGATGCTGCTGCTCGTCACGGTCGTGATCGCACTCGTGATGGGCATCGCGATCTTCAGCATCGACTATTCGATCCTGCGGGTCGCGTGCATGACCGTGATGTCGATCGGGCTGCTCTACCTGACGTCCGCCAGCAAGCTGCGCCCCGTCGGCGCGATCCTCGCGATGATCGTCGGCTTCGGGCTCGACCAGCTCGGCCTGGCGCCGGTCGGCGAGGCCGCGACGCGCGCGTTGCTGTATGCATGGCTGATGGTCGCGATCCCCGTCGGCGTCGCGATCGTCGTCAACCTGCTGATCGCGCCGTCGCCGCGCAAGCTCGCGCTCGCGCAGCTCGCGAAGCGGCTGCGGCTCGCGGCGCTCCGGCTGCGCGGCGATGACGACGCGCGCGCCGCGTTCGACGCGGGCCTGCGCGAAGGCGACAAGCAGTTGCTCACGTGGCTCAAGCTGTCGAAGCTCGAAGGCTCGTCGTCGGTCGCCGATGTCGTCGCGCTGCGGCAGGCCGTCGCGTCGAGCACCGCGCTGCTCGTGGCGGTCGCGCTCGCGGACCGCGAGCCGGACGCGCGGCTGCCCGACGCATTCGCCGCGCCGATCGCCACGACGCTCGACGACATGGCCGCGATTCTCGAACACGGCGGCTATCCGGTCGACGTGACGCTCGCGCTGCCGGCAGCCGATGCGCTGGCGCCGCTCGCACGCGTCGTCGCGACGGACCTGCACACGGCGATCACGCACTTCGCGGAACCGGCCGCGACCGACGCGTCGGCCGATGCGCCGACAGAAACCGCCGCGCCGCCTGCGCCAGCCGCACCACGCGGCGGCTTCTTCCTGCCCGACGCGCGCACCAATCCCGACCACATCCGCTATGCGCTCAAAACAACAGCAGCGGCGATGTTCTGCTACCTGCTGTACTCGCAGCTCGACTGGTCGGGCATCCATACCTGCTTCATCACCTGCTACATGGTGTCGCTCGGCTCGACGGCCGAAACCGTCGAAAAGCTCACGCTGCGCATTGCCGGCTGCATCGCCGGCGCGCTGATCGGCACGGCCGCGCTCGTATTCGTCGTGCCGTCGCTGTCGTCGATCGGCGAGCTGATGGCGCTCGTGTTCGCCGGCGCGTGGCTGGCCGCGTGGGTCGCATTCGGGTCGCCACGCATCGCGTATGCGGGTTTCCAGGTCGCATTCGCGTTCTTCCTGTGCGTGATCCAGGGCGCGGGCCCCGGCTTCGACCTGACGCTCGCGCGCGATCGCACGATCGGCATCCTGCTCGGCAACGTGGTCGTATATCTCGTGTTCACGCGCATCTGGCCCGTCAGCATCGGCAAGCAGATCGACACCGCGATCGCGGCGCTGCTCGACCAGTGGCGGCGCGTCGCGCAGATCGCGCAGCCGGCCGAGCGGCGCGCGCTGGCCGCCGAAGCGTTCGCGCGTCACGGCGCGATTTCGCAGGAGCTCGGCCTGATCCATTACGAACCGTCGTGGGTACGGCCGGCCGCCGCGTGGCTCGCGTCGCGGCGATGCGCGCTCGCGGAACTCGGCGCGATCGAAGGCCCGCTGTTCCTGCTCGCCGAACGCGCGCCGGGCGACGCGGCGATCGGCGCGCGGCTCGCACGCGTAGTCGAACCGCGCGACGACGAAGCCGCGCCCCATCCGGATTCTCCCGCGCCGCCGGCCCCGCCGCCGAACACCGCCCCCACCGACCCCGCACGCGACGCGTTGCTGAACCTGATCGACACGCGGCTCGCGCACATCGCCGACGCCGCCCGTCAAGCCACACCGAAGGAGCCCGTCCCTCATGCGCCTACCTGAACCGCCGGCCGCGTCGATCGCCGCCGCCGCCCTCGCGACCGCCGTCGCGCTGGCCGGCTGCGCGACGTCGTCGATCGATCTGGCGCCGGAGGCGTCCGACCGCCCGTGGCAGCCGCAAACGTCGGCCGCGGGCGACATCGTGCCGGGGCCGCCGCGCGCGTCCGCGCAAGGCGCACACGACTACACGCTGCCCGCCTCGCCGGCGCTCGCGTCGGTATCGCCGCCGGCTGCGCTCGATTCCGCGCATGCGTACACGCTGCCCGAGCTGATCGATCTCGCCGAATCGGAGAACCCGCTGACCCGTATCGCATGGAACGACGCGCGCAACGCGGCGCTCGCGGTCGGCCTTGCAAAGGCCGCCTACCTGCCGCGACTGTCGGCGACGGCCATGGGCGCGTATCAGACGAGCCACGGCTCGACGTCGACGATACTCGGCGACTCATCGAGCAACACCACCGTGCACGGCACGATCTCGGCGCTGTCGCTGCAATGGCTGTTGTTCGATTTCGGCGGCCGCGCGGCGCGCGTCGAAGCGGCCGAACAGGCATCGATCGCGTCGAACGTCGCGTTCACGGCCGTGCACCAGCAGGTGATCCACGACGTGACGGTCGCGTACTACCGATACGAAGCCGCGCGCTCGCGCGCACTCAGCGCGCAACAGGGTCTCGCGAACGCGGACGCGATCCTCGCGGCATCCCGCGCGCGGCTCAAGCACGGCGTCGGCACGGTCGTCGAGCTCGCACAGTCGACGCAGAACCGCGCGCAAGCGAACCTCGCGCTCGTGCAGGCGAACGGCGCGGCGAGCGACAGCTACCTCGCCCTCGTCTCCGCGCTCGGCATCTCGCCGCTGTCGAAGCCGACGATCGCCGCGCTGCCGAAACGGCAGCTGCCGCCCGCGCTCGGTTCGTCGGTCGACTCGATCGTATCGGACGCGATCGCGCGCCGCCCTGACCTGCAGGGCGCGTTTGCGCTCGAAAAGGCCAATCGCGCGAAGATCAAGGCCGCGGAAGCCGCGTTCATGCCGAAGATATTCCTGTCCGCGTCGACGTCGTACGCGAGCGGCGGCACGGCCATCTCCGCGCTGCCCGCGATCGGCGACCAGGCGCCGACCGTCAACCTGAACGGCAGCCGCTACGGCGGCGGCGTGTTCCTCGGCGTGACGATCCCGCTGTACGACGGCGGCCTGCGCTCGGCCGTGCTGATGCAGGCGCGCAACGATGCGGAAAGCGCATCCGCGCGTCTCACGCGGACCAAGGAAGAAGCCGTCCGCCAGGTCGTCGCCGCGCAGAACGCGGTGCAGACGAGCCTCGCGTCGCACGACGCCGCGAACGCGCTCGTCGATGCCGCGCAGACGAGCTACGATGCGGCGCTGACCGCGTACCGGAACGGCGTCGGCTCGGTTACCGATGCGACGATCGCGCAAAGTCAACTGCTCGCGGCCCGGAACGCGGAGGTCGACAGCTATGCCGGCGCGCTGTCGGCGGCCGCCGCGCTCGCGCTCGCGACGGGGACGATCGGCTCGGCGCAGTAGTGCAACCGCCGCAAGGCGGTTGACGCATGCGTTCGCCGCCCACTAGAATGCCGCCCATTCTTCCTTCAGGAACCATCGTGGACAGTTGCAGCACTCCGTTGCGTGCGCCGCTTGCCGCCTGAATGCCTGTCCGACGCAGTTCTCCTGCCCCGGCTCGCGTTCCGCGAGCCCGCACGCCTACCGTTTCACACTGAATGACGCATTTGCGCGGTACCGTACCGCGCGATGACGGCCATCTTCGCGTCGCCTTCGGCATTGCGCCGCGGCGACGCGAGCCGGCATGCGCTCCTCGCACGGCAGGACAACCATGACTTTCGATTTCGCACTCCGTCTTTTCACCGCGTTCGCCTGCGGCGTCGCCATCGGCCTCGAGCGCCAGATGCGCCAGCGCACGGCCGGCCTTCGCACGATCACGCTCGTCGCGAGCGGCTCGTGCCTGTTCGTCACGCTCGGCGTGCTGACCGGCAACGGCGTCGCGGGCGTCACGCAGATCGCCGCATACGTCGTGTCGGGCGTCGGCTTTCTCGGCGGCGGCGTGATCATGCGCGACAAGGGTTCGATCCAGGGTATCAACACGGCCGCGACGCTGTGGTGCTCGGCCGCCGTCGGCGTGCTGTCCGGCTCCGGTCATTTCGTGCCCGCGCTCGCCGGCACGGGCGTCGTGCTGCTCACCAATACGGTGCTGCGCGGCGTCAGCCAGGCGATCAACGCGACGCCGGTGTCGAACGCCGATCTCGTGCGCGAATACCAGATCACCGTGATCTGCCTGGCCTCTGACGAAGTGCACATCCGCACGCTGCTGTCGAACTCGATGTACGCGAAGCCGCTGTCGTTCCAGAGCCTCACGAGCGAGGACGTACCTGACCAGCCGGACCGGCCGGACCGGCTGAAGGTCACCGCGACGCTGAAGCTGCATCCGAAGGATCAGCAGAAGCTCGAGCAGATCGCGAGCCGGATCAGCATGGAGAAGAGCATTTCCAGCGTGAGCTGGACCGCGAAGGAAGCGGAGCCGATGATGGAGTAAGCGGCATGGCGGCAGCCGGATTCGGCGCCGCCGCCATCGCCCGTGTCAGGGTGCCTCGATGAGCCCGGCCGAGATCGCCTTGACGACCGCCTGGACCTTGTTCGTCGCGCCGAGCTTCTCGAGGATGTTGTTGACGTGGAAGTTGACCGTCCGTTCCGAGATGCTGAGGATCTGGCCGATTTCGCACGCGGTCTTGCCCTCGGCCGTCCAGCACAGCACTTCGCGCTCGCGCGCGGTCAGCGCGACGCCCGCCGCGGGCGACAGCTTCGGCACCATGAAGCGGCTCATCAGCGAATGCGACAGGTTCGCGAGCCAGTTCGTCTGCAGCGTCAGCATGTTGATCTCGGCCGGCGTCAGCCGGTCGGCGTGGCGTGCGATGCTCAGCAGGCCGAACGCGCCGCGGGCCGCCCAGCTCGACTGCGCGACGCCCACCGACAGCCCGAATTCCCGCGCGTCCTGCCATAGCGGACACGGGTCGATCCGGTCGACGTCCGGCCAGACGATCATGTTGGTGCTGTGCACGCCGTCGCGAACCGTCGAATCGATCTCGATGTAGTTCTGCGCCTGGTAGTGCGCCATCCAGCCGTCCGGATAGGTATTGAAGATGGCGACCGCCGGCTTCGATACCGGCAGCGGTACGCGAATGCCGTAACAGCAGTATTCGAATCCCAGCCGCTTGGAATACGCGGCGATCCGCTGAAAGAGCTGCTGCTCGTCTTCCGCGGCGCTGAATTGTTGGTAGGCATCCTGCCAGCGCAGTTCCATTCTTTCTCCGACAACGTCACGCTGTCATACTTGTCAGGTGCCAGCTCCCATTCGGGGCTGATACATTCCGCGCATGACTTCACCTTTGCTGCACCCGGTCCCCGGCCCGTCCCCGGACGGCTACGTACGCCTGTCAGAAGGCGCACTGGCCGCGCTTGCGCTCGACCATGTCGCAAGCGGCCTCGATGCATCGCTGCTTGCGGAGCTGCGCGACAACGCGATCGACGCACGCCTCGCCGGCTATACCGAATGGCAGCGCACGGCCAGTGCCGGCGTCGCATACGTGACCATCGGCTGGGACTGGTACCTCGAACGCGCGACCGGCGCGTTCGTGATCGCAGGCGGCGACGTCCGCAGCAACGTGATGGCCGTCGACGCCAAGGGCGCCGACATCGGCATGTTCCGCACGGCCGCCGCGCTCGCCGCGCGGCTCGCCTGCATCGACTGGCCCGCCGCGGTCGCGTCGGCCCTGCTCGGGCACAACGACGCCTATCATGCCGGTCCGACGCTCCAGTGACAACCGGTCGCGCATTCATCTGACAATTTCCGCGATGCTGGCGCTCTTTATAAGCAAAAGCGGCCCGGTTTTCAATCCCGTCGATCAAGAAACCGTTACCACGTCCTGAATGGCGTCTTTACGCCGCCAACCTGTAAGAGTTACCAGTTACAGCCTCCTCGTGCCGCGCGCTGTAATGCACGCATACAAAAGCACAAATCCGAGGACACCCATGCAGACCTTCGTTCACGAGGAAGGGCGGTTACCACACGAACTGGCAGCGGATCTCGGGCGCTATCGGCGCCGCGTGTTCGTCGAACAGCTCGGTTGGGCGCTCCCGTCGGCGAACGAAAGTTTCGAGCGCGACCAGTTCGATCGCGACGATACCGTCTACGTGTTCGCTCGAAACGCCGGCGGCGACATGTGCGGATGTGCGCGGCTGCTGCCCACGACGCGCCCGTATCTGCTGAAGTCGCTGTTCGCCGACCTGATCGCCGAAGACATGCCGCTGCCGCAATCGGCTGCCGTCTGGGAGTTGTCCAGGTTCGCGGCGACCGACGACGAAGGCGGGCCGGGCAATGCCGAGTGGGCCGTGCGCCCGATGCTAGCGGCCGTCGTCGAATGCGCGGCGCAGCTTGGCGCGCGGCAACTGATCGGCGTGACGTTCGCGAGCATGGAGCGGCTGTTCCGCCGGATCGGCATACACGCGCACCGTGCAGGCCCGCCGAAGCAGGTGGACGGGCGTCTGGTGGTCGCGTGCTGGATCGACATTGATCCGCAAACGTTTGCGGCACTAGGAATCGAGCCGGGGCAGGCAGCCCGGCAAGCTATCGCCGCCTGAACCGGAACGCGCGTTTCCGTCCGGGCGGCATCGTAACGAAGGAGAACCAACGTGGACCAGTCTCAGGTCTTTCGCGCGATGATGCCCGGGTTGACGAGCGCCAACGGCGCCCGCATCGCGGTCGCCTATCCGTCGTTTCCCAGGCCGCTGCCGCTCGTGCGGCTCGACCGCCACGGGCTCGTGTTTCGCGCCGCCGGCGCCGCGCCGCTCGTCTGCGGGCTGCCGCGTGCGGCGACACTGCTGGTCGCGGACGAGCCGCTCTGCTCGCTGCGCCTCGTGATCCGCGACATTGCCCCGGCCGGCAACGGCCGGCACGACCTGACGATGCAGCCGTCCGGTGCCGCCGGCGACGAATTGCTTTGGCATGCGCTGCGCGATCGCGAACCGTACCAGCGGATTCAGCATCCGCTCGCGCCTGTCGACGCATCGATCGCCGCGGACCACGACCCGCATGCGGCGGCCGGCAAAGCCGGGCCGCGCCCGTCGCGCAGCGCGGCCTTCCGCCTGCCGTGCCACAGCGACGCCCTGTTCTTCGCGGACTGGCTCGAATATCACTTCGACGAGCTGCGCGCACTGTCGCAACAGCACGGGCCGCAACTGCAGCTCAACCAGCTCGAACGACAGGTCGCCGACGACGAGGTCGGCGTGCGCTTCGTCTACGACATCGACGGGCACGCGACGCGGCACGCATTGACCGACTGCGCGCGCGAGGCCTGTGCGTGGATCGAGACGGAGATGCGCGACAAGTACGCGCTGCCTGTCGCGCAGGAACGGTTCGGTGCGTTTGCGGCGCACGCGCGGGCCGCCGGCATGTAAGTGCGCACCGGCCGCGTCGATGCGCGGCGGCCGGTGCGGCAGCAAGTTGCATGAATACAACGGGGGCTTGCCAACCCCCGGGTTTTCCCTTAAATTTACGTCTGTCTCCTCCATGTCTCCAAACATGGATTCAGCCCGCTCAAGCAGCGGGCTTTTTTATTGCCTGCGCACATTGCGGGGCCATACCAACCTTCGCCGCCTGCCTGACCGGATCGTGCTGCGAACGCCGCATGGCGCTGACGAAAAGAACACGCACGCGAGCCGTTACGCGCCGGCAACGCCGGGTACGCCTCGTCCCGCCCATTGCGCGTCATTTGCGGTTTTCGCTCAGGCCGTCTTGCGCAAGAACCCCTGGTTGCCGCCGTTGCGGTTCGGCGCGAAGCCGTTCGCATGCAGCGACTCTTCCACCGTGTCGTAGAACACGCCGATCCTCGAGATCGCTCGTGCTTGCTGCGCCGTGGCAATCTCGCGGCCGAATTCGCGCGAGATGCGCACGAGCTGCTCTATCTGCTTCACGGTGCTCATCTTCTCCGTGCGAGACGGGTTCCACAAGCAGTCCTCCGTGCCGCAACGCACGTGCAGGCCCATCGCAATGCCCATCATGTTGACGGGCAGCACGTTGCGGACATTGCTCTCCACGGTCACCACGGCGCCGTCCGGCACCGCGCGGATAAAGTTCGCGAGACTATAGACGCTCGGCGTATCCATGCCGCCCGCGATCGCCACCCAGTTCATGACCAGCGGGCCCTTGTAGAAACCCCGGCGCATCAGCCGCTCGACCGACTCGAAACTGTTGATGTTGTAACACTGGAACGCGCTCTGAATGCCCTTCGCCGTCAGGCGGCGCACGTGCTCCTCGACCCAGCCCGGCTGCGCAGGCACGGTCATTTCCTTGTATGCGTTGAAGAGCGCGGGATTCGCGCGCGAGGTTCCCCTGAAATCCGAGTCTTCCGCCTGATCGGTGACGTTCATCTGCGACGTGTTGACCGTCACCGTCACCTGATCCGGCGTGGGTTCGAGTTCGGCCAGCATATGGCGGGTGTCGTCGGCGAGCCACTTCGCGGCCTGACCTTCGTTCTCGGGCGCGAACGAGATCGAGCCGCCGACCTGGATGATCATCTCGGGTACCGCCTTGCGCACCCCCGCGATCAGTTCGTTGAACTTCGACAGGCGCTTGCTGCCCTTGCCGTCCAGCTCGCGGACATGCAGATGCAGCACCGTCGCGCCGGCGTTGTAGCAGTCCACGGCCTTCTGGATCTGCGCGTCCATGGTCACCGGAATATCCTCGGGAAAGTCGGTCGGCAACCAGCCGGGGGCATAAGGCGCGGCCGTGATGATCAAGGGCGGCTGATTCTCGGGAAAAAGATGACCGTCAAGAAAATTCATTCGCGTTCTCCAAAGATAAAGACTGTCGATCAAACATCGGATGTCGTCGGTCGCGCGCCCGCGGCCCGGGCGTGCGGCGGCCCGCTACTCGCCCAGCGGGCGCGCGACCGAGAGTCGGTTCGTCACGGACTTCACGCCACGCACATTCCTGGCCACCTCGCCCACGGTATCGATCTGGGACGCATCCGTGACCGTGCCGTTGAGCGTCACCGCTCCGTCTTTCGCCACGATGCTGATATTCCCGGCTTCGATCTCCTTGTGCTTCGCGAGCGCGGCGTACACCTGGCGCTTCAGTGCGCGGTTCGCCTTTCTCGTTTCCTTCGCCGTGGGCGCGGCGGAGGACGCCGATGCCCCCACCGTCTGGCTACCCTGCGCCCATGCACCGGCCGTCAGCATCAATGCGCACGTCATGACGGATGCTGCTTTGACAATGAATAGGAATCCTTTTTTATTCATCACGTTCTCCGGTTTCAGACCACATCTTTAGAAGCTGTGCCGAATGCCGAGCATGGCTGCCGTCGTCGAGACGCCTGGCGCGACGGGCGCACCGTAGGTGATCGTCTGATTCATCGTCCCATGGTTCGCGACATGGCCTACCTGCACGTAGCACAGGGTGCGCTTGGACAGGCTGTATTCCGCACCCAGTGCGTATTCGCTCGAATGATTCGTGGCGTTGTTTCGATCCTTCAGATAATAGAAGCCCGACGTGATCCTGAAGAATGAAGAGAACTGATACCCGAGCCCGCCCGAGATGAGTTCGTAGTCCGCCTGGTTCACGTTCGAAGGATTCCGCCCGATGCCGTAGGCAGCCGACACGGACACACCGCGAAACGTATACTTCGCGCCCAGGTAGTACAGGCGATTGTTGTCGAGCCCCGTGGCGGGCGCTGTAGCCGGCAGGTTCGTGTCATGCGCGTTGTAGTAGACGGCGGCCAGATTGAGGCCGTAGTTCGAATACCTGAGCACGGCCGACTCACGCGTGCCGCCCTGGATCTGCCCGGGCACGCCGCCAGGCGCGTATTCCAGCGCAAAGGAAGCACCGTAGAACTTCGGCGACTGATAGACGATCGCATTGCTGTCATAGAGCGCGCCGATCGGTACGTTGGTGTTGGTGCCGCCCCAGCCTGCCGCCTGGTTCAAGCCGAGCCAGGCGCCCAGGATGCTTCCGAAGTACTGCGCCGAGCGAACATCGGTATCGGCCATCGCATGGATCATCGGCGTGAACTGGCGTCCTAGGTCGATCGAACCGAACGGGCCGGACACGCCAACCGTCGTCTGCTGGTTGAATATCGCGGAAGCGCCAGTCGTATCGGCGAGACCGAGCTTGCCGCTGCTGCTGTTGAATACGCCCTGCAACCTGAAATTGACCTTGTAGCCGCCACCGATGTCTTCGGTTCCCTTGATCCCCCAGAAGCTCGAATAGATCCCGGCATCCTTCAACCCGTAGACGTGCCCCAGGTTCTTCGCCGTGCTCGCGAACGATGCAGCCGACGTACTCTGGTAATACACGCCGCTATCGATGGCCCCGAACAGCGTCACCGACGATTGCGCGTGCGCCGCCCCGGCCATGAACGCAAACACGGTCACGGCGCTCGACTTCAGTTTCATTGCGTCTCCTCCAGTCTGTTGTGACAGCCGGCCTTATCGGCCCGCTTGCTGCGCGCGCCTGCCTGGTGTGCTTCCGGATCCCGGCGGCGCGCGTCCGCCGGTTGCTGCATCGTCGTCGAACCGCCCGCTCAACCTTCGCGCGTCGACGCCACCCCGCGGGCAAGGTCGCCTGCATACCGCCGCTTGCCGAGGACAAAAAGCAGCGCCGAGCCCAGGGCTGCAAACGGGATAAGCTGCAGTGCGACGTGCAGGCCCAGCCGGTCGGCGAGCATGCCGGTGATGAGCGGTCCCGCTGCGAGGCCGATCAGGTTGTTGGCCAGCGCCCAGATCGCCATCGCCGTCGCGTGGATCGCGGGAGGCGTGAGATCTGCCACCAATGCGCCCGTCGGGCCGCAGACGCCCGAGACGAGGAACATGCCGACGCCAATCGAGACCAGTTGCGGCAAACCCGGCGGCAGGTGGAAGGCCGTGCCGAATGCCACGAACGTGCTGGCGCAATAGACGATCGCCATCGTCCATTTGCGTGCCGGTCGGTGCCGGCTGATCCGGTCGGTCAGTACGCCGCAGACGCTCATGCCCACCCCCGAGGTCAGCACGAGCGATGCTGCCACCACGCTGGCGCGATCGAGCGGCATCCCGTACGAACGCACCAGGTAGCTCGGCAACCACGCAAACAGGGCGCCCGGCAGAATCAGTTGCACACCGCAGCCCAGATAGGCGAAAACCACGGCTTTCGCAGCGAACAGTGCACGCCCGAAACTGCGGGGCGTGAAGCGAGCCTGCGTCGCGCGCCCGGCGCGCCGCGGCGCGACCGGCCGGTCGGGCGCGAGGCGCTGCTCGGTGACCACAGCGCGGTAGATCGCGGCGAGCACGAGGCCGAACACCGCCATGGTGACGAACGACCAGCGCCAGCCGAACCGCGCGGCCACGATGCCGCTCAAGGCCATGCCCAGCATGGACCCGAACGACCCGCCCGCGAGAAACGAGCCCGAAAGCGTTGCGCGCAAATGCGCGGGAAACACGCTGAGCACGACAGCAAGACCCACGCTGCCATAGGCAGCCTCGCCCACGCCGACGAAAAAGCGTGCCGCGAACATCTGGCCATAGTTCGCCGACACGGCGCATCCGAGCGTGGCGAGGCTCCACAGTATCGCCATGAGGATCAGGCTGCGCACGCGCCCCCAGCGGTCGGCCAGCATCGACAGCGGGAGCGTCAGCAGCCCCACCATCAATGCGACGATGCTGCTGAGCGAACCCAGCTGCGTGTCCGTGAGCAACCATTGCGTCTTGAGCAGCGGAAAGACCGCGTTGAGCACCTGGCGCGACATGTAGTCCGCGAGCAGCAGACCGAAGGTCAGTGCAAAAACACTCCACGCGTAGGCCCTGGATACGGCCGGGGCAGGCGCGAGCGGGTCTCCCATCGCGGCAGTTGCTTGCATTCCCACGTTCGTCTCCTTGCTTTTCTGTCGATGCGCCAAACGCGCCGGATTTGCGTGACTTTGAGCCGCCTGCTTCTGCGCAGCGTCAGATCGTGAAAATGGAAGAGCCGGTCGTCCTGCGCGCCTCCAGGTCCCGATGCGCATGCACGGCATCCTGCAGCGCATAGCGCTGGTTGATTTCGATCTCGATGCGGCCCGCAGCGACGTGACCGAAGATTTCATTGGCAAGCTCGGCCTTTTCCGCCGGATCGGCGATATAGTCGGCGAGCGCCGGACGCGTGACGAAAACCGAGCCTTTGCGTGCGAGGAGTTGCGGCTCGAACGCGGGCGCCGTACCGGACGCCGTCCCGACGCAGACAAGCAAGCCGCGGCGCCGGAGCGAATCGAGCGAGGCCATGAACGTGTCCTTGCCCACACTGTCATAGACGACGGAAACGCCCGCGCCGCCGGTCAGCTCCCGCACGCGCCGCACCACGTCTTCGCGCGAATAGTCAATCACGTGATCGCAGCCGCGCCGGCGCGCGATCGCAGCCTTCTCCTCGCTCGACACGGTACCGATCACCGTGAGCCCGAGCAGCTTCGCCCACTGGCAAAGAATCAGGCCAACACCGCCCGCCGCCGCGTGCACGAGTATCGTCTCGCCGGGCTGCAGCGGCCAGATCCGCCGCATCAAGTAAGCCGACGTGAGGCCGCGCATCGTCATGGCCGCCGCGGTCTCGCACGTGATGTCCTGCGGCAGCCTGATCAGCGGGGTCGCCGCAATCAACCGCTCGGTGCTATACGCGCCGAGTGTGTTCACGAATCCCGTGTAGGTCACGCGGTCGCCAGGCGCCACGTTGGTCACGCCCGCTCCCACCTCCTCGACCACACCCGCCGCCTCCACGCCCATTCCCGCCGGCAGCGGAACCGGATAGAGGCCGCTGCGAAAATACGTGTCGGCAAAATTGAGGCCGACCGCCTCGTGGCGCAACCGCACCTCGCCCGGGCCGGGGGCGCCGACCTCGACCGCCTCCCAGCGCATGACTTCGGGTCCACCCGTCTCATACAACCTGATTGCATGTGCCATCTTCCGTCTCCTCGATTCCTGCTTTTTCGCTGCTGCCAGATATATCGTTATGCCAATCAATCCCGTGCCTTCTCGATCCTGCTGCGTCGGGCACCACGTATCGCAAGACACAGCGCACGCGCCTGTCAGAACGGACGGTCACCGACGATGCCTGCGCGCTCCATCTTGCGCGAAGCGGGCCAGTAGTCATGTACGGCGTAGTGCTGCGTCGCACGATTGTCCCAAACGGCCACGCTATTCGGCTTCCAGCGAAAACGCACCTGATACTCGGGGATATAGGCCTGGCTGAGCAGATAGTTGAGCAGATGGCTCGCGCCGGGGGTCTTGTCCTGCCCGAACCGCACGTTCTCGGGCGTATGAAAGTTGGCGAAATGGGTCGTGAAGCCGTTCACGTAGAGCACTTTTTCACCTGTCTCGGGGTGCGTTCGCACCACCGGATGCTCGACCATCGGGTTTTCCTCGGCGAGCTTCGTCCTCGCCTCGAGCGTCATCACCGCGCCGAACGAATGCTCGATGCTGTGCTTGGCCCGCAACCCGTCGATACGCTGCTTGATCTCCTCGGGCAGATTGCGGTATGCCGCGCCCATGTCGACCCAGATGGTGTCGCCCCCCACTTCGGGCCCCTCGATACAGCGCAACACCGCGCCCATCGACGGACAGGGCCGCCACGAACCGTCCGTGTGATAGCTGTTTTCGTAGCTCTCTTTCTTGTCGCTGCGATAGATCTGCACGAGCCTCGGATGTTCCGGATCGCTGCCGGCGACAGGATGATCCTCCAGTTCGCCGAAGCGCCGCGCAAACGCGACGTGTTCCGCACGCGTGATGTCCTGGTCACGCAGAAACAACACCTTGTGCTTGAGCAGCAGCGCCCTGATTTCGGCGAACAGGGTGTCGTCACGCGCCGCGTCGCGCAGATGAACGCCGGAAAGTTCAGCGCCGATGTTGCAGGTCAGTCGTTCGATTCTCATGGCCGGATTCCCGTGAATATAAGATCTCGCGCGAGGGGCGGCACGAATGTCTCCGCACGTCGCAAGCTTGAGCGTCCGCCGCCTGCCCGCTGCGCTCGTTGCGGCCCTTTTGCGAATGCGGTCGGCGACACACCTCCATGGACAGGCATTGTGGGAAATGCGCCGCTCGTCCGCTTGACGCCGGACGACACGATCTGACAACGCGCGACACGCGCTCCGTTCATGGTTATTCCTGACAGACGCCGCACGGCGCAGTCGCTACCCTCCCCGGAGTCGAATCCGCCTGTGAAGCCATGCCGCCCCTGGTTCGAGCCGCGTCCCTGACCAAGTTTTCGGAGATCGCCCGAAGCGCGGGCGTCGATCCGGTTCGCACGCTGCGTGAAGCGGGGCTCGATCCCGCCTGCGTCACGACACCCGATCTGCGTCTTCCCGAATCAAGCGTCGCACGGGTGTTCGAGGTATCGGCGCGCACCGCCGGTTGCCGCTCGCCAGGCGTACGCGTCGGCGAGGCGTGGCGGCTCTCCGATTTCGGGCCGATCAGTCTGCTGCTCCAGCATCAACCGACACTGCGCCAGTTGCTGGCGCAAATCGAGAACTACCGCCATCTGCTGAGCGATTCGGTGGTCATCCACCTCGAGGAAACCGCGGATATCGCGGTCGTGCATGTCGGACTCGTGACCGGGCGTCCCGAGCCGGGGCCCGAGATGGTGGAGTTGACGGTCGGCGTGGTATTCAGTCTCGTGCGCTCGGCACTCAACCCGCAATACATGCCCCGCAGCGTGCATTTCGCGCACGCCGCGCCCGCGAGCCTCGAGGTACATCGTCGCTTCTTCGGACGGCACGTCGAGTTCGATAGTGAATTCGACGGCATTGTGCTGGCCCGGCAGGATCTCGACCGCGCAAACCCGCTGGCCGACGCGCATCTCGCGCGCTACGCCAAGGAACTGCTCGACCTGCAGCCGCGCTACAACCCGGAATCGCTCGCCGACAACGTACGCCGCACCATTCACGTGCTATTGCCGCACGGCCAGGGCGCGATCGAGCCCGTCAGTTTCCGGCTGGGCCTGACGCCGCGCACGCTGCAACGCCAGCTCGAACAGACCGGACAGCGGTTCTCCGTTCTCCTGAACGAGATCCGGGCGTCGCACGCGAAGCGGTATCTGGCCCAGCCGCGTCATTCAATGTCCGATATCGGCGAACTGCTGGGCTTTTCGGAATCCAGCGCGTTCTCGCGCTGGTTCGGCGCCGAGTTCGGCAAGCCGCCGAGCCAGTGGCGCAACGAACACCTCGACCCACCCGCCGCCTCTCCCCGATCGGCACGCGCATCGAAGGCCGCGGCTTCCACCACGGGCGACGTCGAGCCGGTGGGGCTCGCATGGGAGCCGGCGCAACCCGTGTAGCACTCGCCGCCGTAGCGCGCTATCGAGCCTCTCTCCACTTTGAAACCGTCGTTCCAAAGTGTTTCCTGAACCAGAAGGCAAATGCGCTTGGGCTGGAAAAACCGAGCAGATCCGCCAGTTCGGCGAGCGAGCGATCGCTATCCCGGATCTGTCGAGACGCGAGTTCGCTCCGGACAACCTGAAGCAGCGCCGAAAAGCTCGTTTCCTCCGCGGCCAGACGCCGATGCAAAGTACGACGATCCATGGCGAGGTGTCTCGCCACCTGGTCGGCCGTGCAGCGGCCATTGGACAACATCGCGACAATCACTTGCCGAATCGTATGCGTGGCACTGTCATGAGCGCCTGACAAAGCCTGATCCAGAAAGCGGCGAGCATAAAGCGCCATCCGGGAATCTCGGGCAGGCCGATACGCCGCCAGATCCTTCGCGTGACACACGATGCCGTTGAAGCTGGAATTGAATTCGACGGCCAATCCGAAAAAGGCCTTGTGGCAGGTCGCACCATTCGGCGGACGGTGCTCGAAGCAGACGCTTCGCGGCCGCCAGCCCGGCCCCAGGAGTTCCCCGATGCTCCGGTAGAGTACGCCGACGGCCATCTCGATGGACTGTCGCACCGAACGCTTGTCGTCCACCAGGATGTTCTCGCGAATCAATACGGCATCGCCATAGTCTTCGATACGGGTCAGCAGCGAAGCATTGATCAAGCGGATGTAACGACACAGGCTCTCGAGAGACTCTCGAGCCGTAGGCGCTTCACTCATGACAGCGCTGATCGGTCCCAGGTTGGACAGCCGCCGGCTCATTGCCAGTCGCAACCCGAAATCTTCCACGTTTGCCGCCGCGGCACTGCTTTCCAGCAGTTCGCGAACCGCAAAAGTACTGATCGGAGCATCGGGATCGACCAGATCGCGCGCGCTCAACCCGACCTTGCGCAACATGCGCGCGGGATCGAGTCCGACATCGCGTGCGAGATCCGTATAGCCCGTCAGGCTTGCGCTCCGGATCGTGAGCATGGATCGCTGCATGGTAGTGTCCCAATTTAGACATCCAATGTCCCAAATAATACATAGGAGTCTAACTCGCGGCGATATTCTTTTGGTGTGAATCCGATCCCCGATACCTGACGCGGCAAAGCCGGTTCATGCGGGCGTTGCCGGCGAAGTAATGCCCTGAATCCAATTCAAATCACCACCATCCATTCCTTTTACCCAGGAGACACGCCATGAACTTTCTCGACGGACACCTGTTCCCCGAAAACCAGCAGCCGCTGATCATCACGGCCGCGCCCTATGCGCCGTCGTGGCTGCCGTCGGACTTCCCGGAGGAAATCGCCGTCACGATGGAAGATCAAATCCAGAGGGCCGTGGACTGCTACAACGCAGGCGCGACGGTGCTGCATCTGCACGTGCGCGAGCTGGACGGCAAGGGAAGCAAGCGTCTGTCGAAGTTCAACGAACTCATCGCCGGGGTGCGGGCACGCGTGCCGGAGATGATCATCCAGGTGGGCGGCTCCATCAGTTTCGCGCCGGAGACCGAAGGCGCGGCAGCCAAGTGGCTGTCGGACGACACGCGCCACATGCTGGCCGATCTGGACCCCAAGCCCGACCAGGTAACGGTGACGGTCAACACGTCGCAGATGAATGTCCTGGAGCAATTCGATGCGCGCGACATCAAGGGCACGTCGATGGAAGACCCGGCGGTGTTCAACGCGTACAAGGAGATGACGGTACCGGCGCAGCCCGGATGGGTCGAGGAGCATGTCCGGCGCCTGACGGCCGCGGGCATCCAGAGCGCATTCCAGTGCTACAACATCAACAGCTTCGAATCGGTGGAGCGGCTGATCCGTCGCGGTATCTACAAGGGCCCGCTGGTTATGAACTGGGTGGCCATCGGCGGCGGCATGGATGCGCCCAACCTCTACAGCCTCGCCAATTTCGTGCGCGCCGTGCCCGACGGCGCGGTACTGACGGTGGAAAGCTCCGTGCTCAACGTGCTGCCGGTGAACATGATGGGTATCGCGATGGGCCTTCACGTGCGCACGGGCACCGAGGACAACCTGTGGAACCAGTCGCGCACGGCCAAGATCGGCACCGCCGCGCAGATCGAGCAACTGGTGCGCATCTCGCGCGAGTTCGGCCGGCCGATCGCCACGGCCAGGGAGGCGCGCGAGATCAGCAAGATCGGCGTGTTCTACGACACCACGGAAGAAACCCTGGCAGCCAATGGTTTCGCGCCAAACCGGAACGGCGGGCAACAAGGGTATCTGCGCAAGATCGCGTGACCGGAAGCAATGAGGGATGTCGTGCGCTCGTACCGGTCGATGGCATCCCTATCAGTTTTCCTAATTAAAATAGCGCGATACCTTGAACGCGCAAGACGGGTTCAAGCATGAGCGCGCCCGCCTGCCTGCCGGAATGCCCAGTAACCGTTCCCCTCCCGGAAAACGGGAAATCGATCGGCCTTGCACCGCATGCTTGGCACGATGACGCGGCGCGCCGCTGCGCCGACAGCCATACGAGGTAGTCTCCGTGTCAGCGACCCAAGCATCCGCCATCCCCGACAACCTGATTGCGCCGACCCCGTCGGCCTACGCCTATCCATTGCTCGTCAAGCAACTGCTGCTGAACTCGCAGAGCCTGAGCGCGCATCAGGAGATCACTTATCGCGGCAAGCTGCGCTATACGTACGCCGACCTGCGCCGGCGCATCGGGCAACTCGCCAGTGCGCTGGAAACACTCGGCGTGCGGCACGGCGCCACCGTCGCCGCCATGGACTGGGATAGCCACCGCTACCTCGAGAGTTACTTCGCGATCCCGATGATGGGGGCGACACTGTTCACGGTCAACGTCCGCACCTCGCCTCAACAGATCGCCTATGCGCTGAACGATTCGCGCGCCGAACTGGTGCTCGCGCACACGGATTTCCTGCCGGTGCTCGAGCAGATTCGGGCGGAGCTGAAGTTCGTGCGTCAGGTCTTGGTGCTTGCCGACGACCATCCGATGACACCCACGCCGCTGCCCGTCGCGGGCGAGTATGAGGCGCTGGTCGGGCAAGCCTCGCCGGATTTCGTCTTTCCCGAGTTCGACGAGAATACGCGCGCCGCGCTTTTCTACACGACCGGCACCACGGGCGACCCTAAAGGCGTGTGCTACAGCCACCGGCAGATCGTGCTGCACGCGTTGACGATTTCGACGAGCCTGTGTTCGCCGCGCGATGGCCAACGACTGCATCGCGACGACGTGTACATGCCCATCACACCGATGTTCCACGTGCTCGCGTGGGGCCTGCCGTACGTTGCGGTCTTGCTCGGGCTGCGCGTCGTGCTGCCCGGCCGCTATGTCCCCGAGATATTGCTGGCGCTGAAGAAGACCGAAAAAGTGACGTTCTCGCATTGCGTGCCCACCATCCTGCAGATGCTGCTCGATGCCGCGCGCCGCGACGGCCACGACCTGGTCGGCTGGAAGATCATCACGGGCGGTGCAGCCCTGCCCCCCGGACTATGCCGCGCTGCGGTCGAACAAGGCATCGACGTGTTCGCGGGCTACGGGATGTCCGAGACGGGCCCGACGGTGGCGCTCTCGCAGTTTCCCCCGGGCGCCGCGCCGGTCGACCAGGACGAGAACGTGCACAAGCGTTGCATGACCGGACGCCCGCTGCCGATGGTGGACCTGCGGGTGGTCGATCCCGACATGCGCGACGTGCCGCGCGACAGCTCAACGCCCGGCGAAATCGTGCTGCGCGCGCCGTTCCTCACGCAGGGATACCACAACCAGCCCGAAGCCTCCGAAGCTCTATGGCGCGGCGGCTATCTGCATACCCAGGACGTCGCGGTGATGACGCCGGACGGCTATGTGCAGATCGTCGACCGCATCAAGGACGTAATCAAAACGGGCGGCGAATGGGTGTCGTCGATCGAGATCGAAGGCTTGATCGGGGAATTGCCGGACGTGCAGGA